>DASPMU010000060.1:0-60860 GCA_035626895.1 Alphaproteobacteria bacterium
TCGGATATAACAGGAATGCAATTTTACCGACGATCGCATATCTTACCTCGTTAATAATTGTTCTTTTGCTATTTACAAAACCAATACTGAAGTTTCTTTCCTGCTATAGCAGCCCAAGCAAGGGCGACATTAAAAAGAAACATCAAAAACATAGACTGACTTATTTTGACAAGAAGCTATTTTCTAAAATAACAAGGTTTGCAATCCCTAGTACAATATCAAATATATCAGGAACAGTCATAGGATACATCGATACAATTGTTCTGATTTTCCTTGCTCCTCTTGCAACAGTTGGAATATACAATGCTACAATTTCCACAATCTTGATTGTCAGCTATCTTGGCGGAGTAATATCGATAGTCCTTTTCCCGCTGATATCAGAGCTTCACACAAGAAAAGATAAAAAAAGCCTAGAGACAGTCGTAAATATAACATACAGGTATTCCTTGATGGTCGTTCTGCCTCTTGCAATAGCAATGCTTTTCTTCTCAAGGCTAATCTTGAAGCTTCTTTTTGGAGCGGCATTCGAGATGGGAGCAACAGCAATGAGTGTTCTTGCAATTGGAACAATTTTCTTGACTATCTTCCAGGTAAATTCTTCAGTAATTAACGGCATTGGAAAACCTAAAATATTAACTTATATAACAATAACTGCTGCAGCATTCAACCTTGCAGGAAACATCATATTAATCCCGTATCTTGGAATAAATGGCGCCGCCCTAGCAACCACGACTAGTTATTTCATAATGATGCTGTGGTCACAGATATATTTATACAATAAAGTAAACATCAGATTCCATAAAATACTTCAGACATTTATATCAGCAGCAATTTTCTTTGCCGCCCTATATTTTGTCAAAATCCTCATAAACACAAACATACTTCTAGAAATAATCGCGACATGCATCATTGCAGGAATATTCTATGCAATATCACTGCTTGTTCTAAAGGCAATAACAATTGAAGAAATCAGATCATTATTTGGAAAGATAACAAAGAAATAAGCCTTCTCTAGAATGTATCTAAATTAATGCCGCCTAGCGAGTTCAGGAAATTATATGCCTTTGCGTCTAGACTCGTTTGCGAGCAGCGATTAAAGAATCTGTACGAGCGCGGCATTAATTATTTAAGAAATTACAAGACTTGTTTCTAATTTCTCTTGTATTGCCATCGGGCTCACACAACATGTAGTTTTCGATTCCCACCTACGAGTCTAGACGCAAAGGATTATTGTATCGAGGGTTCGCTAGCCGATGGCATAGCAGTCTATGACCTTAAAGCAGGATTTTTACAATATCTTCTTCTCGTAAAGCAAAGCCCTGATTGTTTCTTTGTCAAGTAGGGGGGCATTCTTTGAAGTGTAATCTCTTTGTTTTGCTAAGGTCTCTGAATTCTCTGATCTATCTCTTGAGAGATGATTCTTCCCATAGTGTGCCTGTATAGAATTATACAATACAAATACATCTTCTTTCTCTAATGCATAGTTTGATTCTTCAGGAGTTAGTAATATCTCATCAGTCTTCTCTCCAGGCCTTGTTCCGATATATTCTATCTTGATGTCTTGTGGCTTAAAGCCATGCTTTGGAGCAAGCTCTTGTATCATTACTTCTGCAAGATCAACTATCTTTAGAGCGTCCATCTTTAGAATAAATATTTCTCCTGACTCTGTCATCTGAGCGCTCTTTAGGACTAGTTTTACAGCGTCATCTATGCTCATGAAAAATCTAGTCATGTCTTTGTGAGTTACTGTTACAGGGCCGCCTTGGGCTATTTGTTTTTTGAATATCGGGATAATTGAGCCTACTGAATTTAGAACGTTTCCAAACCTTACGCAACAGAAATTACACTCGATAAGTCCTGGATTGTTAGTTATTAATTTCTCCATCATCAGCTTTGTTGCTCCAAGAGTGCTTATAGGATTTGCAGCCTTGTCAGTTGAAATCCCGACTAATACTTTGACATTATGATGTGTTGCAGCGTCAATTAAATTCTGCGTTCCGATGATGTTTGTATTTACTGCCTCAAACGGATTATATTCGCAGAAAGGTACATGCTTCAATGCTGCTGCATGGAAGATTATGTCGCATCCTTCAACAGCTCTCATTACCCTGTTTCGGTCCCTTATATCTCCGACGAGATTTCGTATCTTATCTGATTGGACAGTCTGGTTGAAATTGAAATGTGCTGTCTCGCTGTTATCCAATATTCTTATTCTCTTAGGATTGAATGCCAAAAGCTGCCGAACTATTTCTGAGCCAATAGATCCGCATCCACCAGTCACTAAGATATCTTTTCCTTCAAAGAAATTTGAAACTGGAATAGTTGCATTATTAGCTGATACACTAACTGTATTATTCACAGTATTTTTTGTTTCTAAGTTAATCATATTTAAGTTACCCATAATATACACCTTACTAAATTATTTTTAATTATCAGACTATATATTCCTCGTCTTTATCAGTATTAGATTCTATTTTTGATTTTGATTTCATAAATTTATTTTGGATGTCAGCGATATTTTTGCAAACATACTCTATATCTTCAATGCTCATATTTGTATGGAATGGAATTGCAAGAGTCGTCTTTGAAATTTTCTCGCATACAGGATAATCCCCTTCCTTGAAACCCATTTCCTTGTAGAATTTCATCAAATGTATTGGAGAGAAATAAGGGGAGCATGCAATGCCTCTTGCGATCAATTCTTTCATGAAATCTTCCCTGTTTCCATTTTCAATTTGAATTATGTAAACAAACCATGATACTTTATGTTTATCATCTGAAAATATAGGGATTTTAATTCCTGGAACATCTTTTAATCTTTTTGTATATTCTTCTGCGACTTTAGTTCTCATATCAAGGATTTTATCGATTTTCTTGAGCTGTGATATTCCAAGAGCGCAATTTATATCGCTTAGCCTGTAATTGTATCCTATCCGAACATGAGTATGCCAGTCGCTTGTTATTCCTCTTCCCTGATTTCTGTAGCTCTTGCATAATTCATAGATTTTTTCATTGTTAGTAACAAGCATTCCTCCTTCTCCTGTTGTCATTTGCTTGTTTGGATAAAATGCAAATATACCGCAATCTCCGAATGTTCCGACTTGCCTGTTATTGTACAAGGCTCCGATTGCTTCAGCTGTATCTTCTATAACATGCAGATTATGTTTTTTTGCTATTGCAAGTATTTCATCTTTCTCGCAAGGTTTTCCAAAAATATCAACAGGAATTATCGCCTTTGTTTTTGGAGTGATTTTCTCTTCAATTTTTTTTGGATCAATGTTAAATGTTACTGGATCGATGTCTACAAATACTGGAGTTGCTCCCTCGAACAATACGCAGTTGCTTGACGCTACAAAACTGAACGGAACAACAATCACTTCATCTCCAGGACCTATGCCTAAGGCTTTTACAGCAAGATGGAGCGCGCTTGTTCCTGAATTCAATGCAACAGCATACTTTGTTCCGACGTATTCTGCAAATTTCTCCTCGAACTCGACAAGCTTTGGTCCAAGGCTTAATGTATTAGTCTTAAGGACTTCAACTACTGCATTGATGTCGTCCTCTCCAATGTATGGAGCTGATAGGTTGATTTTTCTAAACTCACTCATTTTTTGTCCCTCTGATTAGTTATTTCATTAATTAGTTCATTTTGTAAATTTCTTGCGACTAGAAGATTATCAATTAACATTGCAACAGTCATAGGCCCAACGCCGCCAGGAACAGGAGTTATGTAAGATGCTTTTTTTGATGCTTGCTCAAAATCTACATCCCCGACTATTTTTCCGCTGGATTCAGATGTACCGGCGTCAATAACTACAGCGCCTTCTTTGACCATGCCCGAAGTTATTATATTAGGAATTCCGGCTGCAGATATCAATATATCAGCTTTGAGGCATTCTTCTTTCAAATTAGTAGTCTTGCTGTTGCAAACAACAGGATTAATTCCCCTGTTCTTTAGCATTACAGATAATGGTTTTCCAACGAGTTTTCCGTTTCCAACAAGAACAACGTTCTTTCCTTTCATGTCAATATTATACGATTCTAAAATCTTAAGTATTCCTTTCGGGGTGCATGGAACAAGCTTTTCATTCCCTAGCTCCATTTCCTGTATATTATAGTTAGTCAAGCTATCAACATCTTTTATAGGAATCACTGAATTAATTACTCTATCATAATCCACATTTTTAGGGAGAGGCAATTGCACGATTATTCCATTTATTGATTCATCGTCATTTAACTCAGCTATTTTAGAAACAATTTTCTCTTCATCTGCTTCAAGCCTCAATATTTCAAAGTCTACGCCTATTGATTCACATTTCTTTGCCTTGCTCTTTATGTATGATTCTGAAACTGAATTCTCTCCTGCAAGAACTATTGCAAGCTTTAGTCTTATATTTTTTGATTTTATTTCATTGCCTACTTCATTTATTACTTTCTCTGCAAGCTTTTTGCCGTCAAGGATTATTGGATTTAGCGATTTTCCTGTAGAATTGATTATTTCAGAAGATTTGTGAAGTATTGCTTTATCGTAGCTGAATTCTTTTGATAGATCTATAACTTCGTTTCTTAAGTTATCTAAGTTTTCTTTCTTGATCAATGCCCTTGCCATGAACCGGGCAATTTTTTTCATCTCTTCTTCTTTCATGCCTCTTGTTGTCATTGCAGGAGTTCCTATCCTGATGCCGCTCGGATCAAGCGGACTTCTTGGATCGTAAGGAATCATGTTTCTGTTGACTGTTATGTTTATTGAATCAAGTATTTCCTCTGCCTGTTTTCCTGTATAGCCAGTATTTGTCAAATCGATGAGCATCAAATGATTATCTGAGCCATTAGTTACAACTTTGAATCCCTGAAGGATAAGTTCGTCAGCAAATGCTTTCGTATTCTTGACTATTTGAGATGCATATTCCCTGAATTTGCTCGTGGAAGCTTCTTTTAGCGCGATTGCAATTCCTGCTGTCGTATTATTATGCGGTCCGCCCTGCATTCCAGGGAATACTGCCTTGTCAATCTTGTCAGCAAATTTCTGCTTGCACATAATCATTGCGCCTCTTGGGCCTCTTAATGTCTTATGAGTTGTTGTTGTTACAACATCAGTGAATGGGAAAGGCGATGGATGGTTGCCAGTTGCTACAAGCCCTGAAATATGCGAGATGTCAGCTAGATGTATTGCCCCGACTTCCTCAGCTATCTCCTGGAATTTCTTGAAATCAATAGTTCGCGGATATGCTGTTGCTCCCGAAACAATTATTGCAGGCTTTTCTTTCAATGCAATCTGCCTTATCTCCTCGTAATCAAGCTGCATCGTGTCTTTATTCACGCCGTAATTTACTATAGTATAATTTTTCCCTGAGAAATTTACCTTATGACCATGAGTCAAATGTCCTCCCTGAGCAAGGCTTAAAGATAAAATCTTATCGCCATTTTTTATCAATGCAGAATAAACCTCAATATTTGCAGGAGAGCCGGAATAAGGCTGCACGTTTGCATGCTCTGCGCCGAATAATTTCTTTGCGCGATCGATTGCAATATTTTCTATCTCATCGATATATTTATTTCCGCCGTAATATCTCTTTCCAGGATATCCTTCAGAATACTTACTATTCAGAATTGATCCCAAAGCGCTAAGTACATCTGAGCTTGCATAATTTTCAGATGGGATAAGATTGATACTCTCATTTACTCTTTCGTTTTCTTTCTTTATCAAGTCGAAGATTTCTTTAGAAGCATTTTCTGAAATATTTTCTTTGCTTTTTTCGTGCTCTAGAGTTATTTCATCAATTCTCTTTATCAATTTAACAGGAGAGCCAAAAGCTAGATATCCGTCAGGAATATCTTTGTTTACAAATGAATGCGCTCCAACTATTGCATTCTCTCCGATGTGAACTCCAGGCATTATCGTGCTGTGAGAGCCGACGCAGGAATTCTTTCCTATATGAACTTTTCCTGCAAAACCTTTTCCTGTCCTTGGATCAGGAATTGTGCTGATGCTGTAGATCACGCAGTGGCTTCCTATCTGGACATTGTCCTCGATTTCAACGCCGTAATGCGCAAATATTGCAGTGTATGCTCCAATGTCGGTGTATTTTCCTAATTTGAATTTATCAGGAGAGTATACTGTCCAGTTGTAGATTGTCGGCTTGCCATGGATTATTTCAGGCATCTTCCATTCTTTTCCAGCAGATTTGTCGAATCTTTTATCTAAGTCGATATCCACAAGTTCATGTCCTGGTTTTTGATCCCTGTTTACCATTTTATTTGATTAATTTATTGTGATTAATTTTTTTATTTAATTATTCAATAAGAGTTAGTCTTATGCAATAATTTTTTATCTATGACAATGTCAGATAATATATTTGCGATTCTTTTTCCTGCCGTTCCATCACCATAAAGATTGACAGACTTCATGTTTTTCTTAAATTCATCCGATAAAGCTTTTTCTATTGCAAGCAATATTTGATTTCTATCGTGGCCTGCATCAATTACATTATCACTTCTATCCCTGCCATTTTGCCTTATTCCAATATTTACAACAGGAATTTTAAATGATGCACTTTCAGTCATGCCGCTGCTTGAATTTCCTACGAGTACAGCTGCATACTTCATAAGGCTCAGATATTCTTTATGTGAAAGATTGGTGTAGGATATTACATTATCAAGATCTTCATATTTTTTTATTTTTTCAATAATTGCCCGTCCGCCGCTATCAGAATTAGGATAAATAATTATTGCCTGCATTCCAAGAAGCTTGATTGCTTCAAGAGTTTCAGTTATTTGATTTACAGACTCGCTTGGCTGAGTAGATACCGGATGCTGCACTACAAGAAGGTATTTTTCTTCAAGTTTGGCATTTATGTTTGATTCTAATTCTTCTTTTGAAAATAATTCTTCGTTTAATATCTCATCAATTGCTGGAGAACCTACATAATGGATACGCCAAAAATCTTCTCCCATTTTTTTTATTCTCTCTTCACTATAAGGAGTTGCAGGGAAATGAATATGAGCAAATTTAGTTATTGCATGCCTTGCAGATTCATCAAGTCCTGCCATTGTCCTATCTCCTCCATGAAGATGAGCTACAGGAATATTTAGATATGACGCACTAATTGCTGCAGCAAGAGCTTCAGTTCTATCTCCAAGAATTAAAACTACATCAGGCTGCAATTTTATGAAAGCTTGAGATAACCCTTCAATTCCTTTTGCTATTGCAATATTCATGCCATGGCCAGTATCATCTTCAGAATCAGTTTTTACTGAATCATCGATCTTAAATCCATCCTTTATTATTTCCTGATAGCTGTTTCCATGCCTCTCTGAGAGATGCATTCCTGTAGCTATTATCTGCAATTGAAGATTTTCTGATTCCTTGATTGCTCTCATTACAGGCCTGAGTAATCCGTACTCTGCTCTTGTTCCTGTAACCACGCATATTTTTCTCATTTTGTATTACACTGCTTAAAATTATTTAAGCAGTCTCCTCGTTCTTTTCCTGATAATATTGATATAATGATTCGACGTTCCAGATTTTTATTTCCTGTCCGTCGGAACCAATCACGTATGCCCCGGCATAAGGCTTCGACAATGCCCGCACTTTTAATGCAGCATGCTCTAAGGATTCTTTTGATGGATCGATTTGATTGTTTTTTAGCGATAGCTTAGGGAAGTATGTTGCTTGCGAATCGTCCTGCTTGATTCTTGGAGCAGCCTTTTTAATAACTGCTGGAAGATAATTCCTGATTAATATTCTTCCTGCATCAATTACTTTGTTGTAAACATCCTGCGCATAATCTTTTTTTCTGTCAATTGTAAATGCCTGCTGGCCGATTATATCGCCTGAATCGACGCCGTCTTCAGCATAAAACATTGTAAGGCCAGTTGAGTTGAAATTTTCATCAAGTATTGAATTTATTATTGGAGCAGGCCCCCTGCCTTTTGGGAGAAGAGTTGGGTGAAATCCTACAACACCGTCTTTTGGCCATTCAAGTATTTTTTTATCGAGCATCTGTCTCCAGCCGCACATTATTACAACATCCGGATTAATTGATGATATTTTGTCAAAATCATTGTTGATATTTGTAACAGCGTAGGTTCTTATGCCATATTTTTTTCCTATTTCCTGCCATTTATCAAGACTAACTCCGTCGTACATCACAGTCTTTGCATCTTCATCTAATGTCACGATTGAATCTATTGTAACTCCGATGCTCAAGGATTCCTGCAATAGTTCATAGCCAAGCTTGTTAGCTGAAAGCCATACTATTTTGTAATTTTGATTTGTATCGTTCATTTTATTTTGTATTATTTATTTTATCTTATTATTTTAATTCAGATTTAAATCCCATAATCCCTGAATACTATTAATCCTTCAGCGTACTCTACGCAAATATCCATCCCGTATTTTCTGGCCTGTATTTCAAGTCCTTTTGCGCTTCTTGGATGAGGATATTCTTTTACTTCAGTGTCATAGCATAAGAATGCCCGGATTTTTTTATCGACATGAGATTTTTCAAGAGGAATATATTTTGTCGGCTTGAATCCGATTACTCCCCATTCTGTTTCTGAGACAGTGTCAAAACAGTATACCTTGATTTTCTTTTCCGCCTGGGGACGTGTTGCAACATTTACAGCCTCAAACACCAAGACGTGATCTTTATTTACATCGCCCCAATAATGAGTGTAGATTATGTCAGGATTAATTTTTGCTACGACCTGAGCAACTGCATTGTTCAATTCTCCATGAGCAAGAGTGTTCAACTTTACAGTAGGAAAACCAAGTTCAGCTCTTGAATTTATTTCCAAGATTTTGTCAACATTTGCAGCGCATACTTTTTTCTTCTGAATATATTCTTCAGTCCATGGAGGAACAGTAGGCTTTGTTACAATGCAAATATGAACTTCGTGGCCTGCTTGTTTGTGCCTTGCAATTGTTCCGCCAATTCCAAGGACTTCGTCATCAGGATGCGCAGCTACAACTAAGACTTTTAATTTTCTGTCTGAAGCAGAAAATTGTCCATCGTTTAGAATCTTGATATCTCCATTGATCATATTATTTTCCCAATTCATCCCTTGCTGTTTCCTGCCATCAAAACTTCTTTGTTTTTTGCAAAGAATTCAGCGACTAAAAAATCTTGGTAAGTATCAATATCTGAAGATAAAAACTCGCTCATTTCATATGCAACAGTCCTAGGAGGCTCAAATGTATTCTCTTCATAGAACACATTTGTCTTGATCAAGTATATCGCGCCATTTAGAAGATAAGTCTTCGGGACATTTCCTAAAGTTCTCATGTATTTTCTTCCTCCAGGCGTGAAATAATTATGATAGAATCCAAAATCATCAATTGTGTTTGTATAATGAGGATCAAGCTTTGTCTGGACGACAGATACGCATGCATTTGCATTCCTTGAAAACATTAATTCGCATGCATTGTCAATATCAGTGCTAGTTCTTAGAGGAGATGTTGCCTGTAAAAAACATATATAATCAGGATCATATCCATGCTCTTTGCTCATGAATTCTACAGCATGCTTTATTGTATCGACGCTTGTTGCAGTGTCAGTTGCAAGTTCAGCAGGTCTTTTGAAAGGAACTTCAGCGCCGTATCTTCTTGATACTTCTGCGATTTTATCGTCGTCAGTTGACACGATGACTCGGTCAATATATTTAGAATTTTTTGCGGCTTCAATAGTCCATGCAATCATTGGCTTTCCATGAAACATCATGATGTTTTTCCCCGGCAATCTTTTCGA
The DNA here is from genome assembly GCA_035626895.1 of Alphaproteobacteria bacterium. GTDB lineage: Archaea > Nanobdellota > Nanobdellia > Woesearchaeales > UBA9642 > UBA9642. Next base: position 9,750 of record DASPMU010000060.1, read on the forward strand.
TCCGCCTCGCGCAGGAATTATTGCAAGTATTTTTTTGCTTGCACTTAGCGGAAAATTCCCTGAAATCTCAGAAGAGCCTGCTGCTGGAGCAATTTTTTCTATTGCATCGTTGATTTCAACATAAGCAGATGCAGCCTTAGCTGCAATATTTTCAGAATTATTTGCCAGTTTATCGACCATATTAACCATCTTTGTAGATTAAAATATCGTTTTATAAATCTTGTTAAAGAGTAGTCATTTTGTCCTCGATGACTAGTAAAATTATCGTCTAAGAAATTTTGCATTAAAATAGTCCCCTAATTGGGACGAAATTCTTTATTTTTTCTTTGATTTCAGAAACAGTAAGCGTTTTGTAATGAAGAACTGATGCAAGCGATACTGCGTCGACGCCTTTCTTGAATGCTTCCTCTATATGAGCAAGATTTCCTGCCCCGCCGCTTATTATCAAAGGAATTGTGCAAACTTTTGAAGCCTCGTCAATTAGTTCAGAGTCAAATCCTTTCTTCACGCCTTCGCAATCAATTGATGTCAATAAAATTTCTCCAGCGCCAAGCTTTATTGCTTCTTTTATCCATTCAATGACATCTTTGTGAGTTCTCTCCCTTCCGTTTTCAGTGTATGCTTCCCATTTTACAATGCCATGCTCTTCCCTGCGTTTTGCCTCGATTGACACGACGATGCACTGGCTTCCGAATCTTTCTGCAGCCTTTGTTATTATTTGCGGATTATTTATTGCCGCGGTATTGATTGCAACCTTATCAGCGCCGCATTTCAAAAGATCATTGATATCTTCAAGCGTTCGGATTCCGCCGCCGACAGTTATCGGGATGAAAATATCTTTAGTAGTCTTCTTTACGATTTCAACCAAGTTATCTCGCCCGTAAAGGCTTGCAACAGTATCGATATAGATTATTTCATCCGCGCCCTGCTCTTCGTATCTTTTTGCAAGTTCGTAGGGATTTCCAATTATCCTAAGTCCTTCAAGGTGAACGCCTTTGACGACGTTTGGGCCTTTTACATCAAGTCTTGCTATTATTCTTTTGCAGTGCATTTTGTTTGATATATCAACTGTTATTATTTGTATCTATTGTTATCATCTACTGAACCTTATGCTTTAATACCCACTCGCCATCTTTCTTTTCCCAAAGATGAGGAGATCTCCAGCTATCAAGGCATTCATGGACTCTTGCTTCAGTAAGGCCAGTATATTCAAGGAAAGTCTTGTAGTGTTTTTTCGGGAATTCGCCATCAAATTTATTGACCAGTTTCACTCCTTCGTCCCGAGTTATGTGTCCATCCCTGATTTCGTGAGCGGCATCAGATGTTGCTCTTCCGATCCCGAATTTGATGTATGAAAGATAATAATGAAATCCATCTATTTCATCATCAAGGCTTGCATATTTAGAATATGTTCCTTCACTTCTTCCGTCAGGATTTGCCTCAAAATTAGTATGCTCGACTGCATAATAATAGTTCTCCTGAGGAACCCACTTCATGTAATATCCAAGGAAATGGCATTGTATTCCTACTTTTTTCATCTCTTCAACTGGCGGGGCCGTGTAGTAATGCAAGTCTTCATCCGTGAAGCCATACTCTTTCCAATAATGAACATCAATTCCGCTGAAATAATGTTTTGTCAGGTCGTCTTCAACATTGTGAGATGGCTTGTCTTCGTTCTTTGAATCCCCGCCATACTCAACCTCGCCGTTTTCTCCGTACATGATTAACGGGATGTTGAATTTTGTTGCAATCCTCATAGGAAAAGTTTTCTGGCCGTAGATGAACGGCTGGAATGGATCTCCTAGTATCTCAAATGCAAGCCTCGTTAATTTTCTATGAACTGCCCCGTTTGGAGTTCCCATGATATTATCAAATCCGCTGTGGATAAATCTTTGGAAATTTCTCCAGCCGATGTCAGAATATTTGTGAGGCGCCCATGTAACAGTTAGTGGATGCATGCCGTATTTAGTCTTTAGAATATGAGCTGTGATTGCGCTATCTTTTCCGCCGCTGCATGGGATTATTACGTCCCATGATCCGTCTTTGCTTCTATGCTTGTCGCATAATGCCTGCAGTTCTTTTTCTCTTGCTTCCCAGTCAATTTTGTTTGCTTTCTTTTCAGCATACCTGCATGCGCTGCATATGCCTTCAGCATCGAATCTTATTCTCGGTCTTTGGTTTGAAATGACGCATTTCTTGCAGTACTTAACTTCAGTTGGCAAATTGTATTTCTTAACAACGTCTTTGTGTTCTATCACGACATCTTTTGTAAAATCAAATTCTATTTTTGGTAACTTAAAATCAGCCATTTTATCAATCCTCGACTATTCAAAATTTTTTAATCAAATTTTATTTTTAATATTTTTTCTTAATATATTATTTTAATTTTTATTTGTCAATTCATCATTGATCCATCTTCGGTAAAATTCTATTCCCCATTTCCCGCTTCTTTCAGGATGGAACTGGACTCCTATGACATTATCTTTTGCAACCCCGCTGCAGAAAGTTTCTCCATAATCAGATTCGAATAAAATTACGCTTTTATCTTCGGGCTTTGGATAGAATGAATGGACGAAATACGCGTAGCCATTGTTGAATTTGTCTTGATCATGATCTTGTGAAATTAGCTTCGGATTTTTTACATTATTCCATCCAACATGAGGAACTTTTCCCCACTTGAATTTCACAACCTGTCCCTTGAACAATCCAAGGCCTTTTGCTCCAGGGCTTTCTTCGCTTGAATCAAACATTGCCTGAAATCCTAAACATACTCCAAGAAAAGGTTTGTTGTTATTGTATACTTGATTGTGTATTTCCTTGTCAAGGCCTTTTTCAGAAAGATTTTTCATCATGTAGCCAAAAGCTCCAACGCCAGGCAAGACAATCCTATCAGCTTTTTTCAAATCCTCAGGATCAGAAGTAACAATAACGTCCTGCTTTAAGTGCTCAAGAATGCTTCGTACATTATGAATATTTCCCGCGCCATAGTCGATTATTGCTATCATGATGTATCAGTCCAAAATATTATTTATATGCTTTCTGTATTTCAAATCAATATGTTCAATTATGACAAATTATAAAAGTTTCTCTATCTGTTTTGCAACCCTGCTGGCGGCCTTGCCGTCGTTGCCATAATGCAGCCTATTTACGAAATGCTTGATGTTTTCCTTCATGTGTTTTTCGTAAACAGGATTCTTCAATTTATGCAGCGCGTCTTTAACATCTGAACCATCCGCAACTTCAATTACAGCTCCAGTGTCCTTGAATTTAATTCCATCAGGTTCAATATCATTATAAATTATCATCAAGACTATTTTTCCAAAAAGCATTGCTTCAAAGCCAGCTGTTGTGTTAAACATCAATACATAATCGGAGAAATTCAGCAAGCTGTAAGTGTCTGCTGCAGGCTCAACTATTATCAAGTTCTTAGGCCTGTTTTTGAATGAATTCAGGACTAACTCCAAGCTCTCGTTAGGATGAGGCTTGTAGACGAATAAATATTCCGAATTTTTTCTTGCAACATCAAGATAAATATTGAAATGATCAAGCATGTTTGATGAAACAATAAGTATTTTCTTTCTTGGATCATTGAAGAAAGAATATTTCTTGACGAATTTTTCTCGATCGTAATGAGCATTGAAGATCCAATCAAATTTAGGACTGCCTGTGACCTTAACAACGTTTTCAGGATACGCGCAATATTTTACGAGAACATCTTTTGAATACTCGCTCCATTGGCAGCTGACATCCGGAAGAGGCCTCCAGGCTGGAGAATTTCTATCCATCGCAATCTTATTTTTGGTTGAAGTATGAAGGCATCCAGGATATATCTGTTCGTGCGAGAGGGCGACAACACTTCGTTTTTTTCTCTTTGCGTTTGCATTCTTTTCAAGATTGTTGTGTATCATGAACGCTTTTCCAAGAGTGTTTTCTGCATGATCTATTACTATTGCCTTGTAATTTTCTTTTTCGTTTATTCTTGCAGCAATATTTTTCATGTCGCATGAAAGATAAGATAATGCATTGAATAATAGTTCAAGCCTTGGCCTGATTAATTCATAATAATTATATCCATTGTACTTGAAACTTGCCTGGAATTTCGTCGTGTTTTTAAGTTCATTCCACCTGTTTTTTAGTTTCTTGAAGTCTTTGTCATTATTTCTAAAGTGTGTGTAAGTATAATAATCTCCTATATAAGATCCTTTCATGAATGCATATTTCTTTAGCAGCTTGATATTTTTTGATTGTATTGCTTCTTCGTAGAATAAAGTCTTGCTTGTTGTTTTCTTTTTCAGGTTTTTCATGACAGACCCAAACATCAGATTATCATCGAAATTCTTTCTCAAAAACCTTATATTTGCAAGGAAAAGTACATCTTCTTTAGAATCAGAGTTAGATTTCCCTAAAATTCTCCTGACAAGACCTAATGCATGCCTCAGGCCAAGCCTGCCTCTAAGAAGCAAATACATAGGAAAAGAATTTTCGTATATGAAACTTAATTTTTTGCTCAATGTCTTATTTTTTATAACGTGAAGCTTGAAGCCTTTCTCTTTTGCAATTATCTCTGCGCATTTGACAAAGGTATTCTCATAGAAATCCTCGACTTCAAGCGTCAATGTCTGGCCTTTTTTCAAATTCAGCGAATCAAGTATTTCGATATAATTGTAAATTATCAAAGTCCCGGGAGATTTCTGGAAAAAATAATCATGCTGATAGAGTATCGGCATCAAAAGATCAGAATAATTGTATCCATCGATTATGAAATTTTTTCTCATTGCATGAAGCAAATTACTATGCTGCAAGAGCATATCTGTTATATTAGAATAATAGCCATTGAACCAATGTATTTTTTTTGCGCTTACACTATCTTTGCCTTCGCGGCTATCTTTGCTTGGCTTTATCGTTATAGATTGATCCTTAAAATCCAGTTTTACATACATAAAATCACGCTTCATTCCAAAAGCAAGGATCGCTTTAAAAATATTAAGGATTATACGTCTAGAAGAAGAGAAAAACAATAAACTCCGTTTCAACTAACCCCCTCCTACGGCCTTGTCACCTGGCGAGCCCTCATTGACATCTCCTTTGCGTCTAGACTCGTAGGCGGCAAACGATTAAAGAAGCGATGCGAGCGCTGGCAATGCCATCTCGAGAAAACGAGAGAGTATTTTTAGCTAAGAAATCAAATATAGACTAGCCGTCTTACTTGTAAAGAACTTTATACAGGGAATAATCTCCATTGTCCCAGACTTTCTTGAAGTATTCTTCGTTGTTGATATTCTTTGTGATGATGGATTCTGAGTATAGGTCGTTTCTTCCAAATACATTTTCTTCCCAGCCAGGATTCTTATACAGGATGAATTCTATTCCTAAGTTTTCGAGAACAATCATAGAATAATCCAAGTCTGAATCATATGTTGAAGCAAGCTTTGACGAGTCTATTAAAACATAGTCTCTTTCTGAATAGTAAGATACGCCGCCGTATTGCAATGTAACGGTGTCAGCAGGAGTCCCATCTCTTATTATTAGCTGAGCTTCATATCCTTTGCCGAAATTCATCAAAAGAACAGAACTATCGTCCGGATTGAACCTGAAAATATTATCATCGTATATTTCTTTGTTATCAAGATATTTTGAATATAGTATCTGGCCTGTTGCTTCGTCAGTTAGGCCATAATTTATCACAGCAAGACCCCAAAGCGAAGGAATTGCAAGTATTACAAGCAAAATTGCAGACCATGCTCTTCGAGCTGTCTTTGAATTTAATTTTACAAATTTGTTTACAAGAACCCATACCAAAAGAGCAACAATTGCCGTCAATAGGCTAATCATTATTATAATATCTATTCCGGAAATAAATCTTGCTGAAAGAGGACCAAGAAGTCCTATAAAGAAATTTGAATAATACAGCATCAATAGATAGCCGACCAAGCTTAATGAAATTAATCCAAGAGACCAGTACAATATTTTCTTCTCAAGCCTTGAAACCCTGAATTTTAGGAAATCATCAAACTTCGACGCTACAACGACGCAAAGTATTGCTGCTCCGATCATGAAATATCGATATTTTACAAGTATTGTATAAACAAAGAAAATAGTGTAAATTCCAAGGAAATAAAGCAGGTATCTCTGCTGCTCATTCATTTTTCTGAAATTGATTATTGCAATTAAAAGCAGTACTGCAAAAAGAACTGACATTGAATAATCCTTATCTCTGGCGTAATTTGTTATGCTAAAAGCCGTGTATGCAGGAGAATAGAATAGATTCAGCCTGTCATGCGCTTCTGCAAGCGGCTCGAAGAGGAAAGGATGGAAATTCTTTCCTGCAAAAATTTCAGTTGATGAAAGATAAGGATATACTGGATCGTTGAAGTACACATAGTTTCTCAGGAAATACGGCGCAATTACTATAAGCAATACGACTAGCGAAAGCAATAGAAGCTTGAATTTCTTGCTTGTGAATATTTTCTTGATATCGCGTCCAAAGTTTCCAAACCTGTCCTTGAATATCCCTATTAATTCTTTCTTGAATAATATTAATACAAATGGAATGAAAACGCTTGCAAACAATATGACGCCAAGATGCTTTGCATTGACTGCAAACCCAAGTATTGCAAATGATAATAGCATATATCTGCCATTAGTCTTTCTGTCCGGAACTTCGGAGTTTTCCTTGAAATATTTCATGAGGAAATATATTCCTAGTATCCCAAAGAAAGTGAAGATTGTGTCATTGTTCAGATAGACATTATGATTTGCAAACATCGGAAATGTCATCAATAAGAAAGTTGCAAGAAGAGCTTTTCTCTTGCCGTCCAAGAGAGGGCTGTCCTTGAATACAATGTTTTTTGCGAGAAGATAGACAACAATCAAAGTCAAAAATCCAAATAGGAGCGGCATTAGCTTTATGAAAACTTCGCTGTACTCAGCATCAAGTATTGATGGCCAGGCTCCAAGGATAAAGAATGTCGGAGGATATGCTCTTGTGAATTCGATGGTGTTAGATCCGACGTCATGCGACAGGCCGCCATCATTGTATAAATCACGAATTATAGGAGCGTGATATCCTATCCCATCTCCATTTATTATAGGGAAGAAAAGTGATTTGTAAATTATTAAGATAAACATCAATGCAATCAGGATCTTGATCGTCCTATTCTCGGAAATCAGATCCTTGAATTTTTCCTTGAGTACTTTCCTTGAGAAATTTCTTGACAAGAATGCCTTAAATGATCTCATGTGATGGAAATCTTCATCGAAATGAAGGACAAATATCCCGATTAAAAACATCAAAAGAGAATATGCAAAAGCAATCGTGGAATTAAATCCTACGCCTGCTGCTGAAAATATGAATTGATCGACTATAAAAAATATCAAACTGAAAGTTCCGACTCCTACGGCGACTGATGAAACAAAGTATTCTTTATTGCTTATTCTATCTTGCTGCGAGTTCTTGAAGAATGATTTAACTATAGCGTAGCCAAATATAAGTATGGCAAGCAAACCAAATAATGCTAATATCAACATTCTCTTAGGCAAACACATAGCAATAAAAAGTTTATTAAAATTAAGATAAAATTCAGATGATTTCTGCACTTTTGACTAAATCCTAAAATACTCTAATTTCGTCACCACTCGAGGATAAATTGATTAACATTCAGTATTTTAAGTAGGCAAAATTTATAAATGATTATTCAACAATTTCAATATTAAACATGAGCACAAGGTGTATTATTTGCAAGTACCATTTTTAGATTTAAAACAGCAGTATAATTCTTTAAAGAATGAGATAATTCCGGAGATAGAATCAGTTCTTGAAAATTCACAATTTATACTAGGACCAAAAGTTATTGCATTTGAAGAAAATTTTGCAAAGTACTGCAACGTCAAGCACGCAATCGCGCTCAATAATGGAACTGAAGCTCTTGCTTTGGCTTTGATGGCTCTTGGCATAAAGACGGGCGATGAAGTAATAATTCCTGCAAACACATTTGTTGCAACAGCTGAAGCAATAGTACAATGCGGCGCCGTGCCAGTTCTAGTCGACATTGATCCTGAAAGCTATAACATCAATACAAAATTAATAGAATCAAAAATAACTTCTAAAACAAAGGCAATAATGCCAGTTCATCTTTACGGCCAAATGGCAGATATGGATGAAATTCTATCTATTGCAAAAAAACACAATCTCTACGTAATTGAGGATGCATGCCAGGCTCACGGAGCAGAATATAAGGGAAAGAAAGCAGGAAGCCTTGGAATAATTGGATGCTTTAGCTTCTATCCGGGAAAAAACCTGGGCGCTTATGGAGAGGGCGGAGCATGCGTTACAAATTCAGATGAACTTGCAAGAAAAATTAAATTATTGCGCGAGCATGGTTCAGAGAAAAAATATTATCATGATATCGTAGGATACAATTACAGGATGCATGGGCTGCAGGGAGCAGTCCTTAATGTAAAACTGAAATATCTTGACAATTGGAATAATTCGCGAATCAAAAACGCAGGAATATACACTAAAAATCTTGAAGGCTTGAAAGGCTTGATTATTCCAAAAGCCGGGGCAAATAACAAGCATGTATTCCATCTTTATGTCGTGCAGCTCGCCCAGGCAGGAATTGACAGGGAAGAATTCATCGACAAGCTAAAGAAACAAGATATAACAGCATTGATACACTATCCTCTTCCGATACATTTGCAAAAAGGATACCAGTTCCTCGGATATAAAGAAGGAGATTTTCCAGTAACAGAATCTGCAGCAAGGAGAATTGTTTCACTTCCAATGTATCCGGAGCTTTCAGAAGAACAAATACTTCATGTGTGTAATTCGATAAAGCATATCCTTGCTGATACAAAGACGCAAATTGACGGCGCGGATCAAAGTTATGACTACGAGGATGCTGAATAAAATGGAAACTACCAACACTTCAAATTCAAAAATAAGCAGTGATAAGATAAGCATCGCAATAGTCGGCCTTGGATACTGGGGACCAAACCTGGTCAGAAATTTCGACAAAGTAAAAGATGTCGAGAAAGTATACATCTGCGATTTAAAGCAAGAAAGGCTTGATTCTATTAAGGCAATATATCCTAATACCATTGCAACTCGCGATTATAATGAGATTTTAGCAAACAAGGAAATAAAGGCAGTAGTAATTGCAACCCAGCCTGTTTCAACACATTACAAGCTTGCAAAGCTTGCTTTGGAAAATAGCAAGAATGTATTCCTCGAAAAGCCCATGACCGAATCATCGCAGCAGGCTGTTGAGTTAATAGAACTTGCAAAGAAAAACAACCTGATAATACACGTCGATCATACATTCGAGTATTCTGCTCCTGTAAAAATGATAAAGCAATTAATCGACAGCGGAGAGATAGGAGAAATTTATTCCATAGAAATGCTTAGATTGAATCTTGGAATATTCCAGAATGATTTCAATGTAATCTGGGACTTGTGCCCTCATGACTTTTCGATATTAAATTATTGGCTAAATACTGATCCTAAAGATCTCTACGCATCAGGAAGATGCCATATCAATCCGAAAATCGAAGATGACGCTCATCTGATTGTAAATTATAATGATAAGTTCAATGTTCATATCCATGTAAGCTGGCTAAATCCTCAGAAGGTCAGAAAGACTACAATTGTCGGCAGCAAGAAAATGATTGTATATGATGATGCTGATCCTATAGAAAAAATGAGGATATATGACAAAGGCGTGACTACTGGAAATGTCGAAGGGATAAACCAAGAATACGGGACTACAAATCCTAATGAATATACTTACAATTACCGGCATGGAGATATACTCATACCAAAAATAGATTTTACGGAGCCTCTCTTAGATGAAGCAATACATTTTGTTGATTGCATAAAGCGCGGGGTTAAAACAAAGACTCCCGGTGAATCAGGGCTAAGAGTAATTCGAATGATCGAGCATGCAGCAAAATCCTTGAAAGAAGGAAGCAGGGTGAATTTCAATGCCAATTAACAATGTCAAACTTGGAAAGAACACAAAAATATTCCATGAGACTTTAGTAAATATCTACGGATGCGAGCTTGGGGATAATGTTACAGTGGGGCCATTCATCGAGATACAAAAAGGAGTCAAGATAGGAAACAATGTAAAAGTCCAAAGCCATTCTTTCATTTGCGAGGGAGTTACAATTGAAGATGATTGCTTCATTGGCCACAGCGTAATTTTCATCAATGATAAATATCCAAAATCAGTAAATGCCGACGGCACAAAACAGTCCGATGGAGACTGGAAAGTTATCCCGACGCTTATAAAGAAAGGAGCATCGCTTGGCAGCGGCTCCATTATAATGTGCGGAATTACAATCGGCGAGAATTCAGTAATAGGCGCTGGAGCTGTTGTTACAAAAGACGTTCCGGCAAATACTGTTGTTGCAGGAGTTCCTGCAAGGCTTATTAGAAATCTATAATTAAATTTATATATGATCGATAATTTTGTTTATCTAATGAAAAGTTTAACAACTAAAGACAAGGAATACTTCAAAGGCAAGACTATTATGATAGCAATGCCTACATATAATGAAGAAAAAAATATCGGAATTGTTGTTCGGGATGCATTTAACGTTCTTAAGAAAATAACTCCGAATCACGGTGTTTTGGTTTTTAATGATGGAAGTACTGATTCTACAGGCAAGGTTCTTGAAAACTTGAAGAAAAAATATTCAAAACTTAAGGTAATTCACATTCCTAAAAATAAGGGAGTTGGAAATGCAAATAATGTAATATATAAGAGCGTAAAGGGAGACATCTTATTCTGGAACGCTTCAGACAACCAGATTCACATGGATGAAATATTTACAATGCTTCCTCACATAAAGGATAATGACATTGTAGTAGGAAACAGAGTTCATAGGGCAGATAATTGGCTTCGAAGATTAATGTCCGGGTGCTTTAGCCTCGCTCTTCGAATAAGATTCGGCCTTCCTGTAAAGGATATCGATTCAGTTAAAATATTTAGAATTGACGTATTCAAGAAAATAAAGCCGGAATCAAAGACTGCGTTCATTGAAACTGAAATACTGATCCGGGCAAAAAAGAAGGGCCTTAGAATAATTGAAGTTCCAATAAAGCATTATCCGAGATTAAGCGGAAAAGCGCAAGGAGTTAGACTTAGGATAATTATTCCTCAACTAAAGCAAATGTTCAAGGCAATATTTACTCGATGGTAAAGATAATAATACCTATGGATAATTATAGGATGTAATATCAAATATAATCATAAATAATATTAAATTATGGAGATGAAATAATGGCCAAAGATTCTTTTCACAAGATTGCATTGATAAACCAGAAGAGCCGTGACGTGGCACTAGCAGAATTTCTAAAATTAAATGTTCCAAAAACTGCAAAAATAATTGATGTGGGATGCGGCAGCGGATCATGGCTAAAAGTATTAAGAGATCTTGGGTACAAAAATATCTATGGAACAGACATGAATGCTGAAGAGCTTTATGTAGATAAGATAAAAGTCCCGTTCAAGGAAGCAAATTTCAACAAGCCATTCCCTTACAAGGACAAGGAATTTGACGTCGTATTCTCTCTTGAAGTAATCGAGCATGTAGAAAACCCTTGGTTTTTCATGGAAGAGATACAAAGAATACTAAAACCTAATGGATATTGCATAATGACAACTCCAAATCCAGATATGCTTGCGAGCAGGATAATATTTTTGCTTGCAGGAAGATTCGTGCATTTTGGCGGTGGAAGCCTAAGCTATGAGCAGAATAGGAAAGAGCCTCTAAAAGACAAGCATAGAACTCCAGTCTTTCATTTCTTATATAGGGAAATGGTCTATAAAAGATTCAAAATTCTTGCGTACAAGGGGAACGGAGTTCATCCATTGATTGCGGGGCATGAAGCGTATATAGGAATAAAGAGCCCGTTATTTGGGATGAACAAGATATATGTTCTTCAAAAAACATTCCCATATTTCAAGATGTGAATATATTCTCATGACTAAAAAAAATAAATCTACACAAAAACAAAGAACATCTCTTTCTGCGATAATTCTTGTAGTAATATGCACATTATTTACAGCTGCAGGACAATATTTCATAAAGAAAGGCCTGCTCAATGTTGGAAATTTCTGGGATTTAATCAATTTTTATCTAATAGGAGGATTTGTAATATACGGCCTTGGGGCAATTCTTTTGATCAAGGCTCTTAGAAGAGGGTCGCTTTCAGTTTTATATCCGATAATTGCCCTGGGATTTATCTGGGTAGCGCTTCTTGGAACGCTAGTTCTTGGAGAAAAACTTACAACACTAAATTGGCTTGGAATATTTAGCATAATCTGCGGCGTAACATTTGTCGGGCTTAGCGAGAATTACAAAGGTGATTCAAAATGATTGCCTGGTATAATCTGCTACTAATAATAATATCAACAATGATAGGCGCAGTTGGAGCTTTAACACTAAAAAATGGGGCGATGAACATGCGCGGAACAATAATCCAGAAGATTTTGAATTTCAAAGTCTGGCTGGGATTATTCTTATATGGCCTTGCATCATTGATTGCAATATTTGTTCTTCTCAAAGAGAATGTTTCATTGATATATCCACTGACAGCAATGAGCTACATATGGGTAATACTGCTTTCAAAGATATATCTGAAAGAAAACATCAATGCATACAAGATTCTTGCAATAATATTTATTATTCTAGGCGTGACGCTATTAACCATATAAGCTAGTACGTACCAACTATATTTAATTCTGAGAAAGAGTATCGTATATCCTCTCGTAAGTTTTTAGGATTTTGCCTGCATCATAATTATCATGATAATTCTTTATTGAGTTCTTGCTCATTTTCTTCAAGAGAGTTTTGTTTTTAGCAAGCTTTACAACTCTTGCTGAGTATTTGTAAAAATCATTGCTTAATTCTAGTTCGCCGTTGTAGCCAGTCTTGATGATATCGCGAACACCACCGATGTTAAATCCTACGACTGGAAGTCCTGCTCCTTGGCATTCTATAAGCGCGTTAGGAGTTCCCTCAAATTTCACGTTCCTGTTTGTATGAAGGAATAAATCCGAAGCATGATAATATTTGAACAAATCTTCCTTGACGACCCAGTCGATTAATTTGCAGTTGCTTGCTCCGTGTTTTTCTTTTGCTTCTGCTATTGCATTCTTTATTTCTTTTGAGCACTCGCCGCTTCCGATTATTAAGAAGTATAGATTTTTATTGTTTTTATCCTGGAGTTTTTCTATGATTGCCTTTGCAGCCTTTCCTGATCCCTTGCCTTTCATCAATCTGCCTGCATACATTAGTATTGTCTTATCTTTCGGAAGATCAAGTTCTTTTCTCAGTTCTGATTTTGATTTTTTTACATTAACCAAGTCAACAGGATTTGGTGCATACATGACTTTATTCTTTGGCAATTTGTAGAATCCAAGAAGCTTTTTCTCCTCATCTTTATTCTCTGCAACAACAAGCTTTGCGAACTTGAATATTATCCTGTTCATTATCCAGTATTTATAGATAGAATAAGGAAGAGTCTTGATGCTAAATCCTGCTCCCCGGTGATGCAATGCGAAATTTTGTTTGTATTTTCGCAAAATTATTGAAATAGGGTCAGACATTAAAAGGTAATAAGAATTTATATGCCAGATTAATTCTTTGTTTTTTCCTTCTTCGGACTTGCATAAATCCATTATGTATTCTAGCATGCTCTCAGATGTCTCAAGAGGAAGAGGAGAGAATTTTGGGAAATCTTTTGGAAATAATTTTATTGTAAAGCCTTTGTTATGCTTGATAGTGAGAGGTTTTTTTATTGCAGAGCTTATTGCAAGAAGCTCAAAATTGTATTTGTTTGTATGCCTGATCATGAAGTCGATGTATCTCGTGCTGAAATGATCAAGAGACTTTATGTCCTTGATGTTTTTCCTTAATTTTGGAAAGAAAGGCTCATAGGTATGTGGGAGAACAAATATTACTTTTCTTCTAGTCATGCTTTTAAGCGCGAGGAGCTCCATTTAAAGTTTGTGAAAATATTCTGCATATTAAATGATCACTTAATGATAGTAAATTTTCATAATATTTATAAACAATGTTGTGATTATTGTTTTATGAAGAAAAAGATACTATCATTCGGATATGATGATGAAAGACCTTACGGAAATCTTGCCGATACAGACAAAGGCAGGGAATTTCGCTCAAGGAAAATGGATTTCATGGAACAATTAAATCAAATGTTTGATGATTATAATTGCCCGAGAACATTCTTTATATTAGGACAGTATCTTGACAAATGCACAGAAACAGTAAATATCTCAAGATTAAGAGAAATCTATAACAAAGATAATTCTAAAATAGATATTCAGCAGCATTCCTATTCTCATCCTGCAATCAGAAAGATAGCAGGAAGAGATGATAAAATTCCTATGAACGCAAAAGAATTTGCAGCTGACATTACAAAAGCAAGCAATACAATTGAATCAATCATAGGAGTCAGGCCTTACGGACTTAGAACCCCTCTTGGATACCCTCATGACCTATCAGATCTGCCAGAATTAGTAAATGAATTAAGAAATGCAGGAATAACATATGTATCTTCAGATTTAAGGTCCATAAGCGATTGGCCTGAAGATACGCTTAATGGCCCTCTTACAAAAAACAGGCAGCCTCACAATTACAAAAACATTGGCGTTCCTGAATTAATTGAAATACCGTCGCATGGCCTTCAGGACGTAGTATTTACAGAAGAAATGTCTATGAGATTTCTAGGAGTTCACCCATGGCCTGAAAATAAGATATTTGATCACTATAATGATATATTGATTCAATCAGATAAAATTGATGCTCCAGTTGTAAGCGTTGCATTATGCCTGCATCCATGGGCAGTAATGGAATATGATAAGAATCTAAACATCCATAAAGAATTGATCACTTCTGCCAAAGATAAAGGCTTTGAAATAAAATCTTATTCTCAAGTTGCAGATATGTTTAGATAAAAAAATCCGCGAGCCTGATGGCATTTTTAGAATTAAACAGAATAATCCAATTCTCTGAATTTAAACCTTATTATAGAATGAAGTTTTGTAGTATCGCAGACAATCTTTGGAGTTTCATTTGCCCTGTATCTTTTTTCATCGACAACTATCTTGAGATCTTTTCCAGAAGATTTTATCATTTTATTTATCATGTCGCGCAGATTGTATTCAATGCCGCTTCCTATATTATATATCTCGCGAGAAGGAGCATATTCTAAAAGAAGCCTGTATGATTTTACAACATCGCGGACGTCAGAGAAATCTTTTACTATGTCAATGTTTCCAACATATATTGAATCGCCATCTTTGGCATCTCTTATCTGTTTCTTAAGTGAAGGGACAAAGAAGTTTTCTGCCTGGCCTTCTCCAGTATGGTTGAATTGCCTTGCAATTATCACGTCAAGGCCTGAATCAAGGGAAAGTATTTCCTGTCTTATTCTTGAATCTGCATAAGGAGACTCTGGAGTTGGAATTGGGCAAAGCTCATCAATCGGAACATATAAAGGATTTCCGTATACAAGAACTGAAGAAACTATTAGTATTCTTGGATTTATATTAGAATCTTTGTTTAATTTATCAGCTGCATTTAAGAGGCTTTTCGTTCCCTTGACATTTATATCCATGCATTCCTGTGGATGCTTGAAGCTTTCAGGAAGATTGCTAAATCCAGCCAAGTGATATATATGAGTAGGCTTGATTTTAGATACTATCTCGCTGACTTTATCATTATCACGAACGTCGCATGAGAATCTGTTATGTCCTGACGCGTTCCTTGAGAAACCAAAAACCTCATAGCCGTGGCTTAGAAGCTCCTTTTCCAGATGTTTTCCCGTAAATCCATCGATCCCTGTTATCAATGCGGTTTTCATGTTTATTATAGATAAATTAATATTTATTTTATGTGAAAGTTAGTATTGTCCTGGACGGATCTTTTTTGCGCAAAATCAGGAGCTGAATTATTCTGGATTTTCATGAAATGCATGTCATTGTTTACTGTATTTACAACGCTTCTGTCTGCATTCTTTCCAATCCATATTAGATCATATTCGACCATTTCTTTGACTAACTCTTTGAATGTTACTTTTGGAGACCATCCAAGCTTTTCTTTTGCTTTTGTACTATCTCCTATTAAAATATCAACTTCAGCAGGCCTGAAATAATAAGGACTTATCTTGACAATTGTCTTGCCGGTGTCAGTTCTGATATATTCTTCTTCAAGGCCTTTCTTGCCATTGCTTTTGACTGGAATTCCTGCGACGGCAAATGCTTCTTCTAAAAATTCTCTTACTGAATATGTTTCTCCTGTTGCGACTACATAATCATCTCCTTCAGGCTGCTGCAGCATTAGCCACATTGCTTCGACATAATCTTTAGCATGTCCCCAATCTCTTTTAGCGTCAAGGTTTCCTAAATACATGCAATCCTTCAAGCCTTTCGTGATTGAGGCGATATCCATAGTTATTTTTCTTGTCACAAAATTTTCTCCTCTTCGCGGAGATTCGTGATTGAATAAAATTCCGTTGCTCGTGAATATATTGTAGCTTTCCCTATAATTCTTGCAAATCCAGAATGCATACAATTTGGCAACGCCGTACGGGCTTCTTGGATAGAACGGAGTTGTTTCCTTCTGAGGAATTTCCTGAACTTTTCCATAAAGCTCTGAAGTTGATGCTTGGTAGAATTTTATGCTCTTGCCAGTCTCATCCTTGATTTTTCTGATTATTTCTAAAAATCTAGTTACTGCAAGCCCTGACGCTTCTCCAGTATATTCCGGGATGTCAAAGCTGATTCTTACATGGCTTTGCGCCGCCAAGTTGTAAATTTCATCAGGCATTATCTTGTGGATAGCGTTTGATAATGACAATGCATCATTTAGATCGCCGTAGAATAATTTGAAATTAGGATTATCATGCAGATGATCAATTCTTTCCCTTGTAAATGTTGATGTTCTTCGAACAAGACCATAGACAGTATAGCCTTTCTCCAGCAAGAATTCTGCCAGATATGAACCGTCTTGACCGGTAACACCTGTTACAAATGCCACTTTACCCATGTATTCAGAAATTCAAGATTTGCTTTTAAACTTTATGGTGTTGTAATCAATACCTGTCGACAATATGTTGTGATAGTTAGGGGACGAAATTAAATAAAGAATTCATTTCTTCTTCAATATATCATTATACTCTTTAGAAAGTCTTTGCGCAATTGATGCCCAGCTGAGTTCCCCCATTGCTTTCTTATAGCCGTTTTCTCCAAGGAACTCGCGTTTCTTTTTATCATGGATCAATTTCACGATCGCGTCAGCCAAAGCTTTAGGATCTTCAGGTTTTACTAGAATACCAGTTTTGCCGTCGTCAATAAATTCTCTCAATGCGCCGACATCAGTGCATACTAATGCTTTCTTGAAGACATATGCGATCGGAACAATTCCTGATGAGGATGCATCCCTGTAAGGCATTACAATTATTGAGGATTCCTGGAAATATGGAGGAACTGCCTGCTCCGGGATGTATTTGTTTAATACTTCGATATTTTTCTTGTCGATTTTTTCAACCAGTTTATTGTAGGGGAGCATGTCTCCTTCTCCAGCAACAATTAATTTTATGTCCGGGATTTTTTTAGTCAAGATAGGCATTGCCTTGAGCAAAGTATCAAGGCCTTTGTATTCGAGGATTCTGCCGAAGAACAAAATAGTTTTGTCATCCTCCCTGATCCCAGGTTTCTTCCATTTAAGATAGAATGAAAAATCCCCCATGAGAAAAACTGAAATCTTGTCTTTCTTGATTTTGTATAATTTAACTAAATCATCGCGAAGCTTGTAGCCTAAGACTGCAACCCTGTCTGCTTTTCTGTTCAAGACTTGATTTACATGAATTGTTATCTTTCCTTTCAATCCCTCTCCAAGATGGGGAGTTATATCGTGCATAGTAACATAGAACTTCTTGTCCTTGAATGCGTTTAATATGACAAGCGACCATGGATGGTTGTCAACAAAATGTATCAATTCAGGATCTACTTTCTTGATTTTTTTAATCATGCTGTAGAAATGGAATGGATTGATGCTAAGCAGAGCAGTTTTCCAAGCGCTAGGAGGAGCCTTTATCCTGATCAATTTGACTTTTTTGTCGAATAAGAATGTATCAGAATAATCCGGGAGCAAGACGTGAACGTCATAATACTTTGTCAAGGAATTTGCAAGCTGGGATGCATACTGAAGCATACCGCTTCTGCCGTATAAAGAACACAGAAGTATCCTTGTCTTTTGTTTATATTGTCTTGGACTTGATTTCTTTGCTTTAGCCATTATAATATAGCCCTATTTAGGCTATTTATATTTTTTGTTAATTAAGAGAACAAGAAGAAATATGAAAATCAATTAAGTTTAGGAGAATAATCCACATTTGTTTCATAAATATTGGCAAATCCTGATTCTTTCTTCTCTCCAAATTTGAAAACTTTTGCTCCAGTAAATAATGTGATAGTATAAGCAATATATTTAGGTATTATAACTTTATATCCTGCTTCTAATTTGCGTTCTTCATGGTAGCCGCGAATTACATCCTCGAGAAGAATAGATCCTGATCCTTTCGCAATGAATAATAAATGCCTGTCATTAGAAGTGTCATCCTGAATTTTTATGTGATCGTCATCAGAAAGATTATTTGATGCATCTATAAGGCGAAAGTAATTAAAATCAAATTGTATCTTAGAGAAACTCTTATCATGCCTCTTCTCAAACACAACACCAGGTACACCCATGAAAATAAACTGCTAATAACTAATATATAAATTTTTTCAAGAGTTAAATTAGAAATAAATTAGAAAATTAATATACATAATAAAATAAACAATATTATTTGCCAGTAGGCAAATTGTAGAAGCTATCGCCTTCTATTTTATGATCATTGTGCTCAGGAGAAATATAAGGCTCTTCTGTAAATCCTACAAGCAGCGAATCCTTCTTCAAAAATGCCTTATGACCGACAAACGCTGGGACAAAAAGCTTGCTTTCTGGCGCGAGCAAATGCAGTTCTTGCAACGCATCAGGGGTCTTCGTGTCCTTGAAATAGAAATTTCCTTCCCCGTTTATCAAGAAGAAAAATTCATTATATTTATGATAATGTCCGCCGAGAGGAAAATCATCCTTAAGGAATGCAAACTTGGCTTGTTTTGCATTGAATCCTTCAGGCAAAATATTGTCCCAATTATAAGGACTATAATTGCTTAGTTTTTCATTGAATGTAAATATCTTAGAGCCCGGTTCTGCATGCAGTTCATATAATGCTCTTTCAGGAACAATGATCCTATCTCCTTCACTTAGCATGTATACATTTGGGTCCTCAAATATAGAAAAATCAGTTATTCTAAATGTTGCACTTCCCTTAAGCAAATATATAAGCTGCTTATTTCCAAGAGAAGTACCGTCAATAATTTCTATTTTGCCATTTTTGATATTTGCATTTTTTTCAAGATCAATGTAACTGGCATACTCTGCAGAAAAATCTCCATTGAAGGCAGTTGTCAAAAGCCTTCTATTATTATCACTTAGACCATTGTTTGGCCTGTCCTTTGTCTCATGGATAATCCTATCTAGCGTCATAATTTAAGGAAATGAATAGTGTTTATAAATATTTTGTTATCTATCAGTAGTATCATTTTGTGCTTAGATTAGAAATAGATAATATTTAAAAATAGAATTTGAATCGAAACTCTAAAGTAAGAAATTTATAACATTATAACAATTCATCGGGGGAAAATCCATGACAAAAGAACTTTTCACATTAGGAGATTTATACGTTTCTGATTTTATCAAGGGCGACGAGCAGCCTCGCGGATCAAAGCACGAAATGAAGCTTATCTGGGATTCTAAAAACCATGCAGCAAGGTTAGAAAAAGCTGTTCCGATACACACAATGTTTGGAAAATACTGGTATAGATCAGGAATCAACACGACAATGGTCAATGAACTTCGAGGAATTGTTGAGAGCATAACTTCCGTCATGAAATTAAAAGATGGCGACGTATGGCTTGACATCGCCTGCAACGATGGAACATTATTCAAATTCGTCCCTAAAGGAATTTTCAAGATAGGAATCGATCCGTGCGATGATAGCTTTGCAGCTGAATCAAGAAAAGTCGCTGACGTGATAGTCCAGGATTATTTCTCAAAAGAAGCATACAGGAAAACAGAACATCATCACAGAAAAGCAAAAATAATAACAACAATTGCAATGTTCTACGATCTTGATGATATTGATTCATTCGTGCAAGACATTTACGAAGTCCTTGAAGATGATGGAATGTGGGTAATACAATTAAGCTACACTCCATTAATGATCGAGCAGCTTGCATTCGACAACATCTGCCATGAGCATGTATATTATCATTCGATGACAAGTATCAACGAGATTGCTCGAAGAAACGGCCTAAAAATAATGGACGCGCAATTAAACGACGTCAACGGCGGAAGCTTCAGGGTTTACATGATGAAAGATAAAGGAGATGTCAAGAAATTCGGCAGCGCTCCATACAGGGATGTCTGCAGGATGAGAGTTGAGTCCTTGCTTGCATATGAAAAAACATCAGGCCTTGGCGGACCGGAAGTCTGGAAAGAATTCTTTACAAGAATACAAGAATTGAAAGAGCAGACTTACAATTTCATCAAACATGAAAAAGCAAAAGGAAAGACAGTATGGGGCTATGGAGCTTCAACAAAAGGAAACACTCTTTTGCAATATTTCAATCTTGACAATACACTAATCGACGGAATCGCAGAGAGAAGTCCATATAAATTCGGCCATCGAACTGTAGGAACTAACATACCGATCTATTCTGAAGAAGAGGCAAGAAAAGCAAAGCCTGATTACATGCTTGTTCTTCCATGGCATTTCATAAACGAATTCATAGTCAGGGAAAAAGATTATTTAGACAACGGCGGGAAATTCATCGTACCATGCCCGAAATTCGAGATAATTGGAAAACAGGATTGAATCATTAATACAGTTTGAGAGAAAATGGAAGAATACGCTGTCGAAGGCAAGGAAATAGTGAACATTTCTAAACTCACTTCGCCGCAGATGGACAAAGAACATTACATAGCGGCGCACAAGGGAACAGTCATCGTATGCCACGATATTTTCATAAAATATAATGATCCCAAGACAGGAGATGCAGGAGTACTTCTTGTCGTCAGGAAAAACGTCCCTGCAAAGGATCTTCTCTGGCCAATAGGCGGAAGAATACAGCGCGGCGTTAAAACAACAGAATCATTAAAACA
Source organism: Alphaproteobacteria bacterium (assembly GCA_035626895.1). GTDB lineage: Archaea > Nanobdellota > Nanobdellia > Woesearchaeales > UBA9642 > UBA9642. Next base: position 31,053 of record DASPMU010000060.1, read on the forward strand.
TAAAGTCAAAGAAGAATGCAGCCTTGAAATTACTCACATAAAAGAAATCGGCTTGACAAGAACATACTTTGAAACTGAGCCATTCGGCCACGGAAAAGGAACAGACACAATAAACATCGTCTATTTTGCTGAAGGGAATGGAGAGATAAAATTAAACAACCTTCATGCGCAGCCAACAATAATCACAAAGGATAATTTCTCTGAATACAAAAATGAAATGCATCCTTATATAAGAGAATATGTTGAGAAATGTTTAAAATTAATTTGAAAAATACGAGGACAAAATGAAAGAATACGCAATTGAATATTTTCCAGTAGACCTAAGCAAACTGACAGCTGAACGTGTAAGCGATGAAAAATACAAAGAAATGCATCAGAACTCAGTCATACCCTGCCATGATGTTTACATAAGACACACATATAACAATAAAGACGGAATACTTCTTGTTCAGAGAAAGGGAAAGCCTGCAAAAGATTTATTTTGGCCAATAGGCGGAAAACTTCTTAGAGGAGTACCGACACTAGAGTCATTAAATAAAAAATCATTGGAAGAATGCAATCTTCAACTTGAAGACATTGTCGAGATAGATAATTCAAGGCAATTTTGGCAAACAGATCCATTCGGGCATGGAAGAGGAACAGATACAACTTCAACAATTTATTATGCAAAAGGAAAAGGAGAATTGAAACTCAACGATCTTCATGCAAAACCCACAATAATAACACCTAAAGAATACCAATTATACAGAAATTCATTCCACAAATATGTTAAAGAAGCCATGGATATAATATTCTATCAAGGAGTATTTGAGACAGGAATATATAAAAAAGGATTTGCTGGTTCAAGCCTGCAGGGCTAATTCTATCTTCCTATTTATTTAATTTCTCTTTCAATATAAACTGCCTATACCATAGAGAGTAAGTCATTAAAGACCATAATTGCCTTGCATAATACAATTTTCCATCAGAATATTTCTTGTAGATTCCATCAACATACTCCCGTTTAATCATTGGAGGAAGATTTTCCCTTCCAAGGCTTTCCTGTACAGAATCTTTGAGCTGCGAATTTAGCCAATTCTCAACAGGCATATGGAATCCCTGCTTTTTCCTGTAAAGTATTTCCGAAGGAAGATTGCTGTTTGAATGCAAAGATTTCTTGAGTATATATTTAGTATGATTTATTCCTCGAAGTTTCAAATCTGAAGGCATGTTAAATGCAAGCTCGACAATCCTATGATCAAGGAACGGTACGCGAGATTCGACGCAGTTCGCCATCGTCATTTTATCTGTTTTCATCAGGAATAATTCAGGAAGCATTCTTTTTGTATCAAATAAAAGCAGCTGGCTGACATAATCCTGCTTTGACCCATTTTGATTTTTATCCTGGCTGAAATATTCTTTGTTCAAAGACTCGAAATCAATATCTTTATAAGATTCTGTTTCTAAAAGCTTTTTTCTTTCCTCTTCGCTGAATGTTCCGAATAGTGCATAATATGCTTTCGCTTTGTCATGCTTGATATTTCTTATCAGTTCATCGCTTCGAACATAAGCATCTTCTCCCAAGTCTGAAGCATACTTGTGGAATTTATCCCATGTCTTTAAAGGAATTGCCCTTGTCATCTTCGGGCCTAGATGTTTGAATCCTGGAATTTTTCCAGCGATATTTGTTGCTTTCAATATCTTATGATGGTCATAGCCTGCAAATAGTTCATCTCCGCCGTCTCCCGTCAAGACAACTGTTGAAGTTTTCTTCGATTCTTTTGAAAGAAGATAAAGAGGAATTAAAGCAGGATCTGAAAGCGGCTCATCAGTATGATACGCTATTTTTGGAAGAAGCTCTACAAGATTTGGCTCTACAACAAATTCCTTATGATCAGTGTTGAATAATTTGCTGACTTGGTTTGCGTAAACTGACTCATTGACTTTTTCTCCATCAGCAAATGATATATTGTAAGTTTTTATTGTCGCATTGTCTTTTTTCTCATCGATCAATTCCCTCATCATTGCAACTATCGCGCTGCTGTCAACTCCGCCGCTTAAGTATACTCCGAGCGGAACATCGCTTATCATGACTTTTCGGACTGAATCTTTGAGCAAGAAATAAAGATGGTTTGCATAAAATTCTGCAGACTTATTTCCATTCCTGTCGACTTGATTTAATGATATATCCCAATATTTAGTTATATCATATTTTCCTGTCTCTACATCAAGTTTAATATAATGCCCTGGCTTCAGCCTGAATATCCCTTTGAAGAAAGTTTCCTCCAGAGGATTGTATCTTAGAGAAAGATAATTGTTCAATGCGTCAGCATTAACTTCGCGCTTAACATCTGTAATTTCAAGGATGCTTTTTATCTCGCTTGAAAATGCAAATTTTCCGTCTGAACCAGTGTAATAATATAACGGTTTTATTCCTATCCTGTCTCGCGCAATAATCAATACTTTCTTTTTTGAATCGTAAAGCGCTATCGCGTACATTCCATTTAGTCTTTCAAGGAAAGCTTCGCCATATTCTTCATATGCATGAACAATAGTTTCTCCATCGCAATTCGTCTTGAATTTATGCCCTTTTATTACCAGAACTCTTCGAAGTTCCTGGAAGTTGTAAATCTCTCCATTGAATATGCAAAAAATATCTTCAGCCTCATTAGTCAGAGGATAAATTCCTTTGGTCAAATCAATGATGCTAAGTCTCCTCATCCCCAGAGATAAATTCTTGTCGAAATGATATGCAACATCATTGGGGCCCCTATGCATTACAGCGTCAGCCATCCTTTTCAGGAGTTTTTCATCGTTCCAATTGAATCCTGTTATTCCGCACATTTTAGTTCTCAGCTTATTTTCTCAGATTATCCTCGAGCAATTCCGAATATAATTTTTGATACTTGGAGATTATTACATCCCAGTCAAAGCTTTTCATTTTTGAAATTGAATTGTGTCCCATCTTATGCCGAAGATCCTTTTTCTTCGACAACTCTTTAATTCTTTTTGCAAATTCTGCCGGGCGGTCTTTATTGCATAAATATCCTGATTTTCCATCTTCAATCAAGTCAGGAATGCAAGGAATATCGCTTGCAACGCATGGAAGGCCATAGCTCATTGCTTCCATTACAACTCCCGGAAGTCCTTCGCCTTCGGCAGGAAGTACTAAAAGATCTGAACCTTTGTACATTTTATCCATGTCTTTTCGCCATCCTAAAAACGACATCTTTCCAAGAAGGCCAAGTTCTGCTGCTTTTTGGATATACAAATCTTTATTCGGCCCGTCGCCGCACATTATGAAATAAATATTTTCTTTCTTCAGGATTTTTGCCATCTCAATTATTTTCTCAACGCCCTTTCTTGGAACCATAAGGCCTGCGAAAACAACAATAGTTGAATTTTCAGGAATGTTAAGTTCCTTGCATAATTCTTTTCTTGTTTTTTTCCGGATTTCATCATTCACATCTTTCTGTGAAATTCCAGTCGATATTACTTGTATTTTGCTTTTCGGAATTCCTGCCTTGATTGCAAAAGGCACTAAACTTTTTCCGTAAAGAGTCACAACATCAGGAGTCTTATATATAATCCATCCGAAAAGCTTATTGTAAATTTTGAAAATCTTATCAAGCGGCTTTCCCATGCTGAAACTATATCCCGGAACTGTATCCATCGTCAGGATTAATTTTTTCTTTGGAAAAAATAATTTTTTTATGAATATGAATTTCAAGTTAGTAATGTAATAAGGAACCCACATATGAACTATGTCATTATTTTTGAAAATAGTGAATGCATAGTAAGAATACGCAAACGTCACAGGTATTGGCTGCTCTGATTTGAGCGGCAAATTAAGAGTGGAATAATTTATTACATTGCTATGCTCGAGCAGTTTTGAATGATGCAAGGATTTGTCAGATTTCCTGAATAATTTCTTAGGGTAAATCACAGTTGTGTCAACATGCTTTCCATTGACCCCCTTGGATTTAATTTTTGAGCTTATCTCTGAAACCGGGCGCTTTATCAAAAGCGTCGGATTGACATAACATATTCTTATCTTTTTTGCATCTGCTGCCTTCTTTGAAGTTTTCTTCTTTGCCATCTTTGCACTTGCCATAAATCAAATCAACCGTAATATCTTATTAAGTTTACTATTCCTGTTACTTTACTTCGCTCGCGCTATCTTATAAATACTGCCTATATCTACTCAGTAAATCAATTTCATCAAATTTATAAATTTAGGGCAAGAAAATAATATGAATGAAATATTGCATAGTGTGCGGATCTAAAAAAAATTCTGAAAAAATAGGCGTGAACATCAAATTCGGATGGGACGTCTTATATTGCAATAAATGCAAGCTTGCATACGGCGATGAAGAAGATTCTAAGATAAAGAAAAGATATACTAAATATTACACTGAAGAATACTGGCACAGCAAGGAAGGAAAGAAAAATATCCTTGGAACAGATCCTGAGCAGCAAAAGATGTCAAAAGCAGAAGCAATCTTGTCTACAAAAATAATTCCTGCAGGAATAAAATTTATCAGGGCATTAGGCGTCAAGCCCCTTATTGCAGTATCCCATCATCATATGATCAAGAAATATGTTCGTGATGATAAGAAAATAAAATTCCTGGAGATTGGTCCGGGAGAAGGTTATAGTTTAAGATATTTTAACAAGTTATACGACATATCAGCAATAGAGCCAGATAAACCTAATACTAAAAATATCAACAAATATTTTGGAAGAAAAGTCTGTGTAAGCGGAGATGCTGAAACAGACAAGATAGCAGGAAAGTACGATATAGTATACATGTGCCACGTATTTGAGCACATTGTTTCCCCCTTGAAATTTTTGCACAACATAAAAAATAACATAAAAGATGATGGAATATTATTTATCGAAGTTCCAAACTGCGAATGGCCTAGGATGATGCAGATCTCTGCATTAGAAAATGAAACTCACACATATCATTACAAGCTTGAGGGAATAAACAAGCTTCTAAAGAAAGCCGGATACAAAATCTTGGAATCAGGAGTCTACAGCGCAACAACCAATAATCCTATAACAACAACATTCAGATCAATCTTCAATATTTACAGCTACAAAAAAATGCCATTAAAGCAAGGCATCAAAATAGTTGTGATTGCAAAGAAAGACAAATAAATTCAAAATAGTTCATTTCTAAAGTTTGTCCCAAATTAGTGACACATTTTTTTCATTTTCTCGACAATAATTCATCAAATTTATAAATGAAATGGGAGTAACTGAGCGTATAATATTATTAGTATGCGGGGTGTTTATTATCAGTTCGGACCACAATAATTCAGATTCAGAAAGTGTTGAAAATTTAGACTTTACTAAAGTAAAGGAATTCATAAAAAGCAAGCATTTTAGCACATTGCTTTTAGTTCTATTGGTTTTGATACCAGTAATTCTTACAATGTATATCAGGCTTTCACCGCTAGAATTAGGCCAGACTGATAGCTGGGCAGAAAGTTCAGTCCATAATTATTACAGAAACGGAATAGCGCAGCAAGTTGCAGCGCAATATCCTAATTTGCCTGAAGCAAACAGAGCGCAGCTAGTTGAGCAGCAATTCCAGGAATTTGCAAAGAGCAACAAAGAAACACTTGAGCAGCAAGTTGCTCAGACTTCTGAATATTTCAAGACAGGTTTTAGATACACTGAAAACGGAAATACATACGTTTTCCTCGGAGACCTTGATTCATATTTCTATTTAAGACAAGCAAGAAACATTGCAGAGAAAGGAATGGTCTGCGATGAAATTCGCGACGGAAAATGTTATGACTCATACAAATTTGCTCCACTAGGAGAGGAAGCTTCACCATCAATGCATCCTTACGGAATATTCTATTTATACAAAGTATTGCATTTCTTCAATGATAAGGCAAATCTAATGCACGCAGCATTTATATTGCCAACAATTCTTGCAGTAATTGCAGCAATATCCGCGTTTTTCATCGGAAGAAGACTAATGAATACAGCAGCAGGATTCTTTGCTTCAATGTTTGTAACATTAAGCCCGATGTTTATTACAAGATCACTTGGATCTGATACTGACATCTGGAATATCATGTTCCCACTCGTAGTATTATGGATAGTTCTTGAAGCTATACACACAGATAAATTAAATTGGAAAATCGGCCTTACAGCATTTGCAGGATTAGTCCTTGGAATATTCTGCTGGGCATGGGGAGGCTGGTGGTATATCTTTGATTTCATCATATTGACTTTGATAGCATACATTGGAATAGTTCTCCTGAAGAATTATCTCAAGCATAAGAATTTCAAGCACATGATGAATAAGGATGTAAAAGACACAGCAATAGTTCTTGGAGTATTATTTGTCAGCGCATTCATCTTTGTTGTAATGTTCAATTCGATACATTCATTTACAAATACAATAAATGAGCCTCTGGCAAGAAACACTCAGTTAAAGGCAGCAACTAACATGGACCTTTGGCCAAACGTTCTGACAACAGTTGCAGAATTAAATGAAGCAGGCCTTGGAACAATAATCGGCCAGACAGCATTTGGCTCAGCCGGACTTTTCACATTAGCGCTTCTTGGAATCATATTCACAATGGTAAGACGCGAGCCAAGGCTCAAGGATTATCTATTGATAATATTTTCAGCATTGCTATTCTTGTATTTGACATCAGCAAGCGGCCAGGCATTAAAGCCTACAACATTCTTGATACTGCTAATAGCAACAGTTGCTGTCGCAGTATTCATGTATATATTCGACAAAGATGAAGACCACGCAGGACATCACAAGATAGACATCAGAGCTGGACTATTATTCACATTATGGTTCATCGCAATGATCTATGCAAGTACTAAAGGTGTCAGATTCATCATGATGTTAACACCAGTATTCGGAATCGCTCTTGGAATTGCATTCGGATATATCTACCAATACTTAGTAAGAGTATTCAAAGACTGGATGAACATGAACCTGAATCTTTCAAAAGTAATTGCATTCGGACTCCTTTGCTTAATTTTGATAATGCCACTTCAAGTCGGAATTGCAGCAGGAAAAGGCTACATGCCATCAATGACAACAGGATGGTGGGATTCTCTTGGAAAGATAAGAGAACAGTCAGAGCCTGATGCAATAATTAATTCATGGTGGGACTTTGGACACTGGTTCAAGTATGTTGCAGACAGAAGAGTAACTCTTGATGGAGCATCGCAGAACCATCCTAACGCGCATTGGCTTGGAAAAATACTCCAGACAAATAATGAAAGAGAAAGCGTCGGAATACTAAGGATGCTTGATTGTGGATCTAATACTGCATTTGAATTAGTCAACCAGAAGTTCCAGGACACTGAAATATCGCAAAATATTGTCGCTAAATTAGTCGTAATGAACAAGGCAGATTCAATAGAACTCCTTGAAGAGAATGGCTTTACAAGTACAGAAATAGACGAGATAATGAAAAACATGTACTGCGACGCACCTGAAGATTATTTCATAACATCAGGCGATATGGTCGGAAAAGCAGGAGTGTGGGCGCACTTTGGACTTTGGGATTTCGACAGGGCATTTATAATAAATAATATATTAAACGAAGAGAAGAGCTTGCCAGAGGCAATAGCAATAATGAAAGAAAGATGGAATTACACTGAAGAAGAAGCAACAAGAATATACTATGATATACAAGCGCTTTCATCAGACAGGGCAATGAATGACTGGATTGCTCCATGGCCAGGCTATGCTGGCGGAACATTCATGCCATGCACTGCAACACCAGGAAATGTAGTCTATTGTAATGTAGGATTAAATCTTGGAAATAACGGCCAGGCAAATGTAGTTGTAGAAAGACTTGCAGTAAACATGTCAAATCCGTCAAAAGCTCAAGCATTGCTTGGATTCTATGATGTAAATACTGGAGCAAGAGTTGGAGAGAGTGTAGGATCATGGACTAAAATAGTGATCGCTGATGAAGATCTAAAGATATACACGCCAACAAACGCTACAATAAACTTCGGCGCATTGATCAGAGTACAGCATGAAAACAACAACACATACTACAGCTTGCTGCTTGCAGATCAGCTCTTGATAGATTCAACATTCACAAAGCTATTCTATCTTGACGGAAAATACAGCGATAAATATTTCGAGAAATTCTCGGATGTAACAGATATCACTGGAACAAGAATAATAATCTGGAAGGTAAAGTGGCCGACAGATGCTGAGTAATGAAAATAAAATGATAATATTGAATGACTTGAAACGTGGGATTGCGGGGGATAACGATGCATAAAAATAAACTTGACGAGATATATGCAGAGTCGCAGAATGCGGCAGAATATTCAAAGAAGTATTCAGAATATCTTGCTACATTAATACTCACGATGGACCATGACAAAGTCGGGCAGATAGTTGATCTTCTGCTGCAAGCGCAAGAAAATGATAAGTCAATATTTTTCATCGGAAACGGCGGAAGTGCAGCAACAGCAACGCATTACAATTGTGATTTTGGCAAGGGAACAAAAACTGGCGACAAGACTAAGTTCTTCAAGACATTTTCATTTGCAGACAACGTCTCTTCATTTACAGCAATAGGAAATGATGATGGTTATGAATACGTTTTCAGAAACCAGCTTGAGAATTTCCTAAAAGAAGGAGACATCGTGTTTAGTATATCAGCATCTGGAAATTCCCCCAACTTGATTAAGGCAGTGGAATACGCAAAAGAAGTTGGCGCAATAACAATAAGCCTTCTTGGCTTTGACGGCGGAAAATTAAAAGACATGTCAGATATTGCATTCGTCATAGAAACAAGAAAAGGCGAATATGGCCCGGTCGAAGACGCTCACATGATACTAGATCACATAATGAGCACATATATATTCAGATTATTCAAAGAATATCAGGAGAAGAATTAATAAAATGGTTGACGCAGAAAGATTAAAACAATTGCTCGAAAATTCTAAAGTCAAAGATATTGATGGGTTGTTTAATTCATTAAAAGATATCAAAGTGATGATAATCGGGGATACAATAATAGATCATTACGTATTTGTACATCCTAAAGGAAGGGCTGTAAAAGATCCAATACTTTCTGTAGAATATCTTAGAGATGAAAAATACGCTGGAGGCGTCCTGGCAGTTGCAAGGCACGTGAGCGACTTTGTAGACAAAATAAAAGTAGTCACGCTTCTTGGAGAAAAAGAAGATCATCATGAATTCATCCAGGATTCAATAAAAGGAAAGAATATTGACATGGACGTTTTCATCAAGCCTAACGCATTCACGACAGTCAAAAGAAGATACATCGATTATCACAGGGGAAATAAGCTGTTTAAGATAGAGCATATTGATGAAAAAGATGTAGACGCCCAGCTTACAAAAAAAATAACAGAATACTTAATCAAAGAGCTTCCTTCATATGATCTTGTAATGGTATCAGATTTCGGCCACGGATTCTTGAATAGCGAGCTTCGAAAAGTAATTGAAGAAAACTCAAAATATTTGACAATAAACGTACAATCAAATAGCTCTAACATGGGATATAATTATGTTACAAGATATAGCAAGGCAGACTATCTCACAATGAACGAGACAGAAATAAGGCTTCCTCTAATGATGCGCTATGAAGATATATCAGAAGTCATGAAAGAATTCAGCAACAAGACTAATTTCAAGAATTATCTTGTAACTTTAGGAAGGCGCGGCTCAGTTTTCAGTACAGGGGAAAAGATGCATGATGCTCCTCTTCTTGCAACAACAGTAGTTGACACTGTCGGCGCTGGGGACGCAGTATTCTCATTTACGTCCCTATTAGTATTCAAGAAAATCGACCATGAATTAATACCATTCTTTGCAAACTGCGCAGGCGGAGTTGCAACAAACATAATGGGAAACAAAGACAGCATAGATAAAGAATCGATCAAGAAATTTATTCTTGCGATGAATGCTTAATCTGCTCCAACATTTTCTTATGCAAAAACGCCATCTGCTAGCGAACCCTCTGATAAACTATCCTTTTCGTCTAGACTCGTAGGCGGCAAACGATTAAAGAATAAAATGTGAGCCTGATGGCGTTTTGTATTATAGATTATTTACTTGCCTACGGCTTTAGCGCAATAATCAGGATTATTCCGACAATTATCAAGGACATTCCAATCCATTTACGCAGGCTGATCTTTTCTTTTAGAATGTTATGAGATAGCAGATATACCCAGATATAAGTAAGGGAGGTCAAAGGATATATTAGAGAGAGATTGTCAAGAGTCAATGCATATATGTAGGTGACAGTTCCTATAATATACATTATTGCCGCCCCATACAGATATTTATTTTTGATTTGCTTGAAAATATTCAGATTGAATTCTTTGGATGCTTTCTTCATGAATAAAGATGTGAGAGCGCCAGCTATCGTGCATGCGATTATAAGTATTAATATTAGCAGCGTTTCCATTTTAATCTTTATCCGATCCTATCAATATGACTCCTATTATGATAATTATTATTCCAATTATTTGCGCAAAGAAGATTTTTTCTCCAAGCACAAAATAAGAAAGCATAGATACCCACATGAAATTTAGGCTCATGAAAGGATAAGCATAGCTTAGATTAACATTTTTCATTGAATAAATAAGGAAAATTGCCCCGAAAGCATACAAAACTATTCCTGTAAGCAAATAAGGATTGAATATTATAGATTGAGCCATGTAATAGCTTACTGACAAGTGCTGGGCGCCAAGCTTTAGAAACAATTGGCCAAATGATGTGCATATTGTCGCAAGAAGTATGAATATTAGAAAAGAATGTTTATGAGATAATTCCTTGAATCCTTGTAAGTATTCCTTAAAAGATCCTGGCTTAGATGTTGATCCTGATCCACTCACCTTTCTCTTTCCTTTGCTAGTCTTAGATTTCATTATTGAGGAATACGTACTTCATATAATGCAGCAAGTTCTTGGCCGTTTGAACTATAAGACCATACCTTGCTTAGAATTGGATCAATACTAGGATTCCATGGATGCATGACGCTCTGATAATTTTGAGGGCTTGCAATAATCAATCTATGCTGCATTACGTCTGGGCCCCTAACTGACGGGTCAAGCCAGCCATTTTCAATTGCATAAGATACATTGTTTTCTTGAAGCGCAAGTTCTATATTTACATCATAAACCATAAGCAAAGGATCGAACAATCCTACAACTCTTCCCTGCCCGTCAAGCTGGAATTCGCTGTTTATCCAGTAATAATCCCAGTATAGATATTTTACATCGTATTTTTTTAGAAGATCAATTTTCTTCTCTAAATTTTGACCGTAGAGCATTATTGCAAGATCTTTTTCCCTTATATCTGATTGTATATATTGGAATTGCCCGGCGTGTCCTCTTCGTGAGGCAACTATCTTTCTTCCAGTCATAGAGTTTACTGCAAAGCCAAGTTCCTTAGGAGTAATTATTGTGTCAGTGACTTCTGAATTTTCAAGCAGATACTCTTGCAGAGAAACATAGTTCTCCCCGAATGGAGCCTTTCCTGATTCATACCATTTGTTTGCAGTATAAACATCAAATGCCTGATAAAGAAGAAGAAAGCCCAAAAGCATGACGATGATTCCTATATAATCTATTATTTTCCTATTTAGATTTCTTCCTAAAAATCCGCCAAGCATTGCCCCGAATACTTTGACTCCGTAGCATACAAATATTGCCTGCACAAAATAGAATGTTATCATCAGATAATCAGCAACAAAGTTTATCCCGAAGAAATTCTGCGTGACGAGGAAATGCAGGACTATTATGCTATAGCAAGTGAATAAAAATATTGCAAACTTTGTTTCCTCTTTCTTGTTTTTCAGGAAAAATGCCCCGAACAATCCCAAAAGGGAGAATAACGATAACACTATTCCTTTAAGTGTAAAACCGTGGAAGAAATTCTGCTTGATGAACATCCAAAGAAGCGCCATCTGATATTTGAAAGTATATTCATATCCGATGAACATGTTTGCCTTTCCATGGAATACAAATAATGGCGCATACCACCAAAGCAGCGCAACTATTGTTCCCATTATTGCAACAATTGCATAATCAAGAAGATTGTCGATATTTATGCTTGAGAAAAATCTTTTGCCAGGATTTGATTCAGCAGAATTTTTCCTGAAATTCTTGTAAATGTTCTGATACAATTCATAATATAGGAAAGTAAGTATCAAGAAGAATGTTGAAGATATAAATATTATAGAATGAGTAATTCCTGTAATTCCATACATCAGGCCCAAGAGAATGCCGTTCATTATTGATTTATGGAATACAAACCTGTAAAGGCACAAAAGGAACAATGGTACAATTAATATCATTCCAAATGACAAATACTTATAGACAGGCAGGCCAGTCAGGACTGTAAATATTGCTGAGCCGAATATTGCTATATAATAATCATCAAATAACTTATATAATAAATAGAACGCGACAGTCATTCCGAGCGCAATTATTATGTACGACATAAAATTCATTGCCGCAAATGCGTCAAGGCCAAACACCTTGGCAAAGCCTGCTGTCAGGATAGAATACAGCGGCTGATATACGGCTATTTCGCCGTTTGACGTGCTTGAATGGAATGGATTCCCGCCGGAAAGTATATGATTTACGCTTCCCATCTGGAAATAATAATCCCCGCCGTAGATTGGGGAAGGAAGAGAATTCATTTCCCTAGTATACATGTAGTTCAAGAATAATCCTAGAATGAATACGCCTATCATGAGGCATAATAAGACTTTATTTTTCAAAATCTTGTGCTTGAGAGTTATTGTATCTTTTGTTATTTCTTTTTCTATCTTGTGTTCAATATTTTCTATTTTATCAGTTAATGTAGATTGTCCGCTCAAAAAACTTACCCCGTGATACTTTGTATATAATTAGTGTATCTTCATGCTCAAATTTATAAATTTTCTCTACGGTAAGCAGCATTTAAACTACTCTGAAGTGGCGAAATATTTATAAATAGGATTTGTTTATCTAAATAAGCATAGATTTTGAATAAAAATATTCCATGGGGGATTTAATATGACAACAGCAAACCAGATAGAACAATTAATAGACAGTTATAAACCAAAAGTAGATTTATCAGATAAAAAACAATTCTTAGTAAAATGGGGCCAAGCATTAGAATCATACGGAACTCCAGTTGAGTTTGTAATGTCAACAAGATTTGAAGAAGGAAAATTCGATCTTTCAGGAAAGACTTACGGTTTGAGAAGAATAATTTCAGAGAATAATGCAATGAGACAGGAATTAATGTCAAAGCAAAAGAAGTATGAAAACAAATCAGAAAAATATGATTTAAATTTAAGCCTTGATAATTGCTTCCTGTGCCAGAATATTGCCCAAGCAGAAGATTCAAAGGCAAATAGTGATGTAGCAAGCAACATTGTAGAGGAATTGCAAGATTATTATGTCCTGCCAAATAGGTATCCTGCAAACTGGGGGCATTCATTATGGATTCCAAAAAACATTGATGATATGACATTCAGAGTAGCTCCTACAGGAGAGAAAAAAGATATCTATATACCGGAAGAGGGAAAGACTCGCGGAAAAGTATTGAAAGAAAACGAACTAAAGCAATTATTTGAACTATGCGATAATTTAGGATATGTTGCCCAAAGAAATCATGTTCTTGACGCTATGAGCATTCCTGGACACGATCATTTCCATCTGCAGTTTGACAAGTATCCAAACTATGGAACAGTAGATATGCTAGCATTGCCTCTTGCAGCAAACAAAATAACTAAAGGAATATACAGGGCAAATGCCACTCCATTTGATACATTAGTAATAACTCCTGCATTGAGTAATTTGCCAGAAGCTGCAGCTTACATCCTTGAAAATATGGAAAAAGATAATCAAGTATTTACTTTAGCGTATCATAAAGGAAATCTATTAGTTAGTCCTAGAAAAAACAATGAAGACAATAAGAGACTTGCAGTAGGCGCAGGCGTTCATCTTCATAGCTTCGACAAAGATCCAACTGTCGATATTGCAAATAACGTGTTGAAACATGTTCCATTGAAAGGAGAATTCAACTGGAAAAAGTATTTGTAAATAAAGTATAAACTAGGGAAATAAAAATGGCAAAAGAATTCAATTTAGACAATTACGAAATTATAGATTATAGTACTTTCAAGTACAAAGATGAATCGAAGAAAGGAGCAAATATCAGAGATAAATTATTGCAGTTCCCTAATGGGCAAAAATATCTTGATATTTGGAATGAGTCATATAATTTCAGGGGCCAGAGAAGAGATCCAGAGCAAGAAGAGCAAGTTACAAGATTTGCAATGGAACTTCTAAAATACGAAGAAGGAAATCCTGATGTAGTAATACCGGCAGCAATGCTTCACGATACCGGATTTTATTTTGAAAAAGATAAAAATGCATGGAAAGCAAATGTAAATGCCGGCGGAGCAACCGAAGGAGAAGCAAAAAGAAGGCCTCACCAGAACAGAGGAATACTTCTAGCAACTCAAATCTTGACAAAGACAGGATATCCTGAGGAATATCTCTGCGAGATAGCAGATATTATAGGAGACCATGATACAAGACTCTTATCTACAACTCCAAGCGGAGTATTAATGAGAGAAGCAGATTATTTGTGGAGAATCACATACACAGACATGAGACACTATTTTACAGATAAAAGCATAAGATGGAATTTCGACAGGATGACTGGGGGATTAGTCCATGAAGATGGAGATAAGAAAGGACAGCCAATTGAAAGCATATGCTTATACAATAAAGCGCCCTTCAATTTAAGAGAAGCGGCAACTGGAATAGGACGAGTGGAACTAATCAACTCACTATATGTAAGAGCAATGCAAACATATCCTATGGAGGAACAGCAGAAGAGTCTTGATGATTTTGATGCAATTCCCGGATATAAAGAAGAGAAATTTCATGTTGCTCAATCATATGCAGGAAAAATAGAAGCGTTGATAGCAAAAAATAGGCCTCCATCCATAGAAAGCTACCTTAAGGATGATTAATTTTTCTTAATTAATTTATTTTTGCAATTCTTTTATTTTGATAATCTTTATAAAAGAATCCTATCGTCTTCTTATCATGGCAAGCCAAGTTAAGAATACAAGCATGACCATCATGGTTCCTGCATATAATGAAGAGAAACATATTGAGAAAGTAACGTTAAAGCTTCTAAAATCTCTAAAGAAATATTTCAAGAGATACGAAATTATAATTTTTGATGATTGCAGCAAGGACAAGACTTACGAAATAACTGAAAGGCTTGCAAAAAAATATAAGGAAGTCCGGGTAGTTCATAATAATCCTAACAAGGGAATCGGATACAACTATAAGCAGGGAATAAAGCTTGCAAAAACTGAATACTTCATGTATTTCCCTGGCGACGGATCAAAAGAGCCGGTTGAGCATGTGTTAAAAGAAGTTGGAAGGGCTGATGTCTTAATTCCTTACATCGATAATCAAAATGAAAGATCCATTCTTCGAAGAACAATATCAGAATCATACACCGGCTTCATAAATCTATTATTCGGCCTGAAAGTCAAATATTACAATGGATTTGTTGTAAGCAAGTTAAAATACACAAAGAAACTTCATCTAGTGACTGATAGTTTTTCCCTGCAGACAGAGGTCGTAGTTAAATTACTAAAGAAAGGTTCAACATATTATCACATCCCCTATAAGGCTGTTCCTCAGGCAAAGACAGGAATATTCAAATGGAGAAACATCAAGGGAGTAATAAAGTCTATTGCATTATTGTTCTGGAATGTACGGATAAAAAAGAAATATTGACTTATTTTTCTTCGATTTTTCCATCAATGGACAAATTTGCTGGTTCGCTATTCTTCGGGCTATTTATATAATGTCCCTGTTGGTATTTTCTCATTGAATCAACATGTCCTGCAAAATTTTCCATCACTTCATCCATGGAAGTGAATTTAAATTCTCCACCCTTCTTATGGACATCTCTTAAAAATTTGGATGAATCAATATTAGTCCTAAGAGGTCTTGAAGATAAATTCAACTCCTCGAGAGTGCCCTCAATGATTGGAACATCATTTCGCTTCATGTGATGCAAGAATTTTCTCGCAAGTTCAGCCCTATAAATTGGCTGATTATTCGATAAGTTATATATTCCTGACAAATCAAGCTTGCATCCAATTGCTACAGCATTAGCAACGTCCTGCACAAATATCGGGGAGAAATACTGATCCTTGATGCATTTTATTGGATCTCCTTTTTTGATGCTATCATACCATTGGTTGAACAAATGATCTCCTTTAGGGAATTCATCGACAATCTTATCGATCCTGTATATAAGATAATCCTTTACGTTTTCCATCAGATATTTTTCAACAACTGATTTTTGCCGGGCGTATTCTGATTGTGGATTTATCTTATCAGTCTCGACATATTTTTCATGCACGCCTTCATATACGTAGCTTGTTGATATAAATACAGGCTTAATCTTAAGCTCTACCATGTCATTTATCAAATCTATTGTCTTATCAATATTTAATTTTTCAGCTGAAGAATCCTGGACTTGCTCCATCTGCCTGATTGCTGCTGCGATTATGCCGTAGAATTTATTTCCATGTTCCATTATTTCCTGATGGTCCCAGAAATATTTGCCGAATTTTTCCTTGAAAGAATCTTTTGACATATCATATTTCATTAATGCAGAGTCTTTTCCAGAATTCTGCGTTCCTATGACATCTGACTCTCGGCTTATTGCCTTCATGATGTTTCTTCCAACAAAACCTGATGCTCCTATTACGATTGTTCTCATGTTAATTCACCAAACATATGATTTAATATTCAATATGATTATTATTTTAATATTATTTATTCAATATCTTTCTCATCATCAGGCTTTCCTGATTTATCAAGCTTATCCCGCCGTCAAGAACTATCTGAGATCCTGTGACAAGATATGACTTCTCATTGCAGAAGAATTCAACTACATTTGCAATATCATCAGTATTAGTCATTCTTCCAAGAGGAGCAGTTCCTTCAAGAACTTTCTTCTCTTCGCTTGCATCATAGAATGCCTTTGATTCTGGCTTGATAAACATTCCTGGAAGAACTGAATTGAATCTTATTCCAAGTGGCCCAAGAGTTACAGCATAATAATTCATTAGCGCCATTATTCCTGCTTTTCCTACAGCGTAGCTTTCAGGTTGCTGATACAATATTCCTTTCCCGCCGACAGAACTTATCGCAACTACGGATTTATCTCCATCAGCAAATAATTTTTGCGCGATCATAGTATCGATAATTTTCTTTGTAGAATTTATTGTCACATTGAATTCATTGATTAATGAATCTTCTTTTCCCTTGAATCTTTGCGAAAATACGACATAATTTATCGGGCCGTTTTTCTTATGCACATTTGACAGTGCAAATAGTATTGACTCTGCATCAGGCTTTTCAAGATCTAATTTTTCAAAAAGGATATTTTCGCTATATCCGTCAGAATTTATATCTTCAGGGTGGCTCCTGGATAATATCGATACCTTGTATCCTTTTCCCTTGAACATTTGAGCTATTACTTTTCCTGCTCCTTTGCTTCCGCCGACAATCAATGCATGTTTCATTTAATCACCTAATAATAATTTAATCATCTAATAATATTATATTAGCTTGCTCTCCTTCTTTATTTTTAAAATATAGTTCCTTATCTTTGCGACGCTTTCTTCATCTTTTAAATCTTCAGGAGCCCAGTCTGCAAATGTTGCGTCTTCCTTTCTGAACGGGCCTGTTGTAGTTTCATGTATTATTGCATATTTATCACGTATTAAAACTGTATGGAAAATATCTCCATTGAGCCTGTAATATGTGTTGCCATTCTTTGCATTCAGGCTTACGACTTCCTTGATAGTTCCATCGTCATTGAATAAAACAATATCAAGCGCTCCTTCAATTACGTGATAAGATTCTGCCTTTACAGCTCCGCTCGGAGAGCCATGCTTGTGAGGCCTGACGTATCCATTTGAATCAAGAAGAATTATCATCTCATGAAGCAAATCATTTGAAGACATATGTCCGCATACCCTTATTCTTTTATTGACTGTAAGTCCGACTCGTGATCTTAAAAAATCAAGATGCTGTTTATAATATTTGACTATCTGTGTTCCGTCAATAGGGTAAAACACTTCATCATTATATCTCTTCAAATTCAATGCTTCAAGTTCATAATATGCAGGCATCGGATTTTGGCTGTTCAAAAATATTGAATAGAATTTTCCTCCAGTCTCAAGGAAGTCTTTATTGTTATCCAGGAATTTCTGTTCATTTCTCGGATTGATGCTCAAAAGAAGAGTCTTTAAAGCTTTGTCTTCCTTTATCACAGAAGATGGAACTATCTGAATATCAGTTCCTGGCATGTATAATCCTGATTTATTGGAATTATCATCAATTACATATTTGAAATTTTCCTTGACATCAAAATAGTTTAGGAATGCTGCGCCCAAGTGTCCAGCTCCGACCAGGCCAAAAGCAAAGTTCTCAGAAGAGTCGTTTGATGAATATTTCAAAAAGCTCTTAATTCTTTTCTTGATTATATCAAATGATTCCCCAAATCTTGTTCCTAAAGCAATCTTATCAGTTATGTCAACAGAATATTCTTCAAGTATTTTTTCTATAACTTCATTGTCGACATATTTTTCTGATTTTTCTTTATCTGCGTTCTTGACAAGTATCATCAAAGAATTTTCCATTGGATAATCATAATTTTTGAAAAATGCTCTTGGCATGTTGTAAATGTCAAAAGTTGCCTTCAATGTTGATTCAGTGAAATATATTGTATGCTCTTCCCATATTGAAGGATAATCAAGATTATTGAGTGATTTTTCAAAGTCAGGGACTTCAAATAAGATATACCCATCATCAGTCAAAAGCTGCTTTAAGGTATTTAAGAAATTGTCAAGATCATAGCTATGCTCGACAATATGCCTTGCAACTATAAGATCAAATTTGCCGATGTCTGCAACTACATTCTTTATGATGTTAGGAAGATCTTTTTGTATGGATTCAATTCCTGCTTTTCCTTCTCCTAGATATTTAGAAAGATCGAGCATAGTAGTATTGTAGCCTTTCTTCTTGAATCTTTCAAGCGTTGATTCATCCTTGAAGCTTAAGCCCAAAATCCTGGAATTCCCGTCGAAAGCGCCAATCTTTAGAGTTTCTTCGACAGTATCATCAAGATGCTGCTCAGGCTCCATGTAAGTTATCCAATCAAATTCAGCCTTCAAAAATTCCATCGGGACTTTATCAGTGAGCTGTATTAAACTGCATCGAGAACATTGCCCGAGTGACAATTTGTAAAGACCGTAAGGTCCTGCAATAGTAGTATTGCTGAATTTATCTTTAAGGAATTTATTTGAAACAGGCTGCTCTCCAAAATCCACCAATACGTCAACATTCTTTGAATCGCATAAAATGCATTTCTTTATTTCCGGATGCTTGTCTTGGTTTTCCATTTTGTGAAGTAATGCTTACTCTTTACTCCTTGTGCTGATATTCTAATGGCTCGTTTTGGATTATATCCCAGTCTCTATCGATCCATGCGATCATGCCATCGATTCCTTCATCAAGCTCGATTGTCGGAGCCCAATTGAAGTCTTTCTTTGCCTTTGCTGAATCTAAGATATATGCCATGTCAAGACCAGGCCTTGTTCCTACAACATCAACTGCATCGTCGTAGTTCTTGCCCATGCGCTCAGCGATTTTTCTTACAATATCCCTAACTGAAATTAATTTATCAGTTGATAGATGATAAGTCTCGCCGATTTTTGCCTTTTCCATGACGTCAAGTGTCCCTTGGCAGACGTCTCTTATGTGTATGAATGATCTTTCTGCAAATCCTCCGCCGTGTAGAGGGATCTTTATTCCTTTCTTCATGTAAATTATTGCTCTTGGGATTATCCTGAATAATTGCTGCCCGTCTCCGTAGACGTTTGCTGCCCTTGTGAAAACTGCCGGGAAACCATACTGCTTGATTAATAATTTCAAGAAGACATCTCCTGCCTCTCTTGACGCAGCGTAAGGACTGCTAGGATTGAATGGAGCATTCTCAGTAACTGAACCTGAGCAGCTTCCATAAACTTCAGGAGTTGATATGTGAACATATTTTTCCATGAAAATTTCTTTGTCCTTGACTCGCATGTTATTTAATCCTTCAAGAAGCGCAACAGTTGAGAGGACATTGGTTTTGTACCAATGAAGAGGGAATTGCCAGCTTTCTCCTACCATGCTCTGTGAAGCAAAATTTACGACGTATTTCGCCTTATTATCTCTAATAATTTGGAGCATTGCATCAAGATCCTTGTTCAAGTCAAGCTGATGGAACTCAAAGCTTCCAATGTTAGGATTTCTCTTGTAAGGAAGATAGATATCTTTCTTTGCAGATCTGCTCATTCCAATGACATGATATTTTCCAGTCTCCAAGAGGAAATCAACATAACTTGCCCCGCTAAATGAATTGCATCCTATTACAACAACAATTTCTTTTTTTCCGCCAGTTTTATTTTCATTATTTGCATTTGTCATCAAATCACCTTATTAACATTATTCATAATCATTCGTAATTTAATCATTCATCTTTATAGCCACACGAACAGCGTCGCCAGATCTCACCATTTCAAGTGCTTCATTTATTTGGTCAAGCGTGAAAGTGTGAGTTATCATCTTGTCAATGTTCAATCTTCCTGCTTTATGCAATCCGATTAATTTTGGAATATCGATAGAAGGCTCGCTGTCTCCGCCGTGTGATCCAGTGAGTTTCTTTCCGAAATGAAGAGGCATTGTGTCAATGCTTATTTTGTCTCCAACCTTTGGAACTCCTACAAGAATTGTTCTTCCCTTGTTGTTTGTTAATTCGTATGATAATTCCATGACAGGTTTTATTCCAGTAGTGTCGATTATTACATCAAGCCCTTTAGGAACTAGTTCCTGAATCATCTTCTTTGCATCTTCGTTCTTTGAATTTATGACGTGAGTTGCCCCGTATGCAATCGCATTCTTCAATTTGAAATCATTTATGTCAACAGCAATTATAGGGTTTGCTCCTGCAAGATGCGCTGCTGCAATTGTTGCAATGCCGACGCCGCCAGCACCAAATATTACAACCGATTCTCCTGATTTTAACTCCGCATCGTTATGTACAACGCCATAAGCTGTAGTTAAAGCGCATCCATAAAGCGTTGCTGTTTTTAAGTCGACATCTTTTGATATTGGAGTGACCCTGTTTTCAGAAACTATTGCATATTCATTAAATGTAGTGACCCATCCTGCATTGACTTGCTTTCCATTCCAATTGTATTTTGGAGTTGAAGAGGTTATTCCAGCTCCAGGCCTCCAGTGCAAGACTACATGATCTCCAGGCTTTACAACCGTAACTCCTGATCCGACTTTCTCGACGATACCGCCGCCTTCATGTCCTAGAAGATGAGGAAGATATTTGTCAGGGCCTTTTACTCCTGAAATTTCTCCAAGCTGAGATCCGCATATGCCGCTGTATTTTATCTTTACAAGTACCTGACCGTATTCCAAGTGGTCTGGAAGTTCTATAGTATCTACAATTAATGGTTTGTTTAATTCTGTTAATATTGCAGCTTTTGATTTCATTTTAATTTTATCTCCTTGTTCATTAAATTAAATTTTATTGCTGTTAAACATTTATAATCATTTATTCAAAATATATAAATTCATAATCTCCCGTGTAGCCGAATTCTTTGAATAAAAATACCCATTCTTCCGGCGTGAAGAATGCTTTTGCAGTAAGGGCCCAGCATTGCAGGTTAAAGAGCTCGGCTTCATTCCTGTAGCCTTCAACGACGATATATTTGTGCTTTCCTACTCTTTCAATTTCCTGCAGGGCTTTTTTTAGATTGAATACTTCAAGATTGTGAAGAGTTGTCAATGAAATTACTAAATCAAATTCCTTGTCTTTGAAAGGGTATTTGTCTTCAGCCTTGTGAATGAATAATTTATCTTTGATTTCTTCTTTAGCATTATCAAGAGCGTATTGAGAAATATCAAAGCCGTGGATTTCAATTTCTGGCAATAATTGTTTTATCTCGTATAATAAGAATCCTTTTCCGCATCCGACATCGAGAATTTTTGATTCGTTAGTCAGATTATATTGCTCTATCAGGGCTTTTGCAACAGGCTCCATTCTTCCAGGCATGTATCTAAAGCCGCCGTAGCCGTATTTTCGATCGCCGTCCCAGTATTCCTGGCCGTACTTGCGAGCTATCTTCATGCACTCAATCTTATCATTATTCATCCTGCCTATATAATCGCGTTTAGTTCCCTGATGAACGGCAGTTATTATCTTTAGTAAATGTCCCATTTTTCCCCCAAAATAAGCATAATTCCGAGAACAAATCTCGGTTTATAAATTATATTAAAAATCCATTATTTTGTATTATCTTGTTATTCCTCCAGATTTTTCCTGAAGTATTCCTCTGCCTTTGCAAGCTGGATTATTTTTTGCGAATCAATATTTTCTGAAACAGCAAATTTCCTTCTTTCTGCATCTGATTTCAAAAACTCGTTGAGCATTATGCAGCACCATTTTATCCTGAAAACAGAAAGCAGCAATCTTGTTCTTTTAGCAAATGAATCAATGTCATGGAATAATTTCTTTTCAGAGATTGTTTCAAGGAAAAGATCGTAATATCTTATATCGGGCGCAGGCTCGGGTCTTGCGAAAAAATCATTTACAAGCTTTGACGGATCGTCAATTCCTGCGTATTCAAAATCTAGGAAATACAGCTGATTATTTTCTCCAATAAGGGCGTTATGGAATCCGAAGTCGGATGGAGAGATGCATACATTGGAATCTTCAAGCATTTTTTTTGTATCAATGCTATATTCTTCTGCCTGGGCCAAGACCTCATCTTTTATTTCAACCCATTTTGGGATAAGTTTTGATGAAATGAATTCTGCAGCCTTTGAATTTATATCACTTGATTCTGGGTCGATCCCGCTGAACCTTTCTATTCTGGAATCAACCATTGCAAGATGAGAATCAATATTGAAGCATGCTTCTGAAGCATTGCCAAGGCTATCTTTTTTTTCCAGAAGGTTTATTGATTCTAATTTATTTTCATTAAGCTGCACAAAAAAATGCATGAATTTTTTTATGTTTATTTCAGTAATATCTGATGGCTCCGGCTTTCTTCCTTCAATAAAAGAATACAGCGCGATATTATCTCCGCGCTTTATTGGGAGAGGAACAGAATCTATCCCGAGCTCCTCGCAATACTCTAGGAATGAAAATTCTGATTCTATCCTATTTCTGCCATCTTTTACATTATGATGATAAACTTTCATTAAAAGAACAGTTGCTGGAACGTCAGAAAGAGTGTCTGAGTCTGAATCCATTGCGTATTTCTCTATCCGGTAAGCCCTGTTGTTTTTTCCGCCTAGAATTCTTGTGAAATTCCAGTCTTCAATATTGCTTTGGTCAAAATCATATAATAAATTGTCAATTCTCTCGATTGTATAATCGTCAAATTCATGATCGCCTTCATTTTTTATAAGCTGCTTTGCAAAGAAATCAGTTATCTGCTCCCAGCCATTTTTTATTATGACATCATTTTCTTTAAGTTTTGATAAAGTTTCTTTCGAGTTATTGGAATTTGATAAGGAAGAACTAGAGAGAAGCGAGCCGTTTGGATCAAAAAGTATTTTCTTTATTTCCTTAGGGAAATTCTCTGAAAGCAAAAGTTCTGGAAGATCGTCGATGAAATAATCGCATTCCAAAGCCTTTATCCTTTCTATTTTTTCTTCTTTTGTAAGCTCAAGGAACACATCTGATTTAGTTATCCCAGTCCCATTTTCAAAAAAACCGTTTTGTTCAAGCCAAAACATTGCCGCGTTATGCAGATTATGTTTCTCGCCGATATAAGGATACATGGTCTTATGGCTTATGACGTATAATTTAATATTATTAGAATTGCAGAATACGAAAAAATCTTTTAAGCCTTCGTAAATTTTTGCCCCGGCAATATGCTTACCATATGTCAGGCCTTGAAGCTCCGTCCAGAGATCTTCTTTTCCAGTTCCCCTAAGAAAATCTTTTACATCAGTTTTTGAAGTTCCTACATCCCTACCGTCAGGATGCCTTGAATCTTTAGAAATAAAGCCGACGCTTAGCGCGACAGTGTGGAATAAATCCTCGTAATTCACTATTGTATTGTCAAAATCTATTCCGATCTTCATTGTCATCAATCCGCTTGCCCTAGTTTTTGCTTTGACTAGCGTCAAGCCTCTCGATTATTCTTTTGATTATTACCTCTTTGTTTATTCCTAATTTTTGCCTTGCATATTCCTGATGGCCAGCTTCATGCATGAATCTGTCATCAGTTCCAACCCTTATTAATTTATTTTCAACATTATTGTCCACAAGCCATTCTGAAATTGCGCTTCCAAGCCCGCCGATAAGCGAATGCTCTTCAAGTGAAACAACAACTTTGTATCTTTGGAACGCGTCTAGTAAGAATTCAGAATCAAGCGGCTTTATAGTATGGAAGCTTACAAATGTCGTGCTGATTCCTTTTGCTTCAAGTTCTTTATGAATTTCGTCAGACAGCTGAAGCATATTCCCGACGCTTAGAAGGCATACATCATTTAATCTTCCATCAATATCTTTTGCCTTGCTCATCACATATGCTTTTCCGATTTCAAGCTTTGGAACTTCTGGGTGGATATTTTTTTCTCCTTTCTTTCCCATCCTCATGTAAACAGGAGTGTTTCTTTTGACTGCTTCGCGCAGTAATGCGCGAACTTCCATAGGGTCTCCAGGACATAATACAGTCATTGTCGGAAGAGATCTTAGAATTGCAATATCCTCGCAGGAATGATGCGTCGGCCCTAATTCTCCGTATGACAAGCCTGCACCAACACCGACAACTATTGCAGGCTGCTCTTGATAGCATAAATCATCCCTGATATGCTCAAGGCATCTGTTTGTAATGAATGGAGTAATAGTATATGCAATAGGCTTGTAGCCGCACATTGAAAGGCCTGATGCTACGCCGATTGTATTCTGCTCTGCAACACCAGTATTGTAAAACCTGTCAGGGAATTTTTCCTTGAATTTATCAAATAGCTTGTTGCCTATGTCAGCTGATAGCATTACTACTTTATCATTCTCTTCTGCTATTTTTCCAAGTTCGTCTGCGAATGCGTTTCTCATGTTAATTATTTTTTATTTATTTCTATTGAATTATTGATCTACTCGACTCCCAATTCTTTTTTCACTAGATCTATTTCTGCAGGTGTCGGGGCCCTGTAATGCCAGTTGTTGTCATCTTCCATAAAGCTCGCGCCTTTTCCTTTGACAGTATGACAAACTATTATCGAAGGCTTGCCGTTTGCCTGATTTGTGCGAATAGAGCTTTTGATCTTGCTTAAAGTATCAACTATCTGATTGACATTGTTTCCATCAATTTCGTAAACGTTCCATCCGAAGGATTTCCATTTATCGATCATCGGGTGAAGTCCAAGGACTTCATTGCTCCGTCCTGTTGCCTGCCATTTGTTATAGTCGACCATTACGATAAGATTGTCAAGTTTTTTTGCGGGAGCAAATAATGCTGCTTCCCAAGTCGATCCTTCATTGCATTCTCCATCGCTGATTATCACGTAAGTAAGATAATTTTTCTTTGAGATCTTTGCAGCGAGAGCAATTCCTGCGCCGATGCACAGGCCATGGCCAAGCGAGCCAGTAGCTGCTTCAATTCCAGGGACGCATTTTGGACCTGGATGTTCAGGCAATCTTCCGCCATCCTGCGAATATTCTGATAAGATGCTTTTGTCAAAGAAACCTTTGAATGCTAGAACGCTATATAGTGCAGTTGCCGCATGCCCCTTGCTTAATATGAATCTATCCCTGTCAGGATCGTTCGGGTTTTTTGGATCAATGTCAAGTATATTATAATATAGAGAAGCAATCATGTCGACGCAGCTTAATGCTGATCCAAGGTGCGCAGCTCCAGTCGCGCTTGACATGTTCATTATTTGCACGCGCAGCTGTTTTAAAATTTCTATAGTGTCATTTACATTTCCATGAATATATCTGGAAGCAGAATAAGTAGAAAAATTATTTACTGCGGGGCTCATTTTATTTTCGTTTGATATGTTCAATAGATTTTTACCTATTTTAGAGATATCTCCTTCATCTTCATGATATTATGATATGATGGATTTGTGAGGCCGTCAACTATGAGGCCTTTATCGTAAGCATCTATCAAGCTGTTTATTGCTTCTTTGAAATCATATTTGCATTCAAATCCCAGAACTCTCTTTAGTTTGTCAGTATTTACGTGATATGACCTGTTGTCGTTAGTCGGCAATACTTCAAATGTTATATCGCTATATTCTTCAGGCTTTCTATGCTGGACGACTTCCTTTACTTCCTCAGCTATCTGTTTTATTGTTACATTCTTGTATGAAATATTGAATGCATGCTTATTGATTAAATGCCCGTCAGCCTCTAATAAAAATTCATAGAATCTTACCATGTCCTTGATATTAAGCGCTGGGCGCATCTGGTTTCCGCCAAAGATCTTTATCTTGTGATTTACGAGAGCGTTGATTGTCAATATATTTACGCTCAGGTCAAGCCTTAATCTTGGCGCGTAGCCGCATAATGTTGCAGGCCTTGCAAATGCATATTCAGTTTCTCCCATGTCGGCATTATTGATCAGTATTTCAGATTCAATCTTGTATTTTGCGTAATCAGTTGTAGGTTCTGCTTCAATATCTTCAGTAACCTGGACATGTTCTGGCTTTATTCCATACTGGCTTGTTGAACTTGCAACCAGAAGCCTTTTGATTTTGTTTTCCTTGCATGCAGCTATAATATTGTGTGTTGCATCAAGATTTATTGATTTTCCTAAAACCGGATCTAAATCAAAGCTTGGATCGTTAGAAATAGATGCTAAATGTATCATGGCGTCGCATCCCTTTGATGCTTCTATTAATTTATGCTTGTCGCGGATGTCTGCTTTTATTTGCTTAAGGTTTGGATGATCGTTGAATCTATATCCGTATATATACAAATCATAAACTGTTACATGATAGCCTTTTTCTAGAAGTTTCGGTACAAGAGAGCTCCCAACATAACCTGCTCCGCCAGTCACTAAAATATTTTTGAATTTCATTTCTTCCCCCAGATTTCCAACATTCTAAGCTGTAATATCTGCAATATTACCTAAATCTTATAGCTTTATAATAAATCTTATAGCTGTATATATCTGCAATATTGCCTATAAATCTTATAAATGTGAATTTATAACACTATTATAAATTTTATGAAACGATAAAAAAGACACTCAAGTGTTGTCACTCCCCAATAGATAATCAACCGCAAACTTTATAAATTAGTTTACACTTCTTAGTAGTATTACTTTTCACAAGGTAATTATATGCATTTTATGTACACTCGAATAAAATAGGGGGAATTTAAATGAAGACATTGAAAAATATATTATTATCAGCAGCTTTGGCAGCTGGAACAGTTTTAGGAGCATACGCTCAGCAAGGAGCAAAAGAAGGAAAACAAGAATCGCCAGTCGATAACAGACCAGCAATAATAAATATTGACAGTGCAAATTTATTGACCTATTCTCAGGCAGACACTACAATTTTGCAATCATTCTTCCAGATAAAAGATTTGACAGTTGATCAGTTAGATATGGCAGATAAAACATACCATATCGATGCAAACGGAAAAGCAGTAGATGCAAAAGGAAAGCATTATCCGGATAAAATCATACCATTTAGTAATTTCACGGCATTCGAACAATTAGTAATGGGATACGATCAGTTTGTAAAGACTGGAAACGGTGTAAAAAAAGTACATGTTCCTCCGTCAATCAAGCCATCAAAAATCCCGGGACAAACTCTAGATAAATTAACATTTGAAGATTTATGGGCAAAGGACGGATTATTAAAATTAGGAGAATATGATCCATCGCCAAAGCCATACAATAATTCAAACATTCCTTGCCAAAGTGATTGCGATGAACCATTGACAAGAAATCCATTAGAGCAGGATTTATTGCAATATTTCTCTTCATTAATGAATAAATACAGCGCAGTATGCGTCAAATCAAGCAGGATAGATACTAAAACACAAAAGCCAATAAATGGTATAGTTGCGCCGCTCAATGGACTAATCACCGCAGAAGAAACACACATCTTAAATGAAAAAGCAAGAAAAGTATTAAAGCAATATCCAGGAAAGTATGGCTTAGTATTCGGCGTTTCAGAATTAAATGAAGGATATGTATACAGTACAAGAGACAATCTTGGAAATGTAGTTAGAAACTTAATGCCTGCTCAAAATGTAGGATATATAGTCGGAATACTTCCACCTCAAATGATTGAAGGTCCAAAAGGATACGATTTCTTCAAGGAAAAAGATCTGATAATTGATGGAGCAATAGAAGACCCAATCGTTCCATGCGACGCATGCGGCGATGATGACAAGAAAGCAAAGAAGAAATCAGATGATCAAACAGGAGTATACTTCGGGCTAGGAATCGGAAAGAACAATAGATGGGATATTATAATTCCAAACATTGCATTAGGTGGATATGTCGGAAATTTCGGAGTAGGATTAAATGCAGGATTTGCTAAGGGGAAAGGCATTGAAACTACAATATTCAATGGTCCTCAAGGAGGATATCCGAACGGATTATACACTAAGACTGATGTAAATAATGAAACATCATTGACACAGTTCGGCGGAGAATTAAGCTACAGAATATTTGACGGCAGATTAGTATTATATGCTGGCGCTCAGAAAAATATAGTTAACAAGGAAAGCACTTCAGGAATTGTCGAAACTAGAGTTGTAGACGGCAATAATAATCCGAACATGACTAGAAATCCAATGGCAGCAAATACGCTTCCAGCAGATATCGATGCAGATTATGTAACATTCAATTTAGGCGGCGGAATAAGAGTCGTAAAGAATCTTGATATAATAGTTCAAGGAAAATTTAACTCAGGCTTAAATGAAGTTTCAGGCGGAGTAAGATATAGCATACCAATAAAGAGCAACTACTAATTTTTTTATAAATTTACAATATAATTTACACAAAAAAACAATCATCAAACAAACTTAAATTTAATGAGGACATAAAATGAACAAAACATTCCTTGGAATAATGTTTGCAATTCTTGCATTATTATTAATCAATCCAGTATCTGCATCATTAACTATCGGATCATGGACTGCAAATAATCAGGTTGCATTGACAATCAATAATGGAGAAACTGCAGAGTTCACATACGGCGTAACTGCTGTCACAAGCATGAACGGAAGATATTCTATAAATCTATACAATTCCAATAATCAGATAATCAAGACATATGTTAACAACCAGCCAGTTCAAAACAATGGCGTTGTAGGTTGGCAGACAATAAACGCTGCAGATTACTCAAATGCTGCAGGAAGCTATTATGTATTAATTAGCGGTTCAGATAATTTCGGCCCTCATTCTTTCAAATTAAATTTAACAGTAAATCCAGTTGTAGTTCCAAATCCATTAAGCATTGTATGCTCAGCTGATAGGCTAAGTGGAACAACTCCATTAAATGTCGGATTTAGTTCAACTGCAACAGGCGGAACTGGATCATACACATACAGATGGACATTCGGAGACAATACAAACAGCACAACAACAACTAATACAACATCACACACTTACAATAATGCAGGAACTTTCGTTACATCAGTAAGAGTTACTGACGCAGCAGGAAATACTGCAAATGCAGCTTGCGGATCTA
>DASPMU010000061.1:0-18862 GCA_035626895.1 Alphaproteobacteria bacterium
TTTAAATAATATAGATTCGATTTTTGAATTAGGTGATATAACTATTTTCATTGGAAGAAGTAATGCTGGTAAAACAAGAATATTAAGGCAAATACATGGAACTATTAGTAGTGCTGTTAATAATTATGTAAATAATCTACATATTTATAAAAATTTTAATTTTAAGGAATATTTAGACCATTATAAATTTGAAATAAATTCTTCTTTTGAAAATAAAAAACCTTCCGATATTAAAATAGATATGGTAGAAAGTCCAAGGCACAACATTTCTACATTTAATGGCCTTGGAAAAAAATTAAACAAAAGCGCAGAATCTTTGAAGTATATTGATCCTACAATAACTGACTTCGGGACAAATGTTGTACAATTTAATCATGAATTTAGAAGAAATTTAGCAGAACAAGGATCTGGCCTTCAAAATAATGTTCAAATATTAGATAAATTGCATGAAAATAATAATATTGTCATAATTGACGAGCCAGAAATAAGTTTATTTCCTTATGGCAAAATAGAATTATTAAAAACAATTATGGAAGAGTCTGATAATAAACAAATAATTTTCGCCACACACGATCCTACTCTGATAAACCAGTATCTGATAAAATTAATGCTGCGCGAGAAAATTAAGATTATAGTGTATTCTTTTTGCAAAGACCATTTTGAAAAATTGGATTTTGACAGTAATTTGGATCCAGAAACACATGTAGGTTATTTAAGTCAAACTTATTCGACAAAACCTGTTCACTTAATTTTTGAAGGTCAAACAGAGTTTTATTTATTTCAAGCGTTTATTACAAAGTACTGTGTTAATAAAAAAATTTCTTTCTTTCCAAAATATCTAAATAAGATTTCATTTAGTTATCTTGGTGGAGAACAATGGAAACATAATATTAATCACCTTCCGGACGTACGATTTTATGATGTATTAATATTACTTGACGGAGAATATCAGAAAGACTTAATGAGTATGGTGCCGCATGTTTTTAGTTTTGAATATTTTAAATATGAAAAGATAAAAAACTTATTACAAGATTCTTTTGTTGAAAAAATAAATTTTACTAATTTAGTTTCAAAAAATATTGAAGAACCATTTGAAATTTTTTTTAAAGAAAAATTTCAAAAACCACTTGCTATATCTCAAAAAATATGGTCTCTTAATGACGAAGAATTTACTAAGTTATTAAACCATGGTAATGAGGATATATTTATTATGGAAATTATTTGTCTATGGGCATTAAAGAGAGCTGGAGCGAATGTAAAGAATCTTCTTCCAAATCCCGAAATCAAAATAAGATATTCACAGCCGAGATTAAGAAAGAATAAATTTTTAAGCGACGCCTTTAAATGGTTAGATAATGCTGATAATGATGATTCTGAAAACAAAAATTAAGAGGTAAAATAATGCAAATCGGTGTAGTAGGAAAAGCAAATGTTGGAAAATCGACTTTCTTTAAGTCGGCGACTTTAATGGACGTCCTGATAGCAAATTATCCGTTCGCGACAATCAAGCCGAATCATGGAGTCGGATTTGTCAAGATAAATTGCGTTGATGAATTCTTCAATGAGCAATGCACTCCTAGGGAAGGTTACTGTATAAATCACATTAGATTTGTTCCTGTTGATGTTATTGATGTTGCAGGTTTAGTCCCAGGAGCACACGAGGGCAAAGGACTTGGAAACCAGCTTCTAGATGACATAAGGCAGGCTCATGCATTAATTCACGTAGTAGATTTTGCAGGAGCAACTAATGAGAGAGGAGAGCCATCTGATCCCGGATCACGAGATCCTTACGAAGACATTAAATTTTTGGAACATGAAATTGATATGTGGTATCTTGGCATATTAAACAAAGGATGGGAAAGATTTGCAAGACAATTGCAGCAGGAACATGCTGATCCATGCAAGGCTTTAGGAAAGCAGCTTTCAGGCCTGATGGTAACTGAAGTCATGGTTGACGACGTAGTTAAGAAATTAAATCTTCCAAAAGACAAAGTCACAGCATGGACTGATGACGATCTATTCAAGATTTCTCAAGAATTACGAAAAAGAACAAAGCCTATGGTAATTGCTGCAAACAAGATGGATATTCCAATCGCCCAGGAAAATTACACCAGGATAAAATTCGAGCATCCTGAACTCATAATAATTCCATGCAGCGCAGAGTCAGAGCTTGCATTAAAGGAAGCATCAAAGCATCAGCTTATTTCATATATTCCTGGAAGTCCGGATTTCGAGTTTACTGAAACAGGAATATCAAAACTTACTGAAAAACAGAAATTTGCATTAAATTATATCAGGGAAAACGTCCTAAAGAAATTCCAGTCAACAGGAATCCAGCAGGCAATAAATGCTGCAGTTCTTGATCTATTGAAATACATTGCAATATATCCTGGAGGAGTAAACAACCTGACTGATTCTCATGGAAGAGTCCTTCCTGATTGCTTCCTCATGCCGCCAAAGACAACAGCACTTGATTTCGCGTTCAGGCTGCATACTGATTTCGGAAAGAATTTCATAAAGGCAATCGATGTCAAAAGAAAGATGCCTATTGGAAAAGATTACGAATTAAAGCATCTTGATGTCGTCGAGATTCATGCAGGGAAGTAATTATATAAACATTATTTCACTAAATAATTTGCGACGTTGCCGCCTAATTTTCTTACAGATCTTTCAAGGTTTTCTCTTGCAGTTTTTTCATATTTATTATAGTATCTATCAGTATAATATATCCTTTTCTTGCCTTCTATTTCCCGATTCAGGAAATAATTCAGCACATGGATTCTTCCTTCCCTGAATTCTTTATCGCTGTAATTTATGTATTCTAGGCGTATATCGTTTTCGTATTTTTCAAAAAATTTTTGATGATACCCGAATACTGAAAGATCTATGTCTGCAATTATTTTCTCATCACTAGTTTCAGGAGTTGTCTTATGATCTGTAACTTGTATTAATTTTGATATCTTTGATTTATTTTCCTGAGGCATTTTGAGCTGATTTACATATTCAATGCTTCTTGATTCGTTGTTGCCATTTTTATCGTATATCACATCATGCATCCATATTGCAAAGCTCATAGTATTAATATCTGAAACAATCTCCCTGGAAAGATAACATTCAACTTGAGATTTTAGTATATGCATAAGATTATGGTAATGCCTATGAGGTTGCGTATATCTTGAAACAACATCTTTGAATACTTCATTCTTATTCCTTAATTTTACGGCTTGAGAAGATGCCTTCCAACTATACTTCAGATAGTCCATATAAGCGCTTTTTATTTCCATATTAATTGTTATATTTTGGCGGCTTATATAATTTATGGAACAGTAATTTGTGAAGAATAAGTAACTTGAAGACGAGTTATTTTATTATTTTCAGGATTTCTTTAGGGGAATTTACTATGTAATCAGGATTTTCACTGGATTCAAAGCCTCCTGCTCCCCATGAAACAAATATTGTCATGCAATCGGATTTTCTTCCTGCAGCAATATCCTCATCTTTATCCCCGATCATGTAATTTGGCTTTCTGAAATATTTCTGGGCCATCAAAACTAGCTCATCTTTGGTGTATTTTAAATCCGGCGTGTTAGCGAATACTTTTTCAAAATATTTCTCCATTCCGAGATTTGCAAGTGAATATTCTAGAAGATCTTGCCTTAATGTTGAGGCAATCACTATTTTATTTTTCTTGCTTAATTTTTCAATTACTTGCTTCATTCCTTCATACAACGATTTTTCTTTCCATTCCTTGATTACAGCAATATAGTGGAACCGAAACAAGTCAGTCATTATTATAGTCAATTCTTTCTCGTCTGTTATTCCAGTATATTCAGAAATAATTTTTTTGTTGACAGCATAATGATCATTGGTCTTCATGGCAGCTTTAAGCCATTTTTCATCAACTGTCTCGCCAAGAGTCTTGAATCTTCTGGTAGCCGCTTCCTTTGCAACATCAGGCTTTGCAATTGTCCCGTCCCAATCAAATATGATGTTTGCCATTTAGTTAATTGAAATATTAATCAACAATTACTACTTTATCGCCGTAGGCTTCTTCAATCAAGTGCTCCTTGCCTTTGAATTTATGCCTTATTGGTCTTAATAGCAAGTTTATTTCTTTTGCAACGCCGTTCTTTAGATCCATTGGATGAAGCTGCTTGTTGACAAAAGCATTTCTTAGATCTTCCCTTGTCTTGAAGACTAAGTTGCCGCCCCACTTTTCTGGTCTTTCGATAACAAACTCTTCTCCCTTGTCGGATTTCTGGGTCATTATTACAGTCTCAGCAAATTCCAGAACGCCGTTTTCAGGATCTCCTTCAAGGCAGTATGCTCCCTTAAGCTTATCTTTGATTGTCTTTTCATCGTCAATCAAATCTATCTTTGAATTCTTTACAGAGCTTGACATCTTTCCTTCCTGCGTCAATCCTCGGATAAAAGGAATCATTAATTCTAGTCTTGACCTGTAGCCTATCTGCGGCAAGAATTCTCTTGCAAAAACCAGGATCTTTCTCTGATCGATTGCGCCTATCTGCATATCAACGCCCAGGTATTCTTCATCAAGCGCCTGCATTATTGGATAAATTAACCCCGATAATTTTGGATTATCTCCTTGCTTTACAACTTCGCTTGCTGCCCTGTTCAAGTCGCGAACACTTGCAAGAGTTGACATCTTGAGAATATCCATCATGTACTGCTTGTCTAATTGGAAGTCTGAACCTTTGACTATCTCGAAATTCTTCAAATCTGCGCCCATTGCTTCAATCATTGCAGGAATTACTATCTCATAATACTTATATCTTTTCTCGAGAAGTTCCCAGGGAGTATTATCTAAAGCGCCATGGATGTCTGCAAGAAGTACTTTCACTTTGAACCCTGCCTTGAGTAGATCTGCAAGCTTCTGAGTCCATGCAAAATATCCTATATGAGGCCTTCCTGTGACAGAAGTTCCGATGTAAACTACAGGATGCTTCTTTTCTTCGAGAAGCTTTTTTAGTTCTTCTTCAGTTATTATTTCCTGAGTATTTCGCTTGATTAACCTTAATTTTTCATCAATGTCCATAGTCATCAGAATCCTCTTGATATTTTAAAGTTTATCGAAATTAGAATAAAAGAAACATAAAATAAAAAATTAGAATTTATGATACATGAACACGAATGCTCCGACAAGTCCCAGACCAAGGAGCGTCTTAAATACGCTTCCGTACTTTACATAAGAAACATCATTTACTGATATTTCATCAGAAACTACATTTCCTGTAAGTGCGTTTCCAGAGCCTGAACTTGGAAGGCTTACCATATATACTGCCCCTACAAGCGCGACTATCGCAACTATTGCCAGGATGTATATTGATGTTCTATCATTGCTCATTATCTCACCTTATTTTATCAGATTGTGTTTTCTTAAGTATCTTGTATAAAGCTCAAACTCTTTTGAACTCTTGAATTTTTCAAGCTTATCAGATGGCAGCTGGATAATCCAATTATGAAGGCCATGCAAAAGCTGCCTTAATTCTTCATCATCCATTGTGCTTTGCTCATTGTAAGTTGCCTCAAGCTCCTTGTCGTCTTCATCATCTTTTGACAGATTTATTTTTTTGAATAGTCTCTTGAACAATCCTTCTTTCTCTTCTTCAAATTCTTCAGCTACAGCATGTTCAACTTTGTCAACTTCTTTTATCTTGGTTTCTATTTCATGGATTTCTTCTTTATCTTGAGAATTTAAATGGTGATGGGCTGGATGATGCTCAGCGTGTGCAGCTTCAACAGGATCAATATCTTCAGAACTCTTATAATGAGTATCTCCATGAAGCATCAAATTTACTTCTTCATCAGTCTTCGGCTTGATCTTTGGAACTCCAGAAGAATTGCCTAATTTCCAGAATGGTTTTTCTTTCTTAACAGTAATATAGTTCTTTAAATCTCTATTAATCTCATCTTGTCTCATAAATCACTCACCGTTTAAATATACTCACCACTCAAAATAAATTTAATCACAAGGATATTTAAAGTTACTGATTTTTATACTATTTGAGAGTAAAGTATTTATATGAGGTAGTAAGAACACTATCATGCCAACATACGTAAATATGGAACCTAGAATTAAGGAGAAATCTCCGCTTGAATTCATGCTTGAGCTTGATTTGAAACTTAGATCAACAAAAGAGTCTCATGGTTCGGGTGCTTGGATAAATCATGTTTCAAAAATAGATCAATTCCATTCTCAAATGGATGAAAACGACATACATAATTTATTATATGTTCTTGATAATTGCCCTTATGCTTTCTATCCAAAAAATGTAAACATGGGATTTTCTGTCGGATTTGAGCTAAGAGACCCGCTATCAGGAGATGTAATATTAAAATTCAAAGAAAGCCAGCTTCCTGAAGGTTATGATTTTGCAAAAATGTCAGAATACTTCATGAAGCCAAAGAATGTTTCTCTTGTAGAGCATTACTTCAAGGATGTTGAAATAGAGAACAGAAGATCAAAGTATACTTATTAAATTCTTATACTATACTTCTTTTTCTTTTGTAGGGTCACTTATAAACATTAAAAATTTATCTTGGAAACTTGAAGGAGTGTATTTTCTTGCCATGTCCTGAACATCTTGTGCAGTGCAATTCTTAATTTTTTCAATCCGTTCATAAAAATTAATATTATGATCTATTTCTTTGCTTATTGTATCTAATATTCCTTCGTTTGTTTCCATTCTTTTATACATGAAATATTCCCATGTGTTTTTTATCCTTTGTATTTCTCTTTCTCCAACAGGGTATTCTTGTAAATGTTTGAAGATGTCAAAAATAGCATCAATTCCTTTATCCAATGCATCTACATGCAATGTTCCTCTAATATTTACTTCTCCCCAATTATAGCTGCAATCGTATGAGCTCTTTATGCTATAAGATAGACCTAATTCCTCGCTTATTTTTTCATGTAATTTAGAATGCGGGTCTCCTCCAAGAATATTATTGAATACGCTTATTTTGGGAGAATCTAGAGAATTAATGGCGTCTGTCGGAAGAGTTATTACTATATCAGCTAAACTATTATTAGAATTTTTTTCATTAGGATCTAATGTTCCTACATGTTTGATGAATCTCTTATTTAATGGAATTGTATTCGGAAGAATAATCTCGCTTTTAGTTCCGGTTTTTATATTACCAAAATATTTCTCTATAAGCTTGATTGCGTTTTTTGGTATTGATCCAACTATTATTAAATCAGTATTTTGAGCAACATACCCTCTCTCATAGAACTCGTATAGGTCTTGTGCATTTGCTTTTTCTATAATTGACGCATTCCCTATAACTTTATATCTGTATGGGTTATTTTTTCCAAACATTGCTTCATAATACTCTTCCACTGCTGGTGATTCTTGACTTCTTAGAGGTATTTCTCTTAACACTCTTTTTCTTTCCTGTTCTAATATATTTTCATCAAAGGCAGGATTGAATATAGTGTCTGAAAATAAGTCAAGATATTCTTCAAACATATCTTTTACAAATCCGGCATTGAATAGTGTTCGGTTTAGGTTTGTTCCTGCATTCCAGTTGCCATAGTATGATAATTTGTTTTTTATTTCTGATGGCTTATGTCTGGATCCGCCTCCGAGAATTAAATTGTGTTCTAAAAAATGTGCTATTCCGTGTTCATGTTCTCTCTCATTGAGCGCTCCATGTCTTACAGAGATAAGTGTATCTATAGTTTCGCTGGAAGTCGGATTTAATATTACGTTCAATCCATTGTCTAAAGTATATTTTTCATAATTTAACATGGTTGTGGGAAAGAAACTATCTTTAAAAATCTTTCGTTGAGTAATCACTTAGAAGTAATGATAAATGGGGTCGCTGGGATACACCTGCGCCTTTTTGCACGAAAAAGATCGCATCAAAAAGAGGCCGCTTCACGGCATACAACTAAAGAATGGGGTCGCTGGGATTCGAACCCAGATCCGACGCTCTGGAGGCGACTATTCTAGCCTAGTTATACTACGACCCCTTTCTATCTATTCCAGGATTTTGCATAACTGGTTTTTTGATCAACCTTTTTTTATAAAAGGTTGGCCTCAGTTATACTACGACCCCGATAATTGTTGAAATCAAGAATTATTTATAAAACTTACGTCAAAGTGTTGCCGTTTTCATCAACTCTAAGGCCGTTTTCATATTCTATGTATTTTAACTTAAGATATTCGTATTTTCTAGTTCCGGGACGATTTGACCATCCGTATATTCCTAGGCCCATTAAGGTAAATACTAATGCTGTGTTTTTTGTTTTTCTTTTGTGCGAATTTTTTCTTTCGGAATATTCTGAGAATTGAATTGATATTGCACTTTCTAGATTTTTATGTTCTTTAACAAGATTATTGTAATTGTCATCTTTAATTGGATGGGTTTCTATAAGATTCTTTAATGTTTTTTCTTTTTGTAGATTGTTCTCATAATTTGTGATTATTGATGGAGGATTTAAATAATAAACTATCGGCATTAGAACAGCGAGGCCAAGAGTAGCTATTCCGGAAACGCGCGATCTTACTTCAAGATTTCTAAATTTGTTGAACCAGTACTTATCAAGAATATCGTAATATATTGTCGAAGAACCGTTCTTCTTCTTATAAACTTCCGGCACTTGCCCCACAAACAATGGTTGTAATAACTTATTATTAAAGTTTGCGAAATACTTTGTATTCCCAAACATAGAAATCTTTGTAGATTTCTTTTGTGTAACTAAATAGAGTTACATTTCTCTATATTTTCTTTTATACTCGTAGTATTCTTTATATGCTTCTGAAACTTGCGTATAGATTTCTTGCACTTTTTTAGGTATTTTTTCGAAATATAAGCTGGATGGTATCTTCTGGCCGAAAGTGTCGCCGTAATATGCTACGAGTGTACTATTAGAATTTCTTATTCTTGCATATGAATCTACTGTTCCATCATTTTTCTGATCTACAATATATACTGTTTCTTCAAGCCCTACTCCTTTAATCGAAGTATATTCTGGGCAATAATATGCAACGCTGTATTCTTTTTTCTCATATAGCCCATAATTATCTGAAGATTCGGGTTTATTTTTTGTTAACGATGCAATAATGCCTGCAATAGAAATGCATGCTCCAACTATGCCTATTTTTAGAATTTTTCTAGCAGAAGGTTTCGCAAAAATTTTCTCGAGATTTGAACGATTCTTCTGCTGCATCGCCTGCCACCTTTATAGGATGCTATCGTTATCTTCATCAATCAAAGATTGCATGTTGAATGATTGGTCAAAATTAGTATCGTCTTGCATTAGGATCACTTTATTTTAAATCGACGCATACTCTGCCTTGCTGATTTGACCAGACTGACTTGGCTAACGCCACGCCTGAAGAATAAAATTCTAGTATTTTTGCTTCATATGATTTATTTAACACAATAGGAATTACGGAGTCATTTTCTGCAACAATTATTGACTTTTCTTTCAGGAAATTTACATTTCTATAATTTAATGGAATCTTGCTTATGTTATTGCCTAAAATTCCTTTATCCTCATATTGAGTATTGAAAATATCGATTGATCTTATATCGTCATTGAGTGTCTTTATAGCTACTATTCCTCTCACTATGTTGTTTATTCGCTCGTATCCTTGCAGCATGTTATTTGCCGATATTATCTGATATAAATTTTCCAATGATTTCCCATTAGGATTTTGTCTGTATGTAAAATTTCCCAAAATATTTTCATCATGGGATTTTGCGAATTCATCTACAGTTAGATATGTTCTTGTCATTTTATCCTCAATGTATGCTCGGCAAAGAATTATTGTTTTCGTCTTTTTTTCTCGTTTTAGAATTATCGAATGCAAGCAAAGTAATTAATCCTAATACTAATGCATATTTAGAAGTTTCATCTCGGATATTTTTCCCAGCCTCTTTAACAAGATAATATTTTTGAGATTTTTCTATAATTTGATTTTGTAATTCTTCTATGCTTTTTTCTAATTGGGATTTCTGGGAATTTATATATTCTGAGAATGATTTATCGTTTTTATGTTGGGGAAAAAATTTATTATCTAATACTTCTATTTCTGAAGTATACTTATCTATTAATCTATAGTTTTTTTTATTATCCTCAAGCACAGAATTTAATAGATACATATCATTATACACATATGAACAGAAATTGAATAGTACTGCTGAACCCATTATTATTAGTGATGGTGCCTTAGTCATTTTACTTCCTTCGTCTTACTTCCTGCTTGACGAATATTGCAACGAAGACTAAGAATAATAGTAATAGGTAGATTGCAAGATTTACATACCAGCAATAGATATTGTATAATTCTAAGTATGATTTTCTTGGAGTGTCAGTTACTTTCAATGTGAATTCCGGGCTTGTTGTAGTTCCGTCTTCCAGATTGTCGTACGCAACTATTCTTGCTTTTTCAGTTCCGCTCCAGCCTTTGTCAGGATAGAATGTTATGATCTTGCCTGAAACTATTGCCTTAATATTCTTTAAGCCAGTTACGTTGTATCTTAATGTGCTATTGTCTGGATCGTAGAAGAATTTTCCAGCATCGATTGTTAATTTATCATTCTCAAGCCATTCGTATGTTAGTGATGATTCATTAGTGCTTAAGTTGTATACTTGAGTCTGGGTCTGTGGCAAGCCCACTAGTACGATTACTGCAATTACTCCGACTAAGAATAATGCAAGCAATGTGATTATTACCCAAGTCTTTGATTTTAATCTATTCTTGAAATTATATTTGTACTTAGGTCCAAAGATCATAAAGCAAACTATCAATGCCAATAGAACTGGGATTAATACTACTTCAACTAATGTTGCTTTCTTGCAGATATTGCTAAATGCCATGTACTCAAATGCTTTTCTTGCAAATGATTTATCCTCAAGCTCTAGAGTTATTACTTTGCTGTATGTTGCGCCGCTAGAATCTCTCAATGATAATGTTCCTTCATAGCTTCCTTCATCTTTATTTGATGAGTTTAATAATAACGAAATAGTTCCTTTACCAGATTCATTTAACTGCAGCAATATTACGTCAGTTCTTGAAACAATACCATCGCCTGTCCAAGTCACAATAAATGAATTGTCGACTATTCCGTTGTTTTTTACAGGAACTTTTACGCTAGCATCCTGGTAGTTTATCTTGAATTCGTCTGCCTTTATTTCTGTTTTATGGCATGCGACTGTGTCATATGCCTTGATCCATGTATCGCTGTATTCAGTCATGCCTGATGATGAAACAACTTTTACAATAATATTGTGATAATCATTATTTTCCGGGCCAGTTATGTATAGATTTACTATTGCATTCTTTCCTGGTTCCAAGCCTAGTACTTTGTCAGTTGATAATTTTACAGTTGATGGGGCGTTTTCAAGTGAAAGAGAATAGTCCTCAACAAACAAACCGTTGTTTTGGACATTTATCTCATAGCTGTAATCGTATCCTGCGCAAGTTTCAAGTGGATTTGATCTGCTGTTGCTGTAGTCATATACTTGAGTTTCATGCTCAAAGCATGGCTCAAAGTTTAATTGTAATTCTGATTCCTTGACGATGTCTCCGTATTCAGAAGTTACTTTTACATATGCGTCTTTGGATTTGTATTGATACCTATATTTTGTTGAGTCAATATCTACATAGAATACTTTTGACTCTTCAGGTTTTAATGTGAATTCGTATTTTTCTTTTCCTGCTGCATCGCTAAGTCCTGATAGCTTGGCATTCTTTGGAAGATCGAAATCAATTGTATATGTATTTTCAACGCTTCCTTTGTTTGTTATTTCTATAGGGATTTGAGTTGATGATTGCCTGTTGCAGACTTGCAACTCTACATTGCCAACATTCAAGCCTGAAATATCATATCCTACTTTAAGATCGAAATCATAATCTTTGATGATATTTAATGAAGCATCAAATGTTGCTGATAATTTATTTCTTAGAGAATCAACCTTGAATTCAATGTCTTTCTGTCCGTATATTGAACAGTCGAAAGTTGCAGTTGCAGAGATCTTTGCATATTGATCTGCCTCAAGATTCACGCTATTTGCGTTGTATACTATATTAGAATCGTGATTGCTTGATACAACATATGTGTCGGCGAATGGCCCGATGTTGTGAACTATGATATCAAATGTCTTTGGAGTGCAAGGATTTATCTCTTGAGTATAGTTTAATGCCCATGTTTCGATGTTTTGGCATCTATCCTTGACAATTGATTTCTTTATGGTTTTGTCAACGCCAAG
Organism: Alphaproteobacteria bacterium; assembly: GCA_035626895.1. Classification (GTDB taxonomy): domain Archaea; phylum Nanobdellota; class Nanobdellia; order Woesearchaeales; family UBA9642; genus UBA9642. Next base: position 12,248 of record DASPMU010000061.1, read on the forward strand.
ATTTGATGAAACTGTTACAGTGAAATCTTCAGTTCCTCTATTGCAATTAGCATTTACATATAAGAATACGTCCTTAGACTCTCCAGGATATAATTCGAATGATTGTTCTGATAAGGATAATTGGCTGTCTGTCTTTGATAAGAATACTGTGTATATTGCAGGCCATGTTGCAGTATTAGTTACTGTGAATGTATCGTACTTTGATGAACATGCGCAGATATTAATATCATTGTATGCGGTGGAAATTGTGAAATCTCTTGATGTAGTGTATGTATTAACATCTATTTCTGCTGCTCCTAGTGAAATTGATAGCAATGAGAATAAGAATACTGTGAATATGAATAATGATGAATTTGACTTCATGATAGTTACCAACCAACCCTGATGTGATGAAATCTGAAATGAAATATAAATCTGTTGGCTTTACTCCCTATCGATAACGACGAGATTTAGGCCAAAAGTATATAAAAATAAATAAAAAAATATACTACCTTAGTAGTATGGTTCTGTCTCGTTCTTGTTGTCCTTCATCTTGTTGAAACCAATTACTAGGCCAACAATGATTAGGATAACAACTAATCCAACCAAAACGCCTGTTACAACGTTCTTGAAAGATGAAAGATCGCTTCCGCTTGACTTAGTAACCTTTGCAATTAATGGAACTGACTTGCTGTCTGATCCTGCATCGATTGTCAATGTGAATGCTTTGTCTCCAACTTCTGCATTTGGATTTGCGCTAACGTGTACATATGCAGTTCTTGACTGACCTGCTGGAACAACAACAATTGCTGATGGTTCTATTCTAGTAGTTCCCCATGAGCTAACACCACTTAAGCTTAAAGTGTATGTCTGCGCGTTTGCTCCAACATTGTTCAATACAACTGGATATACGATGCTAGTTCCTTGTGATAATTCCTGCATGCTTGGTACTGTAACAGTTGTCCTGTCTTCAGTAGCTGAGCCTGTAGTTGCGCCGCAAGTCTCGCTCTTGAGTACTGTTATTGAACCCATTGTCTGAGTCTCTCTGAATTCGTCGAATTCAACAGTTATTACAACGTCATAGTCGCCAGCCTTTGCGCACTCTGGAATTCTTAACAATAATTCTTCGAATGTCTTTGATTTATCTGGGTCTATTTCGTCCATATATTCTGAAACTTTTATGTTTAATTCTGGAACTGCCATAGTGACTTTCAAGTCTTCTACAGTATCATCCCATAAGTTGTGAACCTTGATCTTTCCAGTGAATGCTCTTCCAGCGATAACCTCTGATGGGTCTAGGCTGAAATCCTTTATTTCAACTGATGATCTTCTGTCGATTCCTTTTAGGTATAATTGGTATGATTCGAAAACAGTTGAACCGTTTCTATCGTCTGCCCTGATTCTTAATTTGAAGTAGTCCTTATCTATCTTAGTTGGAACTTCAAGGCTTAAATCGAAGCAATCTCTGTGATTTGCTTTTAGATCGAAAGTGTCTGTTGCATCATGAACTTTGTCCCACTCGTCATTTGAATAGTCATATCCGCTGATGTCAGCATATATCTGTGCGTCTCTTACATCAGTTAGAGCTTCAACGCAAACATACAATTCTAGTTCTTCTCCTCTCTCGTAATCCCTAGTGATTGCAGTTGAACTTGTATCCTGTACTGTTCTACCGTTGATTTCTAGGTCTGTTATCTGTAGGTTTACTGCACTTGCAAATCCAGTGCATAATATTACTAATGCTAAAAGCATTGCAAACATTTTTGTCTTCATTTTGTTTTAACCCCCAATTATGGTCTAAGTATTATTATGTATGTAGTAGTATCTTTGTATTTATAAATGTTTCGTTTCTTTTACCACTACGCAGTTAATACTTTCTTGTTTTATTGTTTTGAGGCCGTTACGCCTATTTATATCGTATCTGGCACGAATGCCATGAATGTGAATTAGTTATCTTTCTGTACATTCGCATAAAGTTCATTGAATGTTTTCATGAAAATATTGTGATCGGTTTTTTTCAATGCATTTTCATATTGTAATTGTGATGTTGTATTTGCATTGCAAATGTTCTCTATGCTATCTATTTTTGCTTGTATGTTAGGCATTTGGACATTCAATATGTTGCGTTTTTCTATTATCCTTGAATATCTCTGCTGTATTGAATCAGGAATTTCTTTGCCTACAAATATTGTTTTCATTGGAGTTTCTATTCTATCTCTGCCCAAATCAAATCCTTGACCGTACTCACTTCTGCTTCTAAATCTTAATTTGCGTTCTTTATATTCGTCTGCAATCCCGTCATCATTATTATCTATTATCCATCTTGTTACTGTCTCATAATCTGTCTGGTATCTCTCTGTTGAATAATCAGTTGTTATTTCAGATTCTACTCTTGTGTGGAATAATTTATCATTTATCCTGTATTCAACATTATTTAGCCTTACTCTATCTGAATTACTCAAATATACTATTGAGCTTATGCATGCTATTGGAAAAACTATGTTCAAAAAAAATGATGCAATCGATCCTTCTTCTTCCATTTTATTTCTCCATATAGTAACTATTCCTTAAATAGCTTTAATTTTCCTTCATTATTATATACATGCATTACTGTGTCATATGCATACTGAACTTCTCGAGGTACTGGAGTGATTTTCATTTCATTCCAGTATGGATCAAATATATTGTATAATTCTATTATGTTTGAACCGTTCTGAGTGTTTGTTATCGAATGATCAACGATTCCGTCACCATTCACATCTGCTGCCTTGAGTGTATCTCCCCTTTCAATTGTGCTGATTTCATATCCTTTTTCTTTTGGATTTACAGCGAATACTTGATTTCTGATTGTGACTAAGGAATCACGTTTTGCCATATCGTAATTGCTAATGATTCCATTGCTTACAAAGACCATGGTTGTCACTGCGCAGCCTAAGGCTACAAAACCTAAAGTTTTCGATGCAATATTTGGTCCTTTCTTAACTTTTCCTTCAAGATTATTTTGATTCATTTCTATTCACTATACTTATCAGTGAGCCATACTGTAAGGGCAACCAATCCGCCTACAATTAATCCATCCACATACACTACTGGTTTTCTCTTATTATCGACATATCTCATGGTTCCATCGTATTTAACACGGACGTTTCTTTCCATTTCATTTTGAGGATTGAATATTTCAATATCGCTGCCGATCGATTCGGCTTCTTTGTTTGCTATTTTTCTTATTTTTATAGAGTCATCTTTAACCATGTTGTTATAGGTTGCTTTGAAGATTTTATAATCGCTTCCCGAGAAAAGTATTTTCTTCTTAGAATCCATATCATTTGCTTCTCCATACTGTTCAACATTATGAAGAAGGCCAATTGCCACGCAATAATTATCTAGGATTTTCATCTGAGTTAGGCTGTCTAGCTTTCCATTATCAATTGCGCTGTAGAATTGTGACTGGGCAGTATCAGCGTATGCATTTGAAAGATTAGTTAATGAATCAAGATTTTTTTTAAGATCTGTTCTCAATTCTTTCCTTTCCTTCCTGTCAAGACCTGTAGTATTTAATTCAAATGCTTCATATGATGGCCTTTGTACAGCGCATGATGATAACAATGCAGTCGATGCAGCAATTGATATTATGTAATTTTTTATCGAATTCATTTTTTTTACCTTATTATTAATAACCTTTCATCGAATTGTACCACTCTTTCCAATGGTTTGAATTGCTGTTTAAGCTATTTACTTCATAATTTTTCTTTTGAGATGTTATAGCGGATTCTTTTTTCTGTATGAATTTATCTGATGGTTTATAGAATTTAGCAATTAGTTCAAATGAATACATTGTTAGTATTGTGCCTGCTGCTACGATCAGTACATTTTCTTTAATACGATCATATATCTTCAGTTGTTCTATTCCTTTTTCAAGGGGTGATTTGTTTTGCATGTTTTTCACACAATATTATAAATTATAAAATTTACTTAACAATAATTTCTCTGTACTTTGTTCTCTTGACTTGCTCGCCGTCGTCGTCATTTGTTACGTAGATCTTTACGTAATATGCGCCCGGAGGGATGTCTTCAAGAGGTAGTATTACAGTCTCGCTCTCAGATCCGCCTTTGCTTATATCAAAGGATTGCGATCTTGCTTCAAGTCCGAATTCTGGGATGCTGACATGGACTCTTACATTCTCAAGTCTTCTATTCCAGTGGTTCTTTAGAAGCATGCTTACTGTCATCTCATCGTTTGACATTAATATCTCTCCTTTTCTTCCGTAAACCTGCAGGCTCATGATTGAAAGTCCCTTGTCTGGAAGATCTTCAAAGACTCTTGGAGCAAAGTTTGTTCTCTCGACAATGAATGCTGTTGTAGTATCAGAGTCCTGATATCCGCCAGCGTCAGTTACAGTTAATGTAACAACAAACCATCCAATTGATCTGTATGTGTGATTTAGTGTTGGGCTAGTCGTAGTGACAACTGTTCCATCGCCAAAGTCCCATCTGTAGCTTACTATTCCTAGTGATGATTGGCTGCCTGAAGCGTTAAATGTAATTGGCTCATTTAGGAAGCCAGTGTATGGTCCGCCTGCGTCAGCTATCAAAGTAACATTTGCTGGTGGAGCGTTGCTTATTACAATAAGTCCGCAAGTTGTTGAGCCGCTGTTTCCAAGGCTGTCAACTACATCTACATCAGGTGTGTATGTTCCGACTGTATTGTATGTGAATATGCTTGTTGAGCTGTTTGTTGTGAAGCTGCTTGTTGAATCGTAGTTGTAAGTATATGTATATACTCCGCTGCCGCCGCTTGCTCCGATAACGAATGTCACATTAAGAGGAGCATTTCCGCTTGACGGGGATGCAAGGCATGATACACTCAAGTTTACTGGAGTTGGATTAGTTACAGTAATATCTGTTCCACAATCTGCTGTTGCAGTGTTTCCTGCAGCATCAGTTATTGTTAGTGTCGGATTGTATGTTCCTGCATTGTTGTATGTAAAAATACTTGTGCTGTCTGTAGTTGTGAAGCTGCTTGTTGAATCGTAGTTGTAAGTATATGTATATGCTCCACTTCCGCCAGTTCCAGTTGCATTGAATGTGACTGCTAATGGCGCATTTCCGTTTGTTGGATTTGCGCTGCATGCTGCAGTAAGTGCTGGAGTAACTGGGTTTACAGTTATTGCTGATGGGCCGCAGTTTGCTGTTGCAGTGTTTCCTGCTCCGTCAGTAACTGTCAATGATGCAGTGTATGATCCTGCATTGTTATAAGTGTGCGAAGTTGTTGAAGTTGTTGTTGTGCTGTTTGTATTGTCTCCGAATGTCCATCTGTATGTGTATGATCCAGTTCCGCCTGATGTAGTTGAACCAAATGCGACAGTTAATGGTGCATTTCCGCTTGTTGGAGTTGCAACACAGCTAGTTGTCAAAGTATTATTGGTTGCAGGTATTACATGCACTATTATATTAGTAGTGTCAAATGCATTATCTAAATCATATCCTGCAACTGTCAATGTGTAGTCTCCTACGATTGCGCCAGTTATTGAAAGCTGGTTGTTGTTTGCATTTATTGCTGCCGTGTATCCTGTACTTGTAGGACTTGTTATCTGATATCTTAATGGATTGTCCTCAAGATCAGTTCCATAGCTGTCTAAATCTAGAATATTAGTTCCGCCTACTGTTACATAAACATCAGGTATTGGATTCATTACTGGCTCATTGTTCAAGATAGTTAATTCTACCTGAGCTTGTCCTGCAGTGAGGCCAGTGAAGTTGAATGCGAATGCAAATACATTGCTGTCTCCAAGGAAATCATGAGTCAATGGTATTTGAGCTAATTCGTAATAATACCAATTGCCGCTGTAAGTCATCCTGCTCATGTCTGCTCTTCCTCCTGGAAGGCTGACAAGTGATGCTGCTGTAACGATGTCGCTTGTTACGAATTGATTATTTATTGGATCGTAAACTTGGAATCTTGCATACAAGTCTTCTCCTCTATAGAATACATCGTCTGGGAACATGAAGTTGCTGTCATTGTATGTTCCTAAATTTATGATGTTATATCTCTGAGCAAATACATCAAATGTATATCTTGGATAAGTATCAGTATCATTGATGTGTCCAGCTAATTGGGCTGTTGCGTAAACTGTTCTCTGGCCTGTTCCTGTAACTACGCTCTGTGCTTCACAGCCGCCGCTTAATGGATCAGTTGTACATGTTCCAAAGAATGTTCCGTCTACATAATATATGTCTACGTCAACGCCGCCTGGCGTTGGGTCAGCGCTTGATGTAACGTATACGCTGCATGATTGATTTCCGCCGCTAGCGATTCTTGGGAAGCAATTTATGCTATCAATGTCAAGTGATGGAGTTGGTGTTGGTTGTGAAACAACAATCTGTCCGCAATTTGTAATTACAGTTCTTCCTGCTCCGTCAGTTACAGTGAGTGATGATGAATGTGTTCCTGCAGCATTATATGTATGAGTTGCAGTCTGCGCTGTATTTGCAGTTGATCCGTCGCCAAATGTCCAAGTGTAAGAATACACGCCTGATCCGCCGCTTACGGATGAACCAAACGCTACGCTTAATGGACTATTTCCTGATCTTGGAGTTGCTGTACAATTAGCACTCAGGCCTGGAGTTGGAGCCTGG
>DASPMU010000062.1:0-8133 GCA_035626895.1 Alphaproteobacteria bacterium
AGCTTCTGCCCTTATTCCTAATGTTTTTTCTATCTCCTCACTAGGTGCAAGTATCGACTCAATTTGTTCTCCAATATTTCTATAATATTCAACAGGAGATGATTTAAGGCTTGAAATAACCCTGCCCCAATCTCTTGCACTAGTCTCATGAGCAAATCCAGTATTTGATCCTAAAGGAAGATTGCCTCTTATAGTATCTAGAATTCTTGAGTCTGTAGCAGCTTTATGCGACGAATTATCATTATCAGGCTTATAGAATTTCCCATAAGCATCAGCGACTATCGGCTTTTGATTGTTAAAATTATCCAAACCCATTTTTCCAAGATTCTGATAATCAATTTCTAACTCTGGAGAAACACCGGGAAGATATACATTCAATGAATGCATCGAACCTTTGCCGAATTTCTTTTGGTATCTCGTAGATTTCTCTTGGCTATTATTTACTGTTCCTTGATTAAATATATGCATAGCTAAATGCATCGGAACATCATTGAATTGTATCTGTATTCTTGCCATGTCTGCAACAGATGCATGACCATAGGCCTTGAAAGTAGATTCAAGTCTTTGATCAGAATCAACACTTTTATCAACTATCTCCTGCAAAATATCAACAGTATCTCCCGGAGCTCTTGAATGTCTTGATCCAGCCCATGCTTCTATTGATGCTCTTTTAATATTTTTATCACCATGAAGAGTTGCAAGCATTGCTCCTGTCTTGTCGCTCTTTAATGCAAGAACGTCAACCCCTAATTTATCCTTAGAATAAAATTCCCAATTATTATTTCCTTCGTTTAAAGACTTATCTGGACTAACTCTCTCTGACACCATAACTAACTCCCCCACTATAAATTATCTTTATTTAATATTAAAATAATTTTTATGTTTATTTTTTTAAATCTAGCATTTACTTCAAGGAGTCATATATAAAGATTATTGTGACACAACCGATATAGGACGAAATATATTTTAAGAAAAATGGCTAAATAAAAATAAGATTACTTCTCGCGCCAAGTATGCTGGCACTTTGTGCATTTGAAGAAAATAGTTTCTGGTTCGTCTCCTGCGCGCATCTGCTGCGACCAAGTGTATGCTTCAGTATTTTTGCACTTAGGACATTCTTCATTAATCTTGGAATGAATTGATTGTTCCTCGCCTGACGCATCAAAATCTGCCTTGACTTCAGTTTTCTTCTTATCAACAGTCAAAGTAGTTCCGACTTTAGAATCAGCCCTGTAGCCGCAGCTGCATGCCATGACTTTTTTGTCATTTACAATCTTTGGTCTTAACATTGATCCGCATTTTGGACAAAACATCATTTGAAATCACCTATATAATATACTGCGAAAATTGCATCCATTTATTATTCTTTCGGCATTTAATAACATATTTGGCAACAGCGCGCTCGCATCTTACGTGCAATTGCTTCCCGCAAACGAGTCTAGACGTTAATCGAGGAACAGACTGATGGCTCGCTGGGCGCCATAGTTGCCTCTAGTATAAAGGAAACACACTACTCATTTCCCAAAATAACATCCATTGAATGTCACGCATTGGACAAGCTGGGCAAATAGGATCTTGACATAGCCAAGATACGGTATCTTGACCCATGCAATTCCGATTATATCATCTTTTGAAATGTATCTTTCATTTATTTTTGCATCGAGCAGCTGATTCTGATTATGATCTCCCTTTGTCTCTATAACGTCGGTTTTTGCAACAACCCTGTGAATGACTGGGTAAGATAATTTTGTATCATATACTAATATATCTCCCACTTGTAGTTCTTCAAATGTTATTCCTTTGAGTATTATTATATCTCCTTTATTAAAGCCGTCGCTCATCCTGAAATTCTTGAATTCTTCCTTGGTTATGCCGCGCTGCGAATACCATTCCTCTTGAGTGCACATTCTTTGGACGTTGCCATCCATGCATAAAGCAGGGCTTGCCCACCATTCATCAAATGAGCCGTCATGCGACATGCTCTCAGAAATTACTGCAACAACTGGAAGTTCTGTTCCCAGGTATAATCCTACCGCCGGATACAGCAAGAATTTAATTAGAACAAAAGCTATCAAAATTGAAGCCATCCAGCTCCAGACAGAGTCTTCATGCCATAAAAAGTTCCAGGTCTCTCTAGCATAATACTTGAAATTTTCCCATAATTTTTTCGATGTATCTTTCCAGCTCTTATCTGAGTTTGACATAAACTCGTTTTATGAATGGCCTATTATAAAGTTTTTGAAAAGCACTGAGGATAAATTTATAAATAATGCTGGATAACTTTAATCCATGGTGAGCGCGCATAAGAATAATTCTAAGAATCATTCTGATAAAACCAAGCATAAAACTAAAAAGCATGCTAAACATGCAGTTAGCAAGAAGAAACCAGTCAAAAGTAGTTCTAAAACCGTTCATCATGCAAGTAAAACTCATGCATCAAAGCATCCTATAAAGAAAGCGGAAATAAAAAAACAAAAAACAATTGTCAAGCATTACTCTAAAAAATTCTGCCCTCAATGCGGAAATATAATAACAGATAATCATACGTTATGCAAAGATTGCAGGGTGACTGATTTTGATTTCAAAGACATCAAGATATTTATCTGCAGCAACTGCAAGTCATATAATCATAAAAATAAATGGCATAAATTCACGAGCCTGCATTCTGTGATAGATAAAATTCTCGAAGACAACGTAAAGCATAAGAAAGTAAAATTCGAGAAAATAAACGAGTTCAAAGAAGACGAGCTTTTAGCGTTCAAAGCAGGAGTTCATAAAGACATAAATCTTACAGTTAGCATCGGCCATGAAAAATTCGATCTCCCTGCAAAATTTGACGTCACGCTTTGCCCTAAATGCTCCAAACAAGGAACAAAATATTTCGAAGGAATCCTCCAGACAAGGAACGTAAATGATGAAATAATAGCATTCATAAAAAACGATGCTGCAAAACAAAGATCAAAGGGCGTTCACATCAACAAGGAAGTCAGAATAGAAGGCGATAATCTGAATATAGATTATTATTACACTGATAAAAGCTATCTGAAAGTTATTGCAGAAAAGCTAAGAAACCATTTCGGCGCAACGCTCAAGCATAACGCGCAATTATTCTCAATCGATTGGGAGACAAGCAAGAACTTATACAGATTAAATCTTCTTGTAGAATTCCCTAAGTATACAAAAAATGATGTATTAAAGATGGACAATCAATTGTATTTAGTTGTCAGCATGGACGAAAAAATTCATGTGCTCAACATGAAGACAAATTCAAAGACTCTCTTGTCACATAAAGATACGTACGAAGTGTTAAGGCCAGTAGACGCAATCGTCACAAAGAAATATCCAGAGTTTGAAGTTCTTGATCCTAATACATACTATCAAGCAAGATTAATGAATCCATCAGATAAGCTTGAAATAAACCAGAAAATAAAGGTCATAATCGACGGCGGAGAAGCCTGGGCAGTAAATGTCAAGTAGTCAATCGTAATATAATATCATACCTTTTTCTTCATCTAATGCGGATTTATTCTTAAAACAATACTTTTAAATATATAAGGCGCGACACTATGTGTTAATAATACAATTTGATAACAAATTAATCTGGTAAAAATCAATTTTTAACATTATTTGCGGGGTATGATAAAATGAATGCAAGTTTCAAGAAGACAAAAATAATAGCGACAATCGGTCCGGCATCAAACAATAAAAAAATTCTCAAAGAAATGATTAGTCTGGGAGTAAATTGCGCGAGAATAAATACTGCTCATGGAGACTTCGACCAATACACGCAGCTAATAAAATTAATCAGAAGCGTTGCAGATATCCCGATAATGATAGACATAAAAGGCCCTGAAATCAGGATCAAGACAAACGAGGAAATAGAAATCACGGCAACAAATCCTGTAGATTTCGGATTCAACAATAAGAGCGACGCTTATTTCAATTATAATTTCTACGATGAAGTATCAGTGGGAGACACAATATTTTTTGACAATGGACTAATAACATCACATATCCTGAAAAAATACAAAGACAGGCAAGGAAATAAGATAGTGACTCTAAAATTCAATTCTAACGTCGTAATAAAGCCGAACAAGGGAGTAAACATCCCAAACAGGAAGCTAAAAATACCATCGCTATCTTCAAAAGATATCGAGGCAGTAAAATTCTCGATAGATCAAAAGATATCTTTCATTGCATTATCTTTTGCAAGAAACAAGGAAGATATATTGAATTTGAAGAAGCTTCTTGGAAAATCGCCGATCAAGATAATCGCAAAGATAGAAAACATGGAAGGAATCGATGCCATTGATGAAATAATCGAGCACAGCGACGGAGTAATGATTGCAAGAGGAGATCTTGGAATTGAAATACCATCCGAGAAAATCCCGTCCCTTCAAAAAATGATAATTCGAAAATGCAATGAGAAAGGAAAAGTATCAATTGTTGCAACCCAGATGCTTGAATCGATGATAACAAATCCAGTCCCGACAAGAGCAGAAGTGAGCGATGTTGCAAATGCAGTCCTTGACGGAACAGATGCAGTCATGCTTTCAGGAGAGACAGCTTCAGGCAGACATCCAGTAAAAGCTGTTGAAGTCATGAGACGCGTAGCAATGGAATCAGAAAATAATGTAACGCACAACGTGGACAATACAGAAACCGGAGATATCAGCCACGAAATGAGCGAAGCAGCATACAGATTATCAATACACTCCAAGGCGACAAAAATAATCAGCATTACAAGATCAGGATTTTCAGCAAGGCTGATTTCAAGATTTAAGCCGAAAGTTCCAATAATTGCAGTTATGATTGATCCTGAAGTTAGCAGGCAAGTCCAGCTAGTCTGGGGCGTTGAGCCGATGCTTCTTGAGAAAATCCCGACAAGAGCAATTATGCCGACGATTGCAGATCTTTTGATGAAAAAGAAAATGCTTGAGAAAAAAGATTTAGTGGTCTTCCTTGGCGGAATCAGGACAATGAAAGAACATATGTCAAACGTTGTTGAGATCCACAATATTGGCGATATGATTGAATACGATAGAAAGTATAGGGGAAAATTCTAAGATAGCAATTTTTATTTTTAAAATTATTTTATATTTTCAGTCTTCCCCGTAATCTTCAAGATTTTTTTGCCCTTTTCTCTTATTTGTTTTAACAACAACTTTATCTTCAGATAATTCTTCTCCGACTTGTTTTTTTATGTCAAGAGCAGTTGCTTTTCCAATAAGCTGAGACAGAGTAGTGAGGTCTGAATTCTTTACATCAGAGATATCTTTTATCCTATTATCAAATAGTTTTCTTGCCCTGACTCTTCCAATATTTTTAAGCTGGAGAAGAGGAATTAATTCTTCCTTCGCGCCATACTTCAATCTGAATCTTAATTTAGATAAATCTTTGACTAGAACATGCATCTTCAAAAGCCTTGAAAGTTCTTCTGAACTAAATATGAGCCAATCCGCTCGCTCGCGTTTTGAATGCAATTCTCCCGGTCTCACATCATATTTTTCCATAAGGTATTCTTCATCTTTTTCTTCCAGCCAATCGTTGAATAATTCTGAAGTTTTTATGGAATTTAAGAAATCTTCAAATTCAGCATCGAACAATTCAGGAATATCAATCAGTAATTTTTCTGCTTTGTTTTGCGATATTACTGAATACTCATCGAATTCTTTTACTTTTACTCGCAAGAGCGGCCTTAATTCTAAACAAGAGCATATCATATGAACAAACGAATATGTGTTTATCTCATCAATTTTCCTGACTGCAGTTTCAAGAGATAAAATAATATTGTGCGCAGTATAAGGGTCAAGATATAATTCTGAAACTCTTCGCCCTAGAAGCGTTGCTGAAAGTTTTATTTCTTCTTTTTCTTTAGAAGTATTTTTCTTGAAAGAAAGTTTCAGGGCGCTGACAAAGTCATCTTTTGCATTCGTATTCTTGCCTGAATCGTTTGCATTGTTTTCATTTCTCTGTACGTTAAGGAATTTCCATTCCTCAAGCTGATCTATCATTTTATTTATTATATCGTTTAATTTCGTAAGATCGCCGTAATGTTTTGCATAGAATGTTTCAGAGAAAAATTGCTCAAGTTCAGAAATATTTGTTATGAATCCTGATGAAATAAGACTTAAGATGTAAGTTCTCATTATTGGCTCTACTGCAAGCTTTGAGATTATCGGCTCAGGAACTCCGTTGATATATTGTTCTTTTATCTCGAGCTTTTCTTTATTGTCCTCAGCGATACATATTGCTTCCCCGTGAGTATCGTAGCTTGGTCTTCCAGCTCGCCCTGCCTGCTGTTCATATTCCAGAACCGGGATGTAATCCATTCCCCATTGCCCGAATCTTTTAAGATCCCTGATTATTACTCTATATGCAGGAAGATCAACGCCCATCGCAAGAGTAGGGGTTGCAACAATTATTTTAACTATTCTATCCTTGAAGTTTTCTTCAATGATTTTCCTTTGCGCAGAAACAAGCCCTGAATGATGGAATGCTACACCGTATTTTGAAGTTGCAGAAAGCTTGTGGCATTGTTTTGTCGGCGAAGAAATAGCCTTGAGAATATCATTTGAGATAGAATTAAGTTTCTCTTCCTCGATGAAAGATTTGTAAACATTCTTTTTATCTTTCATGATAATATTGGATATTTTCTCAGCAACGCTTTCAGCGCTTCTCTTTGTATTTACAAAAATAATGCATTGCTTTCCAATCATCAAAGTATCCAGAGCAATATTTATCGTTGAATCAGAATTCCTATCTTCAATATTTAGAACAGTGACCTTGGATTTAGACATCATGCAGGGAATGATTTAGCGTTTATATAGTTTAACTTGAGAAGTTCGAAAGAGATATACCTTACGAAAACATTTATAAATCATTTATCGATTCTCTAAAACATAGTGCCCCCTTAGCTTAGTGGTGGAGCGCGAGACTGTTAATCTTGAGGTCGGCAGTTCGATCCTGCCAGGGGGCGCATTTACCTTTTGTAGAATTATAGAGTGCTGAAATAATATTTCACACTCACTTTTGACGCGACTTTTGTAAAAGGCGCGTGGGATTCTGCAGGGGCGCATTTTTCATAATAATATCATATTAAATTTCAGGCTGAATATGATTATTTTCATTGGGCTCGTAGCTCAGCCTGGCTAGAGCGCTGCTCTGATACGGCAGAGGTCGCCGGTTCGAATCCGGTCGGGCCCACCATTTTATTCAAATTCTATTTTTTGAACTATTTCGCTACATTGTAAGTGTTTTCCTATAATGTAATACTATTATTTCTATCCACGCTGTTTGTGCTCAGGTTTGGGAAAACTTTATAAATAAACCTTACAATGTAATGGTATTAATCCAAAAGAGGGTGGTTGGGTTAACAAAGTCTACAGAATAAACTTAAAATAGGGTGATTTAGTTTAATTTGTAGTGATTTTTTACAACATATTTTAGGTTTATTAGTTAGTTGTAGATTTGTTGACTTGTGGGTGAATGAGATTAAGAGAGTTAGAAAGTAAACTTCAAAGGTTACGAGAGGAAAAAGAGAGATTCTTAGAGTTATTACACTCGACAGACAAGCGCCTTGCTAGAGGAGAGATTACAAAATATCAAAAGCAGTTCACGATTAATTCTATAACACACGGCCTTACAGAGAACGAATATCTGCGAATGGTCGACCGAGATATCTCGGAAACGCAAAAGGAAATAAGTTCTGAAATAAGAAACAGCCCCCTCATGAAGAATATCTTCATAATAAGCCTTGGCGTAATTGCAATCCTGGTCCTGTTGTTTTTCTTGATTGTTCCAGAAATATTGAAATTGCAATCCGAGCAAGTAAAAGAATTTGTCATCCCTGTTGAAGCTACATTTACAGAGAGCCAGAAGATATATCCAAGCATATTGCAAGAAGAAGGTTCAGTAATAAGATCGTTCCATTTAAGCGGAGCATACCGCGGGGATGTGCAAGTCTACGTAGTTTCAAATATTACAGGACAGAGAATAATTATCTATGACTCAAAGAAATACGGCCAGGAGATAATTAGCATCACTGGAAATCTCCTAGTGATAAATGGAGATCCAAGCAGCGACGGAATATTGCTCAATGAAGTCTGCGAAGAGACTTGCAGGTTAGAGCTT
>DASPMU010000063.1:0-3506 GCA_035626895.1 Alphaproteobacteria bacterium
CAGGAAGCATCCCGAATAGAATAGCAAGAAAAGCATCCTTCTTTTGTCCGAAAGCCAAGTAGCTTATTGCGCCATGCGCAAATGTATCAACCATTATGGATTTATGATAATGTTGTTTAAATGATTTGTGGAATTATAAGAAAGAATGAAAAAAGATTAAAAAAAAAAATATAATTAATTTTCTTCAACATCAGGTTCAGGATGTTTTGCATGATATGTCTTATGTGCATGCGCATGTGTTTCTGAATCCTTGAATAAGTCCCCTATTATCAAGTTTGGAGATATTCCTTTGTCAGTTATCAGGATCTTTGTATTATCTTTAAGAGCAACTTCCATTGTTTCTAATGCTCTGAGTTTTTGCGCGTTTCCTGTGAAGTATTTTTCTGCAGCCTCGTTGACTTTCTTTATTGCTTCAGCTTTTGCTGTCGCTTCAATTGTTACTGCCTTAGCATTACCTTCAGCTATCTTGATTGCCCTTCGCCTTTCTCCATCTGCTTCAGTCTCGTTTGCTGTTGCAAAGTCTATTGCTGCCTGCTTTTCGTTTTCTGCTTTTACAACTTTGTTCATTGTTTCCTGTACATCTTTGGGAGGATTGATTTCCTTAAGTTCAGTTCTTACAACATATATTCCCCAAGTCTTAGTCTCAGCAGAAAGAGTACTCATCAAAGATTTGTTTATAGCATCTCTTTTGCTGTTTGCATCATTTAAACTCATTGTTCCGATAATGTTTCTTAATGTCGTTCTTGCTAGCTGGACTATCTGCTCTTGATAATCATATACATTATATTGTGACGCCTTAACTGACGCTTCATCGCTCTTGACTTTAAAGTAAACCTGAGCATCAACTGTAGCATTAAGCTTGTCTTTAGTGATTATTTCCTGCGGATCTGCGTCAACCATCATTTCAGTCATGTTCACTTTTATCATCTTAAAGAATGGAAATGCAAGCCAGTGAAATCCGGGTCCTGCAAAGGAATGGTATTTTCCTAAAAATTCTATCAAGCCTTTTTCTGTAGGCCTAACTATTCTTACGCCAATTGCAAAGTAAATTACTACAACGGCACCTATTATTATCCAATATAATGTTTCCATTTTATTCCCCCACGATTATTATTTCAGTGATTTTAGTTAAATTGATTAGTCTTTTTTCATATGATACATTGTTCTGTTTTCTTGTATCGATTTCATGCCACACTTGATTTGAAAGAACAGCTTTTTTTAAGTCTTCGTACATGCTTTCAGCAGTCTTTCTACTAAGTTCAGTAAATTCTATACCTTGAGATCCTTGAAGGCTGATTCTAACTATATAGTGTCCATCTTCTGAAACATAATCAGATTCTTCGACGTATTCGTCTTTCTCGCAATGATGTTTTCCTTTATCGATATGTTTTGAACATAAACTCCTATGACAAACGTCGCACATTTTAATGCCGCTGCTTTTAGCGGTTGCGCAAGAACTGCATTCTACATAAGTGCAATCAGAATGATAACATTTAACAGAACTTCCAAAAAACCCTATAGTTGCCTTACATTTATTACATTTACCCAAAGTTAAACCCCTATACACGAGAAAGGAAGCGTTTAATATAAAAATATAGTGGTTTTAGGGAATATTTAAATAAGGCCCAAGATTACCAAAAATCGATGATAACTAAGACATTCTATACTGAAAGCCAGCGATGCAAGCTTTACGGTTATCTAAATAACACAATCGGTCCGAACAATACTGTAGGCCTGCAATTTCGAAAGGATGAAGGAGATAAGGTAGGAGAACTTGCAAAGAAGCTATATCCTGAAGGAGTTGACTTAGTAAAATATTCTAATACTGAAAAAATACAACAAACAAAGAATTTAAGAGATAAAGTTTTGTTTGAAGCGACAGCAGTTTATGATAATTTGTTTGCAAGAGCAGATATTCTTGTCCCAAATAATGATGGGACGTATAATCTTATAGAAGTAAAGGCAGACAGTTATGTGAAAGAAGACCATATAGTTGATGTATCATTCCAAAAGCATGTGTTTGATAATGCTGGATATCACGTAAAAAATTCTTTTGTTGCATACACTAATAAAGAATTTGTAAGGAATGGAGAAATAGATCCTCATAAGTATTTCAAGCTTGATGACGTTACTTCAAAAATTGTTCCTGTCGATGCTTCCGGCTTGAAAAAGGAATTGCCGGAACATAAGATTGGAAGACATTGCATATCTCCTAACGAATGCCCGCATAAAGACAGATGCTGGGCCCATTTGCCGCATAATAATGTAACTCAATTATTCTATGATAAAAAGACAGGTTTTGAATTAATGGATAAAGGAATAATCTTGATTAAAGATATAGAATCGCTTGTTCCAAAAGGACAAGGAGCAAAACAGAGAGAAATACAGCTTGCAGCAACGAAGGGAGATTATGTTCATATTGAAGCTGAAGAGATTAGAAAATTTTTGGATATAATGATTTACCCTATAAACTATCTTGATTTTGAAACATACGGCTCGGCTGTTCCTTTGTTTGATTCTTACAGGCCGTGGCAGAGAGTTCCTTTCCAATATAGTTTGCATATTGAGCATTCAGATGGTTCTGTTGTGCATAAAGAATTTTTGGCAACAGAGAGAACTGATCCTCGAGAATCTTTGATTGATTCCTTGAACAAGGATTTGACTCCAAGCGGTTCAATCGTTGTATATAATGAAGATTTTGAAAAGTCGTTGCTTAAAGAATTAGGAAAAGATTTTAGTTCACTCGATGTTAACGGACTATTGCCTAGAATAGTTGATCTTGCATTGCCATTTGAGAAATTCCATTATTATAATCCTAAGCAGGAAGGAAAATATTCTATAAAGACAGTCCTTGAAACTCTGACTAACTTATCCTACAAAGGACTAGCCATCAAAGACGGAGAGGAAGCATATTGCGCATACGAGAAGATAATCAACGGAATTGACCGTGATAGATTGATTCCTGCTCTTCGGGAATATTGCAAGCTAGATACACTTGCAGAACTTGAGATCACAAAGAAGCTTAGGGAAATTTAAATTCTATATTTATTATATATTGCATACCTTAATAAAGGCCACGTCAATCGTAATAGTATGACATTCAAAGACTTAGATTTAATTGAACCTTTGCAGAGAGCTGTTGCAAAGCAAGGATACACTAATCCAACTCCAATCCAGTTGAAATCTATTCCGGATTTACTCAAAGGACGAGATCTAATAGGAATCGCGCAGACAGGAACAGGAAAGACTGCGGCATTTACATTACCAATCTTGCAGAACATGAAGGAGAAATATCCTCGAACTGTCCAGACATTGATTCTTGCTCCTACACGTGAACTTGCTGCTCAAATCGGCGAGAGCTTTGCTCATTATGGCGAATTCATGAAGTTCAAGCATACAGTCATCTTTGGCGGCGTAGGATTTGGAAACCAGCTTCATGCATTGCAAAAAGGCGTTGATATTGTAGTTGCAACTCCTGGAAGGCTTCTAGACCTCATGAGCCAGGG
>DASPMU010000064.1:0-26433 GCA_035626895.1 Alphaproteobacteria bacterium
TGGATGCGGTCATAGTGCATGCGCATGGGATGATACATATGATTTAGATAAATTGAATGTAGCTTCACTTACATCATGGAACGGCGTAGCGCTTGACCCATACGATAAGAATATTTATTCATGGATGCTTCAATATTCAAAAGACTGCACGACCAAAACATGCGGAAAACTTTATGATGCTGACGCAGATACATATAATAATACTGCCGATTGCAATGATAATAATGCTAATATTAATCCTGGCAAGGCCGAAGTCTGCGACAATGGTCTTGATGATGACTGTTCTGGAGGAGACGCTGTATGCCAGGCAGTAAATAATACTTTAAACAGCAGCAAGAAAATCAATTACTTGACTTCTCCGAATTATAATTATGGAATATATGTTCCTTCAGGATATTATTTGAGCAACAATTCAAATAGAAATTGGCCTGTAGTATTCTTCCTTCATGGTTCAGGAGAACGAGGAACAGGAATGAGCACTATTACCAAGGTTGCAACAAACGGCCCATTGAAATTAGTAAATAGTGGAGAAAATTTTGATATGATAATAATTGCTCCTCAGACAGATTCTTGGAGCTGGGCTACTGCTCCAACAACATTCAACATCACTGACGACTTTGTAGAAGAGATGTTTGCAAAATATAGGATAGATAAGAAAAAAGTATATCTGACGGGCTTGTCTATGGGCGGCGAAGGATCATGGGATTACGCGTTCAATGCTCCTGATAAAGTTGCGGCAATAGTTTCAATAGCAGGCGATACTAATTATAGATCGCAAGTATGCACTCTAAAGAATAAAGTTGCAGCATGGGCATTCCATAATAGGAATGATACTGCAATAGGAAGCTATGGCCAGCGAGTAGCATTGATACAAGCATTAGATAATAATTGCGGATCTCCAAGCCCAGACTCGAATGCAAAATATACTGAATATCCTTTAAACAGCCACAACGCATGGACTCAGACATATGACGGCACTGGAATGGGCACTGAGAATAGTTCATACGATGCATTCGATCAAGACATTTATTCATGGATGCTATCATACTCTAAGGATTGCAGCAGCGGAACATGCGTATTCAAAAAAGTAGTTGTTGATGCAGATTCTGATGGTTATAATTCTGCAGTTGATTGCAATGATAATAATGCTAATGTTAATCCTGGCAGGACTGAGGTTTGCGGTAATGGTCTTGATGATGATTGTTCTGGTGGAGATGCAACATGCGCTCCGACTCCTACTTGCTCTGATGGAATAATGAACGGGGGCGAACTGGGCATTGATTGCGGCGGAACTTGTCCTAATGCATGTACATCGCTCTTGACAACAGGAAAGAAAGGAACTCAATATCTTTTCAATGTTACTGGATCAGGAATAACCGGATACATATTATATTTGCCTCCTAATTATAGCCCGGCAAATGATTATCCTGTAATGATATTCTTGCATGGAGCAGGAGAGAAGTTCTCAGGCGGATATTTGAATTATACTTTGCTGAGAAAAACTGCAATACCTCAAATGATAAATAACGGATATGATCTTCCGTTCATTGTAATAATGCCTCAAGTAGGAACTACTGGAGATTGGAACTATGCAGCTCTTTCAAAAGTTGTCACAGTTCTTGACAGTGTTGCAGCAAATTATTCTGTTGATTCAACTAGGATTTATGTCACAGGACTTTCCATGGGTGGTGGCGGAACAAATAAATTTGTCGAAGAATATTACCAGTTGCCAGCTGCAGCAGTTCCGATAGCAGGATGGGGAAGCGTCACTTGCGCAAATACTGAGAAAATACCAAGATGGTCATTCCATAATAATATAGATACAACTGTTGCAAGCAGCGGAAGCAGAAATGTCTATAACAATCATAAGAAATGTGCTGGAGCAGTTGATCCAAGATTATCCATATATAATGCATCAGGGCATGATTCGTGGTCAAAGACATATAACTTGAATGGAATGTATGACATTATGCAAAATGGAACAGGCAGCATAAATTATACTGAAGAGATCTACATGTGGTTTATGAGATACAGCAGGCCTGAACTTTCCGGAACCACTTGCTTTACTTGCATCGTGGACTATGATAATGATGGCTCAAAAATGAATCTTGATTGCAATGATGGAAATGCTTCTATAAATCCTAATGCAGAAGAAATTTGCGGAAACACCATTGATGAAAATTGCGATGGAATAAAAGCAGGAGCATGTCCTGTAGCGCCAGTTGATTCAGATTCTGATGGTTATAATTCTACTGCTGATTGCAATGATAATAATGCTAATGTTAATCCTGGCGAGACTGAGGTTTGCGGTAATGGTCTTGATGATGATTGTTCTGGTGGAGACGCGACATGTGCTGCAACACCGACTTGCTCTGATGGAATAATGAATGGAGATGAATCAGGTGTTGATTGCGGCGGTTCATGCGCTGCAACTTGCATTTCATCAAATCCGCCTAGCGGAATAAACGGATTATTAGTTTCATATCCATTTACAGCTAATGCAAATGACGCTAGTGGAAATTCGAGAAATGGAATAGTATCAGGAGCGACATGGTCAAGCTTAAGTTCAAGCGGCGTTTATAGTTTTGACGGCAATGATTATATCACTGTAACTAATGGCGGGGAATTAGATGGCCTCTCCGCATTCAGCCTTGAAGCATGGGTGTATAATCCTAATTTTACTGGAAGCAATGAATATATTGTAGGAAAAAGAAAAGATGTAAATTCATCTTGGGGACTCTATGTTGAGACAGCTTCAGCAGGATTTGTATTTTTCATAAATGATACTGCAAAAAATATCAGGACTCCGGCAACACTAGGAGAATGGCAATACATTACAACTACATGGGATGGATCCACAATGAAAATATATTCCAACGGCGTGATGACTAGCTCGATGTCATTTGACAGCAATATGAATGTTTATCCTACGGCAAATGTTCTTGTAGGCGCAAGAGAGAGTGCTACAGCAAGGACTCTTCATTATAACGGAAAGATCGGAGAAGTGCACATATATAATAAGGCGCTAAGTTCTTCAGAAGTACAGTCAAGATATGATTCGACTAGAGGAAAGTATACATAATTTATTTTTTAGAATTCTTCTATCTGAGATATTTCAGGCATTTTTCAAGCGTATTAGGTATATCTTTAACATTCTTTATATCTTCAGTTATATGTATTATTTTTGGAGAATCATCTTCTAAATCATCCTTGTATTGATGCATCATAGATTTATCGTTATAACTATATATTCCTACTCTTTTGTCAAATGTTTTTTTTGTTGAAAGGCTTTTAGGAATGTTGAGATTGCATGTTCCTATAGCTTCATTGACGTCGCAAAATAATAATCTGAAAGTTGTCATCTCATCTTCATTTGTCAGACATATGTCAGGACTAGAAGATCCATTCATTACAACATTCATATCATATCTGTCTGAAATTTTAAGTTCTTTGGAGAGTTTTGCTGCAAATTTAATCATGTCTTTATAATATTGAGATCCAGCAAGCCTTGCATAAAGCATTTTATAGTCAGGCATTTCTATTTTCGGGATTTCTTTTTTTACAGGCTCTAGTTTGGAGAAATCTACAAGATCGTCAAAAAGCTTCTTGAGAGATTTTATTCTTTTCTCAAGAGAATTAAATCCTCCTCCAGTCCACTTATTTTTTCGCGTGATATAGTCCCTGTTGAAGCTATCTAAAGACCCTGTGTAGCTAGGATCATATCCTCCCGTTTCTCCCCTAAATATAGAATGCTTCATGTCGTAATCCTGAAATAGTAAGATGTCGTTCTCTATTTTTATGCTATATGTTAAATTATCGACTATTTTGCCTCGGTCTTCAAAATATCTTTTTATATATTGATATCCAGTATTAGGATCGCATCGCATTAATTCTTGAGCTTCTATTTCCAGAATTTTTCTGTTTCGGTTAGTCATTATCCTAATGCCTGCATGAGTTCCATTCAATCCTACATGTATGCTTCCGCCATTCCATGCAGCGTCTAAATAAATATTATAATTTGAAGAAAAATCAAATATTTGACCATTATAATTTACTATTGGTTTTCTTATCCTAAAGAAAGGATATTTGTCCTCGAAGTTCCTTAATGTTTTTATCTGAGGCTCTATATCTTCATAGCGTTCTGCAAATTCAAATACTCGTTTGCCGAGCTTCTCCATATCCAGGCTATCATAAAAATTTATCTTCATTTTTGCAGCGCTTATAGATCTTCGGCATTATTATTTAATAATTTTTCTAATGCTAGTTAATTTCTGCGTATTTATATAAAAATATTCTACAAAACAAGAAAACTTAAATATTAGTCCACTTAATTAGATTGTGAGGTTTGAGTTTTATGTACACTAAGGTGTTTTTTTCATTATCTATTGCATTATTGCTTGTGTTTTCTATAGCTTCTGTCATTGCTCTTCCTCCTGTTCCTCCAGTAGAGCCGGGGACCCCTCCTGATGAGGATGAATGCACTGCAACTAATGACGGAATTGAGATATGTGATTCTATAGATAATGACTGCGACGGAACATTTGATGAAGATGTCTGCACAGAAACTCCTGAAGATACGGGTGATGATTCAGGTTCTTCCAGCTCTGGCGGCGGGAGCTCAGGCGGAGGCGGCGGGGGATCTGGCGGCGGAAGTTCTGGATCAATAATATATTTCCCTTCTTCAAGCGATTCTAATGATGGCAGTTCAAATTCTCAGACAGATTCTCAAGATATGCAAACAGACTCAGGCACAGAAACTTCTTCAACAGAAGAAAATGAAAATGATGTATCTGGCTCAGCAAGTTCAAGCCAGGAAGAAAATCTTTCATCAAGCGGCGCTTCAAAAATTCTTTCTATACAGGAATTTATTTCATCTAACTATAAAGGCCTGATCACTGGATCTGCAATATTGCTATTTCTATCCCTCATTGCGATATTTATATTCATAAAAGTCCATCATCATGCTACAACGCTCAATCCGTATAATTCTTCATCTAGCCAGGTTTCCCAAAGGGAAATGATGGCTTCAAAATATATCCAGCAAATGAGAGCTAATAATTATAGTGAAAACGACATAAGAACGGCAATGAAAAAGTCTGGCTGGAATGATGAACAAATAAACAAGCTGACTAAAAAATGATTCCTAATACAAAATGATTCCTAATACAAAATGATACCAATAAGCCGACTAAAAAGATTTCACAAAGAAAAATTAAGCAAACTGGATAAAAAAATAAAAATACTTCTATC
Organism: Alphaproteobacteria bacterium; assembly: GCA_035626895.1. GTDB lineage: Archaea > Nanobdellota > Nanobdellia > Woesearchaeales > UBA9642 > UBA9642. Next base: position 5,251 of record DASPMU010000064.1, read on the forward strand.
TGTCCTTATTATAGTTTCATTATCGATGATTGTATTGGGGCTGGTGTTGCATTATTCTGATTCCAATTCTTATCCAGAAATTTCTGATATATCTTCTTCAGATATAACTGGAAAAGTCGTCCATGGAGTGTATAATGGATTTTCTGATCCTAGTTCAAGGCTTGGGACAAATGTTACTAATTTTACTTTCAATAATGATTCTGATATAGTATATATGTCCTTAAACATCAACGATTATTTTATCTATAATACTGCATACGTCAGTTTTGACGGCCAGGATTGGCTTGAATTTACTTTGACTCCCCAAGGAGAATTGAAAAATGGCTGGATCAGAAATAGCGCTATTGCAACTCTTGGAATGAATAAAAATAATATGCGCCTCAATGCTACGAAGAATGAAAGCTCTGAGAATTATGTAATAGTATATTCTTGCTCCAAGCCTAATCCACTTAGCAATGCATGGGATTGTCACGACGGATGGCAGATAATCAATTTCAAGGCGATATTAAAGAAGCCTCCAATTATTGATTTCGATTCTGATGGCTATCCATCAAATAATGACTGCAATGATAATAATGCGAATGTAAATCCTTCGCGAGTAGAAGTTTGCGGCAATGGCCTTGATGATGATTGTTCCGGAGGCGACTCTGTATGTGGTCTTCCAACATGCTCTGATGGAATACGAAATGGTAATGAAACTGGTGTTGATTGCGGCGGAGCTCAATGCAGCGCCTGTTCTGTTGGAACAGTTCTTGCTTGCTCTTCATGCACTTTTGTTTTGCCTGCAAATAATGTCTGGGCAAGGCCTCAGGATTTCCCAGGTCTTAAGGGGGGAGACACTATATGCATCCCTGCAGGTGTAAGAGGACAAGTCTCGCTAAATCATCTCAGAGGCTCACCTGGAAATCCGATCATAATAACTAATTGTGGAGCTGGACAGGCAATAATTAATGGCTCAGTATATCCTAATCATGCATTCTGGATTGAGAATTCCACGCATTTTAGAGTTACTGGAACAGGAGATCCTAACACTCCATACGGTATAAAAGTTTTGAATCATCAAAATAGCGGCGTTGTAACTACAGGCAAATCTAATTACATGGAATTTGATCATATTGAAATATCTGGAGGAGCTGGAACAGGATTTAGCCTTAAGAGCGATCCTCGATGCGACGGCACGACTAATTTTGGAAATTTCACCCAGTATAATACTTCTGTTCATGATAATTATGTTCATGACAATGGCAACGAAGGATTGTATCTTGGCAGCTCGCATTTCATTTTAGGCGGGGACTATACTTGCAATGGTGTTGCAATGAAGCTATATGAACACGAAGTTAGAATGGTCAGGGTGTACAATAATATTTTTGTAAATACTGGAAATGACGGAATACAAGTTGGAAGCGCAGTCTCTGATGTTGAAATATATAATAATACTGTAATCAATGCTGGAAGGGCAAATAATTATGGACATACTGCGTCAGTCATGATAAATCCTGGAACTGTAGGAAAATTATATAATAATTATATCGACGGTGGAGAGCAGGGAATATTCATGCAGGGCCACGGCGGCAATTATGTTTACAATAATATAATAAAAAATACAAGAGCTGACGCAATAATGACGACAGGCTATGCAAGCTTTGTCAAGCAAGGATTTGGTTATCACTTTGACAACAATCTAATAATTAATGCTACAGGCTACGGCATCTGGCATATAACTCTAAACACTACTGGAAGCACTTTCAGAAATAACATTGTAATAGGCGCAAAGAATGGCGCAATCAGGTTAAATACTGGACAAGAGCAGCTTATCATCTCAAACAATCTTAATAGTTCAAATATTAGTTACTATAGATTTGCAAACCCGAATGCAAGCGATTATCATTATACTTCAAGTTCCCCAATGATTGATGCGGGAACAAGCACTGCAAATACTTTTGTTACTTTTGATAAAGACTTGGTTTCAAGGCCAAGAAACTCTGCATACGATATCGGCCCTTACGAATTTGCTGGAGCGCCTTCTAATGCAACAAATGCAACTAATACTTCGAACTCGACAAATCCTGTCATAAATTCATGCGGCTGCAATTTTGTAATATCTCTAAGCGGTACCGAGTGGGAATTTAATGGTTCACAGAGAGGAGTAAAGCCAGGAGATAAAATATGTTTTTCAAATGGGAACAGGACTGGAATAGGATTCATTAATGTCCATGGAACAGCATCTAATCCAATAACAATAACAAATATGTGCAATGGAAGCGTTAATATAACTGCTCCGTCAAATTGGGGCAATGCTATCGGAATCTCGAATACTTCAAATATAATATTTACAGGATCTGGAAATCCTAATATATTCTATGGGATAAAGATACGCGGAGCAACTATGGGATTAAACTTGCAGGGTCTTTCGTCCGACTTGGAAGTAGATCATGTAAATATCAGCGGCGTCGGCAGCTCAGCTCTTGTCGTAAAAACTGATCCAACTTGCAACCCTGCAACTTGGCGCGGAAATTTCGTATTAAGAAATGTAAAAATACATGATAATTATATTTCAAACACTCAAGACGAAGGAATGTATATCGGAAACTCTCATTATGATAATGGAGTGAGCAGGACATGCAATAATGTCACTACGACAGTCTTTGAACATGATGTCGATAATGTTCAGATCTACAACAATATTTTAAGAGATATTGGAAACGAAGGCATACAAGTCGGCTCGACGAAAAATCTAGTGATGCATCATAACTTTGTATATAACTCAGGCAGGCTCAATCATGTCCAGCATCAGAACGGCTACCAGCTTGGCGGCGGAACTGAAGGCGCAATAGTTTACAATAATTATCTTGATACTACAAGCGGTTTTTGCATACTTGATGGCGGCGGCGGCAACACTTATTATAATAATATCTTGATAAACTGCAATATGAGTGGAATGCAGCTTCAGGATGTTTCTGCTAATTATGCCCCTCAGGGATTTGTCATAATAAATAATATCTTCATAAATCCTGGAACTGAAGGAATATTCTTCTATAGCACTAATCCTCTTCAATCCTATTTCCAGAATAATATTGTAGTAACAAACAGGACAAGCGGATTTAGATTTATTGCATATAATCATCAGCCTTCAGCAAGACTGACAGTAAGCAATAATATCAATACAACCGATATAACTTCAGTCAGGTTCGTAAATCCATCAGCAAAAGATTATCACTTGCAATCTAATTCTCCTGCAATAGATACAGGAATTAATGGAGCAACTTATGGCGTCACGGTAGATTATGACGGCGTTTCAAGACCTAGAAATTCAGGATATGATATTGGAGCATACGAATTTACAGGAACTCCAACAGGCCAACAGCCAGCTGCAACTGATTCGGATTCTGATGGTTATAATTCAACAGTTGATTGCAACGACAACAATGCAGCAATCTGGACTTACAGAACAGGATACACTGATTCCGACGGAGATGGCTACACGACAGGATCAAGCCAGCAGATTTGCTCTGGCAATTCTCTTCCTTCGGGATATTCGTCCGCTTCTAGCGGAACTGATTGCGTTGACAGCAACGCAAATGTCAATCCTGCCCAGACGGAAATCTGCGGCAATTCTCTTGATGACGATTGCTCAGCTGGAGATCTTGCATGCCCAGTAGCTCCAACTTGCAGCGATGGAATCCAGAATGGAAATGAAACAGGCGTAGACTGCGGCGGAGCTCAATGCAGCGCTTGCCAAGTCGTGAGCGAGCCAACTCTTCCATCAGGAGCATTATTCTCTTATCCATTCACGACTAATGCAAATGACGCTACAGGAAACGGCTACAATGGCGTCGTAACTGGAGCTACTTGGACTGCCCAAGGTTCTGGAGGATCATATAGCTTCGACGGCAATGATTATATAACTGTAAGCAATGCAAATTCCCTTGATGGCCTTTCGGGCTTGACAGTTGAAGTCTGGACTCTCAATCCTGTTCTTCAGGATCATGAGTATCTTGTAGGCAAGAGGAAGGATTTAGATGCTCCATGGTCATTATATGCTCATAATAGTGGATACTGGACATTCACAATAAATTCTACAAGCGGAGTCACAACGCCAGTAGTTACAGGACAATGGACGCATATAGTCGGAACATGGAACGGGACTGTATCGAAAATATATACTGATGGTGTACTTAGAAATTCATATTCATTTTTCACTAATATGCCTTCTTATCCAAGCAACAATGTTATAGTAGGAGCAAGAGAAGCAGGATCAAACAAAGTCTATCATTATCAGGGAAAAATAGGGGAAGTTCACGTATATAATAGGGCATTGTCACAGTCAGAAATAACTTCAAGATACGATGATACTAAAGGAAAATATTCTTAGAAATATGGAAATTAAAAATCCATGATTTTGCTTAAAAAACTCTTGTTTGCATATTTTTTTCTTCTAAGCCACTGAGTAAGTTCAGCTTCTGCATTTTCGCCGAATTTTCTTTCATCATTTCTAAAGGCAGTCGTGTGGGCCTGATGCCTTCCATTCTTTACATTGAATGTATGTTTCTTGTGAAGAAGCTCGTGATACATTACATAATCAAGATGTACTTTGTCTGATTCTTCAGTCAAGTCCTGAAATATAGTGCTCATCTTCACAGTGTCTGTTGCATACTCGTAGCTTCCAAGTTTATGGAAACTTTCATTTGCAAAAACCAAGTTTGGCTTCTCCATTGTCCCATTGAAAAATTTCTCGTTTACCCTGTGGAAACTTTCCTCGAGCTGAGGATCGTGAGTGTGCTTTCTCGCGTATTTTGAGAGGCCTTTCATGTACGCTTCATATAATTTCATGTTGTCAGTTTTTATTCCTTTCAATTTGAATATTTTTACAAGAAGATGCTCGATCAATCCTATCTGGATATCTTCGTCGATATTTTTCCAGTTGCTTGATAGATTGAATTGCATCATTGAAGAACTGTATTTTACATTGGCGTTATAATTATTGAAATGCCCTGAATACTTCAGAATTATTCTTCTGTTTCCGTATAGTTCTTTTCCGCTGAGCTTTTCTAGATTGCCGACTGCTTTTAGGACGATACTAGAAGTTAAATTATCACTCAATTAACTCACCAATATCAGGAACAAGAATTTGTTTAAGTAGTTTGCGAAACATATGGAAAAACATTATCCGATCACATAATGATCGACGTCTTTTTTCCTATAGCCGTACACTCTTTTCTTTTTTGTTTCCTTGCTTTCGAAAATGTTTGTGAATATTAATTGATTATCGATTCCGAATAAAACATCGGAAATAGATTTTCCCTGAGCGAAAGGCGTTAATTCAAAAACTCCATTGTATGTCCCATGCATGATGTAATTCATGTTGTGTGATTTTACAATATCGACTATGCTTCTCATGTCAGGATCTGTTCTGTAGATTCTTTTCGCATTCATGTAGCTTGATATGATTTCTTTTATCAAATATGGATTGTCAATTCTTGAAGATGGATTCGCACTTATTTGAGAAATTATTTCATATGCATTCGTGATGCTTGGATAATTTTGGAAATGCTCGATTCTAAAAAGATTAACATTCCAATTTTTTTGGTTCTCTGTTATTCCCAGATGATAATCTTTGATGGGATTGAATATTTTTAGAACATTCGAAAATGGAACATTAGACTTGAATGCAAGAAATGCGCTTGATGTATACTCCATTAAAAACATAATATTGGCGCAAGTGTTTAAATAGTTTACTTAGATCGTCTTAAGATTAATGGGAAAGTTTAAAAATACACTATGGTTCCTTTGTTTTGGGGGATTTAAATGAATGATACTCAAACTTTAGATAAAAAACTTGAAGGGCGAAGGGAATTCTTCTTTCCGAATTTTAATGACAATGGATATAATTGTTCTAAATATAGGATGAGTGATGAGGTCGTAAAATTTGAAGGATTAAAACTTCCTTCAAGAGTTGAAGTTTTAAATACTAGCGGAGAATGGCAACAGTTTCCTGTGATATTTATTCATCGCGGAACTTACGAAAATGCTAAAAAGAATGCAGGATCATTGATAATATTCCTTGCAGGCGGATCTTATACTTCTAGAAATTATAATTCATTTAATGATGATAAATTACTCAAGGATGCTAAGAATTTAGGCTTGACAGAAGGCAATATAATGAATGCAAAATCATATTATCTGCCAGATTGATAATTAAATTTCTTATTTTTATTTAGATCTATTCTTTATGTACTTCGTATCTGAGGATTGCTGCTATCTTTCCTAGCTCTTTTAGCTGAACTCCTTCACGTGTTTCTGTACTGATAAGATTTACCGTGCTGCCCATTGCTTCAGCTTCTTGGGTGAATAGATCAATATCTTGATCACTTAAAGATTCGCTTAATAATAATTGATCTACGGCCCCGTATTTTATGTTCTGCATTACTTCGTCTTTTCCGTAGCTTGCTTTTCCAGGATGCTTTCCGAGAGTGTCAAAGAATCTCTGCATGATTTTTTTCTCTTCGCCGATTTCTTCTTGTGCAAGCAAGTCTTCTGATTTTTCTACCAGTTCTTGAAGTCCGAATTCTTCAGTATATGATAGGTCTTTGATTCCGATTATTTTTTTCTTGACTTCATTTGTGATGAATTGTCCGTCTGCAAATTCGTACTTTGTTGGGCCAGGACCTCCGACTATTATTCCTTTGAGTTCATCGCCCATGTTCAGGAACTGGTCCTTCATCATGTCTCCTATTTTTTTATAGAATGCTTTCGCTGCGAGCTCCCTATTTTGCGCAAATCTGACAGATGACTGTCCTCCTGCCCTCATTTTTCCAGGAACCATAGAGTCTTCTTTGACTAATGGAATGATTGTCTTTCCTTTTAGGATTGCAATTATAGCGTCTCTCTTGTCCATTACAACAAGTCCGTAAGTTGTCCTGTCTGATGCCATTTCTTTTAATGGCTCGAGGATAAACTCCTTGTCGCACCTGTAAATTCTGATATTGATCGGTGTTGGAGGCTCGATTGACCAAACTTTGTAATCTTGCTGTCCGTCTCTTTCTGCGACGTTTCCTGCAAATGATGCAAGGCCGTTTGGAGGCGTTCTGCCAACTAACTTTAAGTGCTGGATCATTTTCTCAAGAGCTGCAATTACATTCTCTCTAGTTCCTTTGCTTTTGATGTTTGATGCAGTTCCTTGCTCTTGCTGCAAGTGATTGATTACTGCAACTAAGTCATATCCTTGAGGAACATACACCGTAACTAATTCAGTATGCCTGCCCTTGAATCCTTCTATTTCCTTGACGAAGTGTTTAAGCTTTTGCCTTTGCTGAGGCGTTATCTTGCCTTTTCCTTCATTCGGATTGATATTACTAGCCATGCTTCATAGGATAAGAAGGAGCTTTTTAAATGTTGTGTGGGGCACACAACAGCTCTGAATGTAATGAAGAAATGTTTTCGATAGAAAACCCCGAATGTCCGATGAGGATGTTGTGCGGGGGCACAACAGTTCTGAACAAAGTGAGGAAAGGTTTTCGAATAAAGCTCGGAACGTAGTGACTGAGTTATGCGAGCTTTGAGCATAAATCCTTGAGGAAGTAAATGCATTCTAAAATATGTGTTGCGTGATGAAAAAAAAGAAATATTATTATAGGGGTGTTTGATTTCAGATTCTATTTAGGGTACTTCCTACAATAAGTTTGATTAATTCGGGTGGTGTGAATGTTTAGTGGATTGTTCAGTAAAAAATTTAAGATATTCTTTTTCTTTCTAATCGCGATATTGCTCGCCTCAAATGCATCTGCTTCATGCAATGATAGTATCTTTAACGATGATGAATGGGCTACTGATTGCGGCGGATCGTGTAGTCCATGTACTTCTCTTATAAATTTCAATAAAGAAGGAACACAGTTATTGTTCAATAATACTAACGGAACATACACAGGACTTGCAGGATATATAATATATCTCCCAAAAGACTATGATTCTTCCAAGAAATATCCTCTATTGATATATTTTCATGGAGCTGGCGCTGTAAAAACAGGAAATGTTTTGTCATACGGCAAACTTCAAGCTGAAGGTTTAATTGCAGCAATAAATAATACTAATTTAAGCCTGCCATTTATTATAGTTGCGCCGCAGACAAACACTGCATGGGATAATAGAAGTTTGCCCGGAGTAATAAAATTGCTTGATACAGTTGCAGGAAATTATTCTATAAACATTTCAAGAGTATACACTACAGGAATATCCTTGGGAGGAGCTGGGACAAATAATTTCTTATATGCATATCCAAATATTACTGTTGCAGCATCAGCACTTTCAGGATGGGGAAATCCTCAATGGTCATGCAACGTATCAAAGATCCCTCAATGGTTCTTTACAAACGAAAACGATTCAATGGTTCCTAGCAGCGGAACTAAAAATACTTACAATTCGCTTTTAGGCTGCCCAGGTCTTGTAGACGCAAAACTTACAGTCTATAATACTTCAGGACATAACTCATGGAATAGAACTTACAATATATCTGGATTATTTTATCCAATAACAACAGGACAGCCATATAATGTAGAGCTTTATTTCTGGTTTATGAACAGGACCAGAAATTCTTCAATAACTATTACCAACTCTACTTGCTTTTCATGTCTTGCAGACTATGATAAAGATGGATATAAAATGAATGTCGATTGCGATGACATAAGGCCTGCAATCAATCCAGGAAAACCAGAGATCTGCGGCAATGGCCTTGATGACGATTGCTCCGGTGGCGATGCATCATGTATTGTAGATTTGGACGGGGACGGAAGAAACAATACCATCGATTGCAATGATACAAATGCATCAATCTGGCAAAATCTTTCAGGATACATTGATATTGACGCAGACACTTATACTATTGGAAGCCCTGGAATCGTCTGCTCGGGAAATTCTTTGCCTTCAGGATATTCTGAAAATTCTTCAGGATCTGACTGCAATGATTCGAACTCTTCTGTATGGGAGGAATTGCTTGGCTATTTAGATCAAGACAGCGATACATATACTTCAGGAGTAACATATCAATTCTGCACTGATGGCAATTTGCCGTCAGGATACTTAGAGACAAATTCCACAATCAGTGATTGCAATGAAAGCAATGCATTAATCTGGGAATTACTTCCAGGTTATCTTGATTTAGATCTTGATAGCTTTACAGACGGAAATGTCCAGCAGTTTTGCACTAATGGAACATTAATGCCGGGATATTTGATAAATGCATCAGGAGCTGATTGCGATGATAACAATTCATCAATCTGGCTATCTTTAGCTGGCTATCTGGATTTTGATTCAGATGCATATAGCGTCGGCAATTTATCATCATTCTGCACGAGCGGAAACTTGCCTTCAGGCTATACATCAACATCGAATGGCAGCGACTGCAATGATGCAAATTTATCCATAAATCCCGGAGCTTCAGAAATTTGCGGCAATGGCATTGACGAAGATTGCAGCGGCAGTGATTCTAGCTGCGTTGCAGCATTGCCATTTGGCGCATTATTCGGATATTCATTTGCAGTAAATGCAACAAACTATACTGACGACATTACAGGAAATAATCACACAGGGATAATCAACGGATCAACATGGGTTAATCAGACAACTGGTGGAGCGTATTCTTTCGATGGCAATGATTATATCACTGTGAATAATGGAAGCGGGCTTGACGGTCTTTCCGGAATAACAGTTGAAATCTGGATATATAATCCTAATTTGACTAATTACGAATATGCTATAAGCAAAAGGCACGATTCAGATTCGCCCTGGGCACTTTATACTCACACTAATGGCAATTGGGTATTTTCTATTAATTCAACAAATGGCGTTTCTACACCATTTACGCTTGGAAAATGGGAATATGTCGTCGGAACATGGAATGGCACTGTTTCCAAGATTTATATCAACGGGACATTAAAGAACTCGATGAACGTGATAACTGCCATGCCAATGTTCCCTCAAAATAGCGTTATAGTTGGTGCTAGGGAAGCAAATGCCGGATTCAATAAAATATATTTCTTTAGCGGAAAAATGGGCGAAGCAAATGTATATAATAGGGCGCTAAATGCTACAGAGATAGCTGCCAGATATAACGAAACAAGATCCAAGTATCAATAATTTTTTATTCTTTATTTTTCAAGATTTATAGGTTTATAAATAAATTTAACAAGATTTATATAGACGTAATCCCTATATTAGCTTATCAGGTGATGCAACATGAATTTGAAAGATTATGTCCTGAAACCTATGATGTATGTCGGCCTAGCCGCAACTATTTCTTCGTGCGCAAGTACTAAAAAAGTGGATTACCAAGTTTCTAAGGAAATTGAAGGAGAAGTAATTGATATTGGATACGATCTAGATCTTGATGGAAAATTCGAAATGATCGGGTATTATCTTAAATCCAAAGATACAAACGGAAAACTTAAACTTCAATTCTTGAAATACGACTCCGATAACGACCAAATTCCTGATAAATTTTCCTATGGACTAGATATAGATTATATTCCTAGAGAATTAGATGAAGGAAAAATCAAAGTTCTGGAAAAAGAATTGGAAGAATTGAAAGAAAAACAGAAAAATAAAAACTAGACGTAACTTTTATAAACGTATCTTCACTCTGTTCTATTATGTCATTTAAGCATATAGTTGGAGAATTCGCAGTAAAGGATGGTAAAGCAGAATTAGTTTCTATTGCAGATTCTTCAAATTCATCAATATTAGAACTAAATAATTCTATTAAAGATTCTATTGAGTCAAATTCCAAAAATTTGAAGCCTGAAATACTTCATGAATTAAGATTTCCAAAATACAAAGATCAACTGATTGCAGCAAACGTTTTGATAGTAAAGGATGCTATTGCAAAGTCAGTCAATACCGATACTTATATTGTTCAGTCGATAAATTCTGTTACTGAAATGGACAAGATTTGCAATACTCTTGTAAAAAGACTCAGGGAATGGTATAGTTATTACTATCCTGAACTTTCAAACGAGATTTCAGACAACGAACTTTTCGTCAAAAAACTTCTGCAGCATTCAAAAGATGAATTGATGCGAGAATATGATCTTGAAATTTCAATGGGACCTTCAATTGAACAAAAAGATCTTGATATGATGCTCTCCTTTGCAAGACAAGTTGATGACATGTATCTAGAGAGAAACAAGATAATACTTTATATTGAAAATACTTTGATGGCATACACTCCAAACATGTATGCTTTAGTCGGCGGATTGATCGGAGCAAAGCTTATAGAAAAAGCAGGATCATTAAAACATCTTGCAATGCTTCCATCTTCAACTGTGCAGCTTCTCGGAGCAGAGAAGGCATTATTCAGGCATATTAGGAATAAAAAGATCAGACCACCAAAGCACGGATTAATTTTATCACATCCATTTGTAATGAACGCGAAGCGCTCAGAGAAAGGAACTGCAGCAAGAACACTCGCGGCAAAGATAAGCATCGCAGCAAGAGTTGATTATTTCAAGGGAGAATTTGTCGGCGACAAGCTGTATGAAGATCTAAAACTCAAATTAGGAGAATAAAGATAATAATATTCATTAGAGATTGATAATATGGAAATCAAACAATTCAAGCATTTCAAAGGAGTATATGAGTCTAAGATAGCTGGTCGAACTAGCATTTTAACTAAAAACATGACTCCTGGAAAAACAGTTTACGGAGAATCAACTTTCAAGGTAGACGGCGCAGAATACAGGGAGTGGGACCCGGAAAGATCAAAGCTTGGCGCTGCGCTACTTAAGGAAGTGAGCCAGATAAACATGAAAGAAGGCGACTATATATTGTATCTTGGCTGCTCAACTGGAACAACAGTCAGCCACGTTTCTGATATAGTCGGGCCTAACGGCTTGATATTTGCTTTGGATTTTGCTCCAAGAGTTTTAAGAGACATGGTGTTTGTTTCTGAAGACAGAAAAAACATTGCTCCGATAATGGCGGACGCAAATAAGCCTGAAACTTACGCTCATTTAGTTTCCCAGGTTGATACGTTATTCATGGATATTGCCCAGAGAAATCAGACAGAGATCTTCATCAAGAACTGCGACATGTTCCTAAAGCCTGGAGGCTTTGGATTACTTGCATTAAAGGCAAGAAGCGTTGACGTCACAAGATATCCAAAGGATATTTTCCGCGAAGTAAGAGCCGTCCTGGAGAGAAAATTCACGATGGTTGATTATCGAGAGTTGGATCCATTCGAGAAGGATCATGCGTTCTATGTTGTCAAGAAGAAATAAATAATTTTAAATACTAGATGTTGTGAAATATACAATATGAGCGATGTTGACGTAAAACATGATAAAGAATTTCAGATTCTTCTTGGAAGACTGGCAGATATCAAATATGAATTAAAAGCTGAACATCCTGATATTGTTCTCAAGCATTTCGAAAACATTCAATGGAGCATGCGTCTTCTTCCTACGAGCACATTGAAGAAAGAAATTGCTGCTGTATATGGCAAGTGGACTGTAAAGCTTAAAGAAGCAAAGAATTCTGAATTAAAAAAAGAAATTGATGAAGCATGCAGGGAATTGATTAAATTATTGAATTAGAAATAAACTAGCCTTATGCTAAGATTATTTTTTATGTTCTTCTCTCCATTTTTTAAAATACGCTCCATTTTCTATTCCTGGATCATATTTTAAATTAGGCGCATTCCATAATTTATAAAGAGCAGCCATAATTAAAGGACTTATTGTCATAATGATAGTGCTCCATATGTACATATCTGCGTCAAATGTTATTACAAATAGAGATGCTAAAACTGCTATTGCTGTAATCATTGTTAACCATTTAACAATTTTAGATTTTCTCTCTGCATATTTTCTTAAATGGGGAACTGTTCCATACATATCTTCGAGAGCATGAAAATAAACATCATCCTTATCATCATATAATTTTTTTAATCTATTTCTTTCAATCCAATGGAACCAAAATTTTGTAGGCCATATATGGATAAATAATCCCATGATTGCTATCATAAATATTGTTACCGGTATATAATATAGTGAATCGAAATTTATCGAATAAGGGTTTAATTGCTCAGGAAATAACATTATATATACAACTAATATTAAGTTATTAAACAATAATAAATAATCAAAACGACTGTCTATAGATCTCATAATGTCATAATATAATCTATATTGATTTGAAACGACTTCGTACATTTCTTTAAATATATCACTTCTATCTCGCATTTTAAATTAGATAAAATACACGTTTTTTTAATGTATCTATTTTTTAATAAACTTTATATAATAACTTCAAATAATGTCTTTATAATGAAATTACATTGGACAATATTGAGTGTACTGATTTTATGTATAGTTGGAGTAATATTCTTAATGTATCAGTCAATGGTTTATGATAAAGTGATACCAGAAGGAGGCTTAGCCTTACTTTCTTCAATAGCAACCGGATTAATTGGATACGAGGCAGGTAAAAAAAATGAGTAAATCAAATTTTGACTTTGTTGAAATATTTTCTGTGATTATAGCAGTTTTAGCTATTATTGTTGGAACTATTGGAATATGGCTTAGTTTTACTCCTAATCTATTTAATACGGTATATTTGTCGTTAATGTCTGCATTTTTAACTGGTATGGTGGGCTATTTTATTGCTCAAAGATTTAAATAAATTTTGTATTATTTCTAATTTTTAATAACTGATTCTCATAACAACATTTTTAAAACCCTCTTATCTTATTACTATCATGATCAAGCTCTATAACACGTTGACGCATCAAAAAGAGGAATTTGTGCCTATCAAGAACAATGTTGTTGGCATTTATACATGCGGTCCGACTGTTTATTGGTATGCTCATATAGGAAATTTCAGGACATACATTTTTGAAGATATCTTGAAGAGAATGTTCTTGTATAATGATTTCAAAGTAAAGCACGTCATGAATATAACTGACGTCGGCCATTTGACTTCTGATTCTGATCACGGAGAAGACAAGATGCTTATTGGAGCCCGAAGGGAGGGCAAGACTATCTGGGAAGTTGCAAAATTTTACGAAGAAGCATTCTTCAAAGATGCAGCTAAACTTAACATTCTGAAGGCAGATACTATTTGCAAGGCGACAGATCATGTCAAGGAGATGATCAAGCTAATACAAAAGCTCGAGCATAACAACATGACTTATATTGCAAACGGCAATGTATATTATGATATAAGCAAATTCAAGCCTTACGGCAAGATGGCTCATCTCAATCTTGAAGAGCTAAAAGCAGGCGCAAGAGTTGAAATTGATGCGCATAAGAGAAATCCTCATGACTTCGTATTATGGTTTACAAGAAGCAAATTCCATGACCAAGAAATGAAATGGCCAAGCCCTTGGGGTCTAGGCTATCCTGGCTGGCATATTGAATGCTCGGCAATGAGCATGAAATATCTTGGAGATCATTTTGACATCCATTGCGGCGGCGTAGATCATATTCCAGTTCATCATACTAACGAGATTGCGCAATCTGAAGGCGCAACAGGCCATAAATGGGTGAACTACTGGATGCACGGAGAGTTCCTCGTTCAGCATGATAATACTAAGATGTCTAAATCAAGCGGCGAGATTCTGACTCTTGATAATCTGCATAGAAAAGGATTCAGTCCAATAGAATACCGATATCTATGCCTGAACACTCATTATAAGACTCCATTATCTTTTAGCATGGAAGCAATGACCTCAGCTAAGAATTCCTTTGAAAATCTAAAGGAGAAAATCCTTGAATACAGGAAATCTGACAGGGAAATTGTAAATACTGGCCACATCGATAAATACAGGGCAGAGTTCAATGAAGCAATAACTGATGATCTAAATACAGCAAAATCACTTGCAATATTATGGGCAGTTGTAAAAGATAAAGACTTAAATGACAGAGAAAAATACTTATTATTACTCGACTTCGACAGAGTATTTGGCCTCGGATTAGATAAGATAGAACACGAAGATGTAATAGTTCCTGAAGAAGTCATGTCAGTAGTCAGGGAGAGAGAAAGAGCACGAAGAAACAAGGACTTCAAGAAATCCGATCAATTGCGTGATGTAATCAAGATGATGGGATTTCATGTCGATGATACAGATGCAGGTCCAAGGCTTAAGAGATTGTAATTTTTTTTAAATCTAACTTCTATATTTTCTTAACTTTTATAAAGGATTCTTCGCTATTATTATCGTGAAGAGGGTAGACAAAAGAAAAACGGCGAAAAAGACGGTGAAGAAAGTTTCTAAGAGCAATAAAAGCAAGATTGCAAGATCTTCCACCAGATTAAACACTGCAGTTTTATTTTCAGGAGGAAAGGATTCAGGACTTGCCTTGCAGTATGCGTTAGAGAAAACAAATGTAAAATGTCTTATCATATTAAAATCCCAGAATCCTGAAAGCTACATGTTTCACACTCCAAACATCAATCTCGCAGAAATCCAGGCGAAAAACACAGAAATTCCATTCATTGTCAAGGGAACTCAAGGACTTAAGGAAACAGAGCTTGCAGACTTGGAAGATGCAATAAAGCAGGCGATCAAGAAATACAAAGTCCAGGGGATTGTTACTGGAGCAATAGAATCAATCTATCAGGCAAGCAGGATACAGGCTATCACGAACAATCTTGGAATAGAATGTTTCAATCCATTATGGCAAAAAGACCAGATAGAACTTTTGCATGAATTAATTAAAAGAAAATTCAAAGTATCAATCATCGGAACATTCGCTTATGGGATGGACAAGATGATAGGACGGATTATTGACGAAAAATTCATACAAGACATCACCATCCTTCGCGACAAATACAAGATAAATCCTGCAGGAGAAGGGGGAGAATTTGAAAGCTTCGTCCTTGAAGCTCCTTATTACAAAAAAGACCTATCAATAGAAAAAAGCAAGATAATAAAAGATTCAGGAAGCTTTGTAATGCATATAGAATCTTTGAAAACTGTTTAATACAAATAAAATCAAATAAATTTAAACATGGCAAAAATAGATTTGAAAAACAAGAAGACCAAAACGATAATATTAGTTGGCGCTTTCATCCTATTGGTAATTTTCTTCCTTGGCTTTCTGAGGCTCAATTTTATGGTTGGGGAACAATTAAGGATGACTATAAGCCCGGAATATATAGAGACAACGGTTGTAAGCCCTGGAACATTGAAAATTGAAGTTGACGTGAAAGTCTACAATAAATTCGTCTGCGAGGCTACATGCAATTATGTTCTTGCAGATTTATCCTCAAATAAGCTTATTGATTCAGGTTCATTCACATCAAAAGCTTTCAAGAATGAGCAGTATACGAAAGATATTTTCTTGGATCAAAAAGGCTACGGTTCAAGATTATATCTCTACAAGATACAATGCACAAACGAGTACAGCAGTCTATGTCCTGTCCAGAGGGATTCTCTTGTCAGAAAATCTCTTGTTGTAGCATCTTATACTCCTGATTCCGCACAGCTGTCTGCACTAGAATATTCTACGCTTGCATACAATCAGACACTTTCAAATTATATCCAGGCATCAAGGCTTCATTCAGGAACTGGCGAAATAATATCTCTGCTTAATCTTCCTGTAAATACCAGCCAGTATCATTCAATAGATTCTGAACTATCTTCCTTGAGTGATACGATGAATAATGCAATAAATGTCTGGGATTCCCAAGATCTTTTAGCTACAAAGTCCTACATCGATTCAAATAATTTAGTATCAAGATCGGCTTCCCTTTTGACGAAAGTTTCATCATATAATTCAAATGTAGTCTCTATTGCAAAAAATCATAATTCTTTAGTGCAGGATTTGTCTGTTCTCAGAAACAAGATGCTTGATTATTCCAAAGCTTTGCTAATCCCTGAACAACTATCCGGGATAACTTCAAATAACAATCCATCAAATTCTCCAAACGCTTCGGCTAGCATTAAATTCAACATTACAAAGACTATTTCAGATTACAATGTATTGATTTATTATATCTCAAGCGAATATGATTATTCAAATGCGAATGCAACTTACAATAAATTAATTGCATCGACTTCAACACTTGACTCACTGATATATTCTGAAATTTCAGTGTCGATAGCTGAACTTTCAGTCCCGCTCTTTGTTCATTCAAGGATAATATGCGATTCCAATGCATCTAAATGCGGCGACTATGATGAATCTGTATTCTTAGACAATTCCGTAGCAGGATTTGATTCTGCAGAGCAGAAATTAATGCATCTTTGCAATTATTCAGATAAAATATTGTCAGATACATTATTGCAGGAAACTCCAAATAATATAAATCAAAATCAATCTTCAAATCAGACAGGAAATGAAACTAATTCTTCTATATCAAGCAAAGCAGATTCTGTAGAATCTTTATTGCTTCAGTACTGGAGGCTTTCAGAATATTATTCCATGGCTCCTAATGTGTACACGCTTAATTATATTGACTGGGTAAAGAGCGAGCTTCTCGATCAGCATAATATTTCTGATCCTGATTCTTATTCGAATCTTGCAATCAACGCTTCGCAAGTTTATTTCAATGAGGAAAATATCTTGATTTCAGAAATAGAAAAAATCACTCTATCATGCAGCATCTGGCAAAATTTGACTTCACTTGGTCTGGATTTAAATGTCAAGACGCTGCCATCAAATACTTACAATGAATCTGTCCTTGATGATCCTGGTTTGTATGATGCAGATATTTCTACAAGGCCTATTCCTGAATTTGTTCCACAATGTTGTCTTTTTGGAAAATGCCAGTCATGCGAAAAATCTCCGGAGAAAAATCCCTTGATAATGCTTCACGGCCACGCGTTCCTTGAAGACGCTCACGCGTACAGGTCAATTGAGATTTTCAATGATTTCGAGCAGAAATTCTCTGATGATAAATTATATTACCAATCAGGAATGCTGATCCCTAGCACACCATCAACAGAGGGAATTCTTGGAAGATATTACTTGCCGGCATCAATCAAGCCAACATATTATCTGGAAACATACAACGATCTTTTAGGCCTTACCGTTAGTGAATCAAAAACGACAGGAATTGACACTTACGCCCTGCGACTAAAAGAGTACATTGAATATACTAAATACATGACTGGTTCAGAAAAAGTTGATATTGTCGCGCATTCAATGGGCGGCCTTGTCGTTCGAAGATACCTTCAGATATTTGGCGACGAGAATGTTGGAAAAGTAATACTTATCGGAACTCCGAATCATGGAATAACTGAAAGGACTTATGCATTCTGCAAGCTCTTTGGGGCAACAAATGAATGCGATGATATGAAAGAAGGCGGCTTATTTTTAAGAAAATTAAATGACCAGACAAACACAGCAGTAGTTGATGAAATGTATCTTGTAATAGGAAGAGGATGCGACACTGACGGCGAGGATGGAGATGGGATAGTCGTAGCTGAAAATTCGTTGATAAAATCAATTCCTGAAGAAAACATACTATACGTCCAAGGAAGTTGTTCGGGAACCAACTCGCTTCATAATGTGCTTTTAGATACATCAAAATATCCTGAAGTATATTGGTTTGTCAAGGAGAAATTGAAAGATTAGAATCGAAATTAAGAATTATGAGGCTTTACGAAATGTTACTAATACTAAACATTTGCAAACACCAACTTCATTATACTGAATTTATCAAGCCTATTGAAGATATAGCAAGAAAGCAAGAGATTCCTTTCGACACAATTCATTATTCGAAGATAAAGCCGCAAAATGCAAAGAAAATCCTTGGAAAATATCATAGAATAATTATTACAGGAACATCGCTCAAGGACATGGGATATTCTAAAGATTTGTCAAAATTCAAATGGCTTTTATCTGACATCGCAAGTGACAAACCAATTCTTGGAATATGCGGCGGGATGCAGCTCTTGTGCATGATTCATGGATGCAAATTAATCAAAAATCCGGAAATAGGACTGGCCAAGATAAATTTCAATGCAGAATTTTTAGGGATAAATGGTCAAAGGGAAGTTTATGCCTTGCATAATATGGCAATAAAGAATGATTCCATTCTAAAGAAAACTTTCAATATATATTCTAGCGGGAACAAAGAGAATCTGATAATTCAGGCAGTAAAACATAAGGGAAACAAGCATTATGGAGTATTGTTTCATCCTGAAGTTAGAAACAAGGATCTTATAGTAAACTTTTTAAGCGTATAAGCGGCTTTTTTAGTGATTCTGGATGGTGAGGAATTTAAATAGTATTAGATTGAATGTTATGCTAATTATAGCTATGTTTTTATTCTTATTTTGCGTTCCATTTACTGTTGCAAATTCTGATAGTGGTAATTTAGATTATCCTAAAATAGAATCAACTCTTGAAGAAAAATTCGAAGAGGAAGAGACTGTAGATGTAATAATTATATTTGATGAAATTCCTCCTGAAAATGCAAAGAGTTCTATTGACTCCAAATCAAATGCTGCAATAATCGCGTCAGCTGAGAATTCTGAGATAATTTCTGATATAACAGGCGGGTTTGAAGAGGAGAAAAAACTTGAAGTAATAAACGCGGTTGCCGGAGAATTAACTCGCGAAGGATTCGAAGAACTTCAAGAAAGCGGGCTTAATGTAAGAGTATTTGAAGATAAGGAGATGTTCATACATTCAGCCTTAAGCATAGGAACAGCATCCGTCGGAGCAAATCATTCAAGACAAATTCTTGGAATCACTGGATCAGGAATAAGCGTCGGAGTAATTGACACAGGAATTGACTATACTCATCCTGATTTGGGAAACGGCTGCTATGGAAATAACACTAATATGAGCTGCAAAGTAGTTGGAGGATACGATTTTGTCAACGATGATTATGATCCCATGGACGATCACGGCTTCCAGCACGGAACGCATGTATCTGGAATTCTTGCAGCCAACGGAACAATAATAGGAACGGCTCCATCAGCAAGATTATACGGCCTAAAAGCGTGCAACAGCGGAGGATCATGCCCGACGTCAAATGTCTTGGAAGCAATCGACTGGGCAATGAATAATTCTCTTGATATCCTAAGCATATCGCTGGGATCATATGCATCATATGAAGATACTGGAAACACTGGAAAAGATCCGCTATCTCTTGGAGTTGATGAGGCAATAGAATCAGGAATCGTTGTAGTCATTAGCGCTGGAAACAACGGCCCTGGAGTTTCAACGATAAATACTCCGGGCGCATCAGAACTTGCAATAACTGTCGGTGCTGTGAATGATAATGGAACGATCAATCCATCTGATGACTTGGTTTGGATCGAAAGCGCTGTCGGCCCCGGAGCTTTCGGGAGACTCGATCCTGAACTTGTAGCTCCTGGATATCAAATAATATCGACAGCTCTTGACGATTATTATCCTCTAAGCGGAACAAGCATGGCAACTCCATTTGTCAGTGGATCTGCAGCTCTTCTCTTGCAGCAAAATCCAAATCTTACTCCTTCGGAAATTAGAAGAATACTCATACAATCAACAAACAATGTCAGCGGAAGATTATTTGAAAGAGGGACAGGAGAATTAAACGTCAGCAAGGCATTGACAAATAATGTTACAGCAGTTGTGCAGTATGTAAATCCTTACAATATAAATGTCACAGGAAATGACAGATGGGAATTCGTCGTGACTCCTGGTTCGACTTCATATGCGAATGTGACGATAATCAACAAAAATGCTTATAATATAACATTAAATCTTGTTGTCGATACTATTACCAATATGGAAATAAATAATTCATTCAATAGCTCTCAGCTCCAAGTCCCAATTACAATTAATGTCACAAATATGTCAAATTATACTATCAGGATAAATTTCTCCCTGAATAATTTCAGCAATGAATACGCTACAACCTATGGGGGCTTGATACTTTTCTCAGGCTCAGGATTTAATGGCTCGCAAAATATATCAAAATCATTCAGGTTGCCTGTTGCAATAACAATTCCTTTCATGAACAATGCATATGTTAATAGAACAATGATCCACGATCCTCTGGAACCTGGCTATACTAATACGCAACCAACACATGAGGATGTATATTTCTATTGTTATTATTCAACAAATCCTGTTTTCATGAACTTGACAATAAATTGGTCAAACAGTTCAGACTGGTTTGCATTGTTCTTGTATAATTCGACAGGAGGATTTATCTCAAGCGCTAAAGGAGGAGGAACAACAGGTCAGAATT
>DASPMU010000065.1:0-2305 GCA_035626895.1 Alphaproteobacteria bacterium
CAAGATACTTCGTTTTTTCGTTTTCAGCTAGCTTGTATATCTTAAGATGTTTGATCTTTGTTTTTTCAATTAAGCTAAGCTCTTCAAGCTTCTTTAGGATCCTGTGGGTTGATGCAAGCGGAACTTTTGTTAGTTTACTAATTTCTTT
The DNA here is from genome assembly GCA_035626895.1 of Alphaproteobacteria bacterium. Taxonomy (GTDB): domain Archaea; phylum Nanobdellota; class Nanobdellia; order Woesearchaeales; family UBA9642; genus UBA9642. The sequence goes on from DASPMU010000065.1 coordinate 149, forward strand.
TAGATAGAATTGCTGGTCTTTTTTCTTTAAGAATAACCTTAGAATAGAGACAATTTTCTTATCAAACAAATTTTCCAAAATTTTCTGAGACTCCACAATATGCTGTTTATAGACTCTTATTTAAATTTTTCCATTAATGAAATATATTTCCAAATTTGGAAATTAAAAGTGTTCCGAACACACAATGGTGGCAAATTTTCAACCTCTGGTTCTACTGGAAAGTACGAAATTCATCTTTACTTCGACGACTTTAGCAGTGCCGGCTAGCGAACCTTCGTATAAAAGAATCTATTGCGTCTAGACTCGTAGGCGGCAAGCGACTGAAGAATAAGATGTGAGCCTGGCACTGCTGTACTCGATAAAGTAAGCACACTTCAAGATTGCAGCGCAAAATATATATGTAAGATAGATATTATATTAACATGAGAATACAGGAGCACATATATCAGGGATTCTTTGGCTTGAAGAAGAAAAAGGATGCAAAGCAGTATTATAATGAACGAGTTGACAAGCTAAAAGGCCTTGATTCCGATCTTGACGAAATCATAGATTGCTTTCAATCTATAATGAATAACCACAATGCCAAGCTTAAGGCGTACAATGATTTTCTAAGAAAGCCTACTGCTTCTGGATTTGCTCAAGTTCGATCTGAGATTGAAAAGCTTGAAGGCATGTTTGATCCAGATGAGCTAGCTAACAATAAAGGCCAAAAGTATGTATTAAAGAATATTGACAAGCTCAAGGACTTGACTGACAATGAAGAATCTGCAGAAATGCAGCAGCTTGAACAGGAAAGCTTATCTGATTTGAATGAACTTTTACGATTACTAAAATCAATTGAACCAGTCTGGCAAGAACAAATTGACTTTGTCAAGCGCTACAATGATTCTCAAATAGTTACGCAGCCAGACAATTTAAGAAAGCTCAGCAACATATTTATTGAAGAATCTAAAATCCTAAACATGGAAGAATCTCTTTTGAGAAGAATTGATCTTAAGACTGGAACAATTTTGAGAAAGACTACGCTCAAACAAAGAGACATTCAAAAGACAGATGATATGGATATGAGATATAGGGAAGTCAAATATGTCAGGTAAATACTAAACTAGGTGAGACTATGCTAATAGATATACTTGCTTCTGTAACAGGCATCTTGATGTCGCTTGCTTATTATCCTGAAGCGCTTGAAATCATCAAGAATAAATCTTCAAAGAATGTTTCAAGATTAAGCTATGGCCTGTTTGCTTTAGGAACAACAACTTGGCTGGTCTATGGAATAATCATCAAATCGCTTCCAGTAATACTCGGCTTTGCTCTCGGAGTAGTAGGATCATGGCTTGTTCTTATTTTGACATTTGTTTATGGGAAGAAGAAATAGATCGAATTAATGGGCATTGCCAATGCATTGATTATTCTCGAAATATTGTTTTCACCAATAAGTAATTAAATTTATAAATGAATTGGTTTGCATCTTATTATGGGGATAAAAAAATCATTGGCATTGGTTTTAGGCGCATCAGCTTTAAGCTATGGGATGGTGAAATTACTTGAACCTATTGATGCTCTTGAAAAGAAATTTTCTCAGGAAGTTCCTTCATATGTAGATAAAAATCTCTCAAGCATAATCTCTAATCAAGAAAAGATCCTAAATATAGAATATCCTCAAAACCTTGCAATAGAATATTATGTTCAAGAAGAAGATAGCCTTGGCATTATTGAAGAAGGATTTTATCTTAATGACACTATTTATATCAATCTAAGCCATACTGTGGCAAAGGACCAAAATTGGATCACAAGAGCTCTTTGCAATACTTATAATAGCAGTGATGTTAAGGAAATAATAAATCATGAGTTAGGACATTATTATATTGATTTAGTTAGCCAGAAAAAACTGGGAAGAAGATGGCTTACTTGCGCTAATGAAGGAAAATATGTTTTTCTTTCGAAAAGCCTAATCGAAGAAGGGATTTGTGAGTATTTTAGGAACAAATCAAATGGTGTGCCAATAGTTTTAGATAATAATTGGCCTAAAAAAGAAGATTTTGAGTCCAATGATCTTCTGGTTTACGATATAGGTCCAAAGGTTGTTGCTCCAATCATTGATACTTATGGAAACAAAGGAATAGAATTTATGCTTCAAAATATTCCTTCAGAAGA
>DASPMU010000066.1:0-17622 GCA_035626895.1 Alphaproteobacteria bacterium
AAAATGGAGCAAGAGTTAATTACATTAGGCATATTATTTTCATTCGCGCTAGTTGGCGGAATCTTGGCGACTAAATTCAAGCAGCCAATTCTTCTCGGATTGCTTCTCGTAGGCGCAGTAATAGGCCCAAAAGCGTTAGGACTAGTTCATGACGCGCATATAATGGAGCCAATGATAGAATTTGGAGCAATACTCATGCTCTTCGTATTAGGACTAGAGTTCGATATCCCAAGACTAAAGAAAATTGGCATTAAGGCAATCCTGATTGCTGTATTAAACAGCGCATTATTGACATTCATTGGATTCATAGTTAGTGTCGGAATAGGTTTTGACATCCAGACAGCATTATTCATGGGAGTGATCCTTGCATTCGGAAGTACTGTCGTAATTGTAAAAGTCCTCGAGAATAAAGGAATGATGGACAGGCAGGAAGTTCCATTGTTAATCGCGATACTTATTATAGAAGATATAATAGCAGTTATCGTAATAACATTCTTTTCAGGAATGAGCGACAAGAGCACAAGCCTCCTGTCAAATATTGAAGGGCTTATAATATCCATGATAATATTAGTAGTAGCCTATATATTATTCATCAGGTTCATAAAGCCAGTATTAGCATGGCTCATCAAGAGCAACAACAGCGAAGAGATAACAGTATTTACTGCATTAGGATTATGCGCAGGGTTTGCATATTTTGCATACGCATTAAAATTATCTCCAGCAGTTGGAGCATTCCTTGCAGGATCAATTGTTGCATCATTGCCAAATTCAAAATCATTCGAGCATGCAGTAGCTCCATACAACCTGATAATAAGCTCGTTCTTTTTCATAGCAATAGGAACGCTAATCGACTTTGCAGCAATAATGGACAATATTATGATCATATTAGTATTAGTGGCAACTGTAATGATAACAAAGATCGTAGCATTCAGCGGCCTTGTATACTTCTTTGCAAACATGAAAGGAGACAAGATGTTCTTCTCAAGCATCGCGATGTTTTCAGTGGGAGAATTCTCGCTTTTAGTAGCAAAAGAAGCAACTAAATTCAACATAGGAGTTGACTTAGTAAGCATAGCTGCAGCGATAATTGCAGTAAGCGCAATATTAATGTCATTTGTAATAAACTACAGCGACAAGATGTATGCTCCAACTATGGAAAACATGCCTTATACATTAAGAAAGAAGATGGAAGGAGTATCCTCATATGTAAAATCATTATCAGATGAGTTAGACATAAACAACAAGAACAGCGAAGCATTAAAGAGCAATATGGGAAAGACCTTCGCAGGATTTTTCATATCAATGCTATTAGTATTCGGCTGGAGAAGGCTTGCAAACTATCTTGTAGAATCAGGAGTGAGCATGTCAGCAGTAAATACTGGAATGATTGCAATCATGGGACTTATAGCTTGCAGCCTGTTCTACTCAGTATATCATTCAAAGAAAGTATCTAGAACATTTGCTGAGATATTCGGCAATGCAACAAACACGCGAAATGCTGTTCAAAATAGGAAGGTAGTTGCAAGAGCATTTTGGGCAATAACAAACCTATCAATAATACTTGCTTCGCCATTTATATTATTCATGTTTAATGCAGGAAGAATATATATAATAGTGCCGGTAATTTTGATAATTATTTTGATCTATCAGATTTCAAAATTGACAGAAACTGCAACAAGCGAAAGTTCGGATTACTATTCAACAAGCAAGAAATTTGAGTATAGCGTCAAGAACCATAACAGCGGCTGGAAGATATAGAAATATACAAAAGAAAACATAGATAGAGAATAAAATGAAATCCAAATCAGATAAGAAAATACTGGATGTCCCGTTAATAAGGCAGGAAAAAGATTCAAAAGATTGTGGCCTGGCAGGAGTTTCGATGATTTTTGGTTATTACAAAATCAAGAAAGGGCTTGAAGATCTAAAAAAAGAAGTCAAAGTATACGATTCAGGAACTTATGCTCCGCAGCTTGGAGAATATCTCATCAGGCGCGGATTTGATGTTGAAATAGTTACAATGCATCCAAGGCTATTCACGCTAAAAAATTTGGGCGCTTCAGAAAAAGATATAGAAAAGATAATAGAAGAAAAATACAAGGTCCAAAATATTTCGGAAAAGGATAAGTTAACACTTGATTATTTCAAAAGTTTCCTAAAAATAGGAGGAAGAATAAATGTCAAAATACCATCTATCAAAGACATAGAAGAAGAAATAGACAACAAAAGGCCTCTTGGCGCATTGATGACTACTAATTTCATAAAAGGAGAAAAGCCCATATTTAACTTCCATTTCAATATAATAACCGGGTACGATAAGGAAAATATCTATGTCAATGATCCATTAGATGATGCAAGAGGAGGAAAACATGCATACGACAAGGATGCTTTCATATACGGATTATATGCCAGCGCATACAGCGACATGGATAATGCATCATTGATCAAGATAAAATATAATCCAAGAAAAGGCACAGGAAAAATACTCAAGAAATGAAAATAAAATAAATCCCATTCTTTACACATATCGGAAAAAAATGGGGGACGACAAAACAACTTCTATCGAAACTACTCGTCCCCCGATTTAATTATTCTTATCAGTCAGATAGCCAAGATTATTATATAATAATTCTGCAAGCTGGAAGGACAATCCATCTACAAATGTTTTCTGAGGCAAGTTATTTCTAAAATTTCTTAGAGAAGAATACAATTTCGCAAAATCATTGGCAAAGAAATATTTATTATATAATTTAACGTTATCATATATTATCGATGCAATTTTTTTATGAGAACTGTTTTTTCCCAAATATTTAGATAATATAATGACGATATCGCCAGCCTGCTCAATTGTCGAGCATATCAAAAATTGCTTGTAAGAATCTGTCTTTAGATTATATTTATTGATATATCTTAAACAATAATTTATGTTTGCATCAAGAAGTATGCCGTAGTCATTGACATCTTTTGAGGTCGATTTTCCGATCGTCACATTCAAAAGCATGGACGCCTGGTATTCAAACATATGCACAATTCTTCTTATAATCAATTCGATGTTATTTTCAGGTATTGTTATGAGCGTCTTTAATACAGTTTTCGTATTTGTTTGTTCCTCGACGATCATCCCGACGATCCTGGAAGCGAATTCTTGCGTTACATGAGGGTTATTATGAATTACAGTTATCTTATCATATCCAGAAATATATTTGCTTAAGACTTTATGCCAGATCATGCTTCGTTCATTATCGACTACGTTAATTGTTGTCTCCTTGAATTCTGCAGCATGTTCCCTGGACCTTACAACAAGATCGTTCTTCTCAATATCAATATATACGCTGTTTCCGACCTTGAGGCCCTTATCCTTAAGCCACTTGGACGGCAATGTAACAGTGAGTGCTTCTCGTCCCTGTCTTACAAGTTTTCGTTCCATTTTTCTTCAATTGTCAAATTTAACTAATATTTGATTATTTATATAAGTTATATAACTTATAGAAAATATATATTTATATTTTTTACGCATTTCTAGCATTGGTGAATGAAAATGAAACAAATAGAAGAACAAATAGAAACAGAGGCTCAGAGAATGCATCTGGAGAATTTAATCATAGGAATGGCCAGACAAACAGGAAGATACATCAAAAAAAATGCCTTGGACATAAAAAACACGAAATGGAAGGAAATTGACGATCCTGTAACAAATTTAGATAAAGGAGCCGAAAGAAAAATAAAAAATGAATTGAAAAAACATATCATAGCAAACTATTACGGGGAAGAGTTCGGAATCGAGGATAATGGATCTAACATTAACATCTACACAGACCCGATCGACGGAACAAAATCATTTATCAGAGGAGAATATATGTCAAGCCTGAGCATAGCGGCAGATCATAACGGAGAATTGTTTATAGGAGTTGTAGATGATTTCATGAAAGGCCTGACATACTATGCAACTTCAAAAGGAGCATACATAAAGTCTGCAAGGACAATCAAGGAGCTTCCAAACATAAATCTTGAGTTTAGTAAGCCTACTGTGTCTTTCGGATGGGATATCAAGATAGACAAAGATGTAGAAAAGAAAATCAACAAAAGAAGGCAGATCGGATCTATTGCTCTTGCAATGGCGCAGCTTGCAAGCGGAAGCTATGATGCTCTCGTAATGAAGCCTTACCAAAAGAAAGGAGTCACAGACACTTGCGATATCGCAGCAGGATACTACATCATGAAGCAAGCGGGAATAGAAATATTGGATTATCATGGCAAAACATTCGACTACAGAGACCCTGGACAAGGGATAATAGCATACAGGAAAGGCAAGGGAATAGAGCAGATATTATCAAAGGATCTGCATTATATTCTTCAGAGAAATGACTCGAATCCATCTCCTGCCTATCGGCCAGATGATAATTTCAAATTCGGCCAAAAAGGAGAATGCAAAGAATACTAGCGGGCAGCGCTTTTCCAAATAACTTCAAAATAATTGACAAAAGATTCTGCTAGATTTTTATTTTTTATTCTTATTACAGTAGGGTTCCTAGACAAAATAATTATCATTACATTATCTCTCCATATATTTATCTCAGTAGGGCTTGTGTCTTTCATATATTTAATTTCAAATAATTTAGGATAATTATAAGACTCCTCGATGTTTCCTTTGGCAGATTTATGGTATATTATTCTCTGCTTGATTTTCTTTTGTGCAAGCCCTCTCACGTGCTTCTGGAAAAATAATCTTGCTTGTTCTTCATTCTCCCCTTTACTCGCTCCTATAACATAATTGATATCTTTAGAGGTAAGTGTTCTCCTCATTTCAGAGTATACAGTCTCCATTCCTTTCCATCCTTGATATACTTCAGTATGCGTTGTATCTGTATTACCTTTAATTGCAGATAGCATTGGAATGATGGTTCTAATATTTTTCTCCTGATCCTCTATTTCTTTCTTTTTTTCTTCCAAATAATCTATGATTTTATGAGGATCCACTGCTCTGAAATATCGTATGTTCTCCTTAATAACGAATGTAACCAACCCTTTTTGCTGTAATCTTTCAAGTCCTTCATAGACTTTAGATCCGTGAAGGTTTGTCCTCTTTATTATAGGACCTGTCGTAGTCTCATTTAATTCTAAAAGTGCCTGATAGAGTTTAGATTCGTTTTTTGAAAGCCCTATATTCTCTAGTTCTCTTCTTATATCCATAAATTTAGAAGAATGTCCAGCTTTATATAGTTATTCCCCCTTACAGGAGTAATAATATATAAAAGCAAGTTATTACTTCATAGTAACATAAATAATATATGGTGAATAAAAATGAAATATGATAAATTAGAAAAATTAAGCCGAGAGCTAAAAGAAGCAAGGAAAAAAGCAGAAAAAATAGAAGAAGAACTTAAGCCATTATACCAAAAAAGATCAGAATATAACAGAAAAATAGAAGATCTAGAGGGCCGCATTTTCGAAAAGCATCCATCAGATCATTCTTTGCTTTCCGAAGCACTCGGTAGATTAAACGAAGAAAAAATGGAGAAGGTTCCAACTGATTTATTGACTTTTGTCATGGACAGTTTTATCTCCGGTTCTGATGCAATAAAGTTCTATAACGAATACAAAAAGAGAACACAAGAACACTACGACAAAATACTCTTAGAATTAGATACAAAGAAAAAGGAAGAACTATATCGAAGTAATTTGGATTATTTAAATAAAAAAAACAAAAAAGATATGAGTGAAAGGGAAAAAATAGCAAAAGAATGGGCGGAAAAAAGCATACAGGAGGAAAAAGAAAAATTTCTTAGTCCTGAAAAAATGGTCCCTCATACCTTTATAGTTATTGATGACAAATACCGTATAGGGAAGAGAGTCATAGGCTTATGGGAGCGAGTTATACCTGAAATACGAAAATACAGGAGAAACTAAAAAATATTTAGTTGTCTATGAACATCTCATGCATTAGTTCAATGTATGTTGCAATGCTCCACGTCTGCGCAAGGCATCCTCCGCTCTTGAACCATCCGCTTGACGCAAGTTCTGATGCGTAGCCTATGAATCCCCAGTATAGAATGTCATGCGCTGAAGATGTCACGATTTCTTTTATATATTCTTCATATCTTTTTTTATCAAGCCTATGCATTGCAATTGCCGCAATATTATTTATCCATGGCCAGCTATCCCCTCGATGATAACTTTTATTATCGATTCCCGTATAATACGGCTGGTATAGATAATGTGATTTATCTATTGTTGAAAGCCCTCCGCCCTTGACTCCCTCGCCCATGTCCCAGTCGCACCAAAGCTTTGGCAACGCGCTATCAAAGACTTCTATCCATTCCGAGTCAGACAAAAGTTCAGGATAGACATAGTATGCGATGAATATGTTCGGCCTTGTTACAGAATCCATCGGACAGTCATAGCCATCCATGAGATGCAATCTGCCGTCTACTTTTTTGAGGAATTTTTCTCTTACAAGTGCTTTGGTATCTTCTTCAAGCTTGTTTATGTTTGAAAGCTCTGGCGAAACTTTCAGGAGCTTGTCATTTTTCTTTACATATTTATTTGCCAGATAATTTTCAAGCATTCCAAGCAGCTTTAGCTGTGACAAAAATAATGCCTGTATCTCAATTCTCGCGCCTTCCCTGAAGTCTTTGTCATATGCTTCATTATTGAAAGTATCCATCCAAGTTTCCTGCCTATCATTTATTATCAAGCCGTCTCTTGAATGTTTCTCCTGTATTCTCTTGATGCTGAATTTTAATCTTTCCCTTATATAATTCAAGTCATAAAGGCTGAAATAATTGTGGAAATTATCGCGCTGCTCTGAAACAGATAAAAATCCTTGGAGCCTCTTGAAAAGCCAGCCTATCCCATCTGCATTTCCAAGGTTTGCTGCCGGATACCTGTTTGAAAGTCTTCCATCAGACATTATCTCAGCAAGATATTTCATTAGTAGTTCTTTGCTATAGTCGTATCTATGTTCAAGTATTAGAGACATTACAGATATTAATTCATCGCGGCTCCAGTATTGGAAAAACCATGGCAATCCAGCCCACATCCCAGTGATTTTTTTGTGGCTTATTGGAAGCTGCATTGACAGGCCTTCTATAGCATTTATGCTGCAGCTGTAGGCAAACGCCGCTTCATCGCCGGAAATTGATTTTATGCTATTTTTCAGCGATAATACATCATTTACATAATCTGAATGCCTTTCTTCAATCTTTGAAGCATTCAAAAATATATCATCAAGCTTTTGTATTGCTACATCCTTGTCTTCGGCAAAGGCAAAATATAGCTTGATATTTTTCCTGCAAGGAATTTTTAGCGCGTTATATATGTAGAAATTTCCACTGTTCTTCCTGTTTATATCATAATGATATATTTTCTGCGACCAAGTGTTTACAAGCTCATAATCGTTTGCGCCTTTTATTACAAGGAAAGCTTTCCTCTGCGCATAAGACCTGGAATCATCAGAATACTTTGTATACTCTACAATTATAAGATCTTCGTGTTTGTAAATATTGTATATTCTTCCTTTATCGTCTGGATTGAATATCTCCCTAAAATCAAGATCAAGATGTATGAATTCGTTATATGAATCAACTTCGTAGATCAGGCCGTTTTTTGCAAGAGTGAATCTTTCAACAGTATCAGAAGACAATCTTTCAGTATTGGAATAGTTATTTACAATTTCAGTTACTGCCTTGCTCAGATAGATATTATCGATGCTTTTGTATAATGTGTAATCATTTCCGTTGTTCTCGTCAATTAGATTGTACCATCCATGCATGTTTGTTATGCTATCAGTTGGATTTGCAGGTATCGAAAAATAATGTCCGCGCTTATTGAGCAAGAATATCGACAGATGCCTGTCAAGCGTGTTGAATACATTTTTCTTGACTGAATCTTTTTTTATTTTATGTGTTATGATCATTTTATCTCCGGCCTAGCCTGAACTAGATTTTTCCCACCTTAGATAGCGCCATGTTGTGCGCATTGATATAATTATTAACGAATATCTTCCAGTCTGCATTTGTCGAAAAAGATTTTGCATTTATTTTGCATGTTACACGCTGCTGGTGGTTTAATTTCAAGAAGTTGTGCATTATATCGCAAAAATTATTTATCACTTCCTCTTCAGATTTCTTGAATCTTGAAAGCACAGAAAGCCCGTTGCTGTTTAATTCATTATTTTTAAGGCTGTTTTTTGCAAACAAGCCAAAACCGCTCAGATCAGTTGTTACCGCAGGAACTCCTAAAGCTATGCTCTCAAGAGGAGTGTATCCCCAAGGCTCATAGTAGCTAGGGAATAATCCCAAGTGGCATCCGACTATTGCATCGTAATAATTCAATTCTATAAATCCATCATTGCCGTCTAGATATACCGGCTCTATTATTACCTTTATTTTATCTTCCTTTCTGTTCAGCAGGCCGTTTTCTTTGAAAGCGTTTACAAGAGGATTATTGTTTTCATCAATATTGTGCGTGCTAAAAGGCGGATTTCCTACGCGTTCGAAATTTATCAGATCTTTTTTCAATTCGTGCAGGAAGCTATCTCCCAAAAGCTCCTCTTCAAACCCGTCGTTGATATTATTATGATTTTTATCCTCGCTTTTTTCCAGCATTTTATTTCCTGATCCCCCTGACATTAGGACGTAAACCATCTTTGTGAGAATTTCATTTGCATTTGAATTGATATAATTTTTTATATGCATGTAATAATTTTTATTCTCCAAAAGCTCCATTTTCAACCCGTGCTGCTCCATCGGTATCCAGAAAATCATGGTTATCGTCTTGTTTGTCTCAGGATCATTTTTCAGTATGTTATTTAATTTCCCGAGAGTCTTTATTATTAAGTCATATCCTTTGTCATGGTACTCGAATCTTCCGACAGTGTAGAATATCAAGTTTTTATCAAGGTCAAAAGTATAATACGGAAAATATGTATAAGTCAAAAATTCCCTGATTTTATCTCTTGAAGTCCTATGTTTTACCGAGATATCCTCAAAGCTAGGGAATTTTTCTGCATCAAGGCCATTGTAGACAAGTATTTCCGGTTTTCTGCCGAAGAATTTTTCTGCTTCAACTCCTGTTATATCTGAAACTGTCGTAAATACATCAGCACTCAGCGCAGCAGCCTTTTCAGTCGAATATTTTTCCTGTATTCCAAAACGATATGCCTCATGCACTGGATCGATAGAGTTTATTGTCGAATATAGATCTATGCCGTTTGACGCCAATGTTCTTCCGAGCATTGTTGCATGTGTCGTGAAAACAGTCGCTATTTCCTTGCAATTTTTTTTCAGATATAATAATCCAAATGATGCAAGCCATTCGTGGAAATGACCAACAATTTTTTGACTGGATAATCTTGTATTATGGAGTTCATGGAGCAGTCTTCCAACAGAATAGGACCACAGCATTGGCTCTTCGAAATCCCAATGCGCATTTATGGAATCAATTCCGTAATCTTCCCAGAACTTTCCTTTTAGGCTATCTTTCTTTCCTGAAATTCCAAGGAATTCTATAAGAATAGTTTTAGGCTTTCCTTTGACATCATCCCATATTCCATAGTGGCATATTATATTTTCAGATCTTAGTATTTCAAATGCCTTCTTGAATTGTTCAGGGACTTCCTGATGAGTAAATTCCGTCTTTGCATGATGCTCAAAATAAGGTCCGATGAGGAAATAATTTTTATAATGAGATATCATCTGTTCAGCCTTCGAAGAGAGGACTGTGTATATTCCTCCGACTTTATTGCATACTTCCCAGGATACTTCAAATACATAATCTGCCGAACCGTTCATGACTCACCAATTTTTTGTTTTTAAATGAATATTTAACATCTAATAAAGCTTAATTCAAAAATAATTTATACACTAAAAGGGTTATTATCAATAATACTAATCCAATATACAAAATTACCCAGAGATTATTCTCTTTTTCCTGTGCGTAGTTTCCTACTTCCCCTAATTCTTTCTCCCATCCTCTTTGGAGGGCTTTTTCTGCTTTTTCTAGTTCCTTTTCTGATTCATCTTTTTTTGAAAAGAAATCAAACCATCTTCGCTTAGGCTTTTCCATTTCTTCAGAGACGGGGCTCGGAATGTTTTTTGGAATTTCGCTTGAGATTTCTTTTTGATCTTCTTTTTTCCGAACTTCTTTTTTATCTTCTTTTTTATCAAGTTCTTTTGTTTCAGTTTCTTTCTTATCTTCTTTTTTGGATTCTTCTTTATATTCTTGTTTTTTATTCTCTATTTTATGCTCTCGTTCCTGCTCTGTTTTATGCTGCGTCTTGTGTTCTTTATGCTCATGCTTTGCATCTTTTTTATCTTGATGTTTATTTTCTTTAGGATGAGAGTGATGAGTATCAGAGTGAGGATGAAGATTGTGATAATTATTAAGATCAGGAGAGCCTGCTTGAGAGTTATCTGTTGTATGATAGCTCTCTAGGTGAGATGTTGCAAAACGCTTTGGGCGGACAATACCGCCAAATGCCAAGCTATGAGTCATATTTTCTGAGATTTCAAGAGCCTTCTCTTTGAGGAGATTTAATGTATCAACTTTTGAAACTGTTTCTCTAAGAAGATCCGCGAACTGTTTATCTAAGAGTACATGCTCTATCCAATTAGCGAAATCGTTCTTATAGACATTTACAAAGCTATGGAACTCAGAATCACTCATTGAATCCACTTTGTAGACTAAGTCAAGAATATTTCTAGCCCTAGATCCGTCCTGGAATACGAACTCCCGCTCATACGGAGCATTAATCAAATCCTCACCTCTTTAACTTATAGCAAATATAGCAAATACAAAATAGCAAATACAAAAAAATAGCCAAGCTTTTATCTTTGATTATTTCTTTGATTTGTTTAGCCTGTCGAACATTTCCCTATATAATTCGATGCTCATGTCAAATCTGCTTCGAACACTCTTGATTTTTTTTGCAAGTTCAGGTTCGCCGAATACATCATTGATCCAATTTGCAAAATCATTTTTAGTGTCAGTTACATGATATTTGAACATATCATCGTTTATCAACTGAAGAGTGTCTGCAAGCTCTTTTGCATTCTTTAATTTCCTGCCGTCACATAGAACGAAATATTTGTCCGGAGTTACTTCAACATACAAAGTGTGTTTCTTTATTATTGTTTTTACTGCAGGTTTCGCGCCAGATTTTCCAGAAGGTTTTGCTGCCTGAGCTGGAGCCGGAGCAGACGGCTTTGCCTGGTTGCTTGCATTATTTACTAATGCAGGTAGGCTTTCCTTGACTACCGCAACTGCTTTCTTAGAATTTTTTGCTGCACTTGGACTTTTGGAATTTTTCTTAACAGATTCTTTTTTCATTTTTTCACCTCAATTTTAAATTTAATTTTGAAAATAAAATAATAAATGTAATTATGTTGAATTATTGCGAAATATTGGACTACACGCCCTTGAATAATTGTGCAGGCCTTTCTGTAAGCACGTGCTTTGCGTTATGCTTGACATCGTAGTTCTCTTTTAATTCTATTACTACGGATTTTTCCTGGATTATTTTTCTTGTACGCAGTATCAAGTCATTAAGTATGTTCATGAAGTTGATATATGATTCGTAAGGAGTATCGTATGGGCTAAAATACTTATGCACATCTCCGTCATTGAAATATTTCGTGCACATATAATAGAAATGGTCGCTTGTTGTAAGTTTTCTCCAATCTTCTATAAGCGATTTATTCTTTGTATCTTTGATTATTTTTTCAAGGGCGTAAAGTTCTGCAAGCGATGAATCCTGCATGCTATTGCCTTTCCATGCGCTCAAATCTCTTTCCATGTCAGCCCATGATATGAAATTATGTACATCAAGTTCTGCAACAGGCTCAATTTCTGCAAGTTCTGATGGCCACACAAATCTAGTATGATGATTCTTGAAAAGCTCATGAGGCAAGTGCCTTATGAAATCAAATATTCCAGTATCTTCCCACTGGTGCTCCCCGAATGTTTCATAGTCCATGAATAAGTTTATTGAATGTTCTGCATGCTGGTTTATCCAATGCGCATATTTCTCTGCAGTGAGCGGATATGATTCCCAGGATTTTTGCCCGAACCTGAAAGCTATATCATCGCTTAGCTTGTAATTTTTAAGAAGAAGGCGCATCGTGCTTGTTGTCTTTGCCCTGTAGACATAATTCGGGCTTCTCCATTGCAGAATATGATCTGCTCCTTCGGCAAGCATTGCCTTGTATCCCATTGATTCTACAAAGTTTGCAATCTCATTATTGAAAATTAATTCGGTATTTCTGAAAACTTTTGGTTCCTGCCCGAAGAGTTCTTTGATTTTCTTTCTATGCATCTCGACTTGTTTTTTGAATTCTTCTTTTGAGTAAAGATATGAAAGTGAGTGATAATACGTTTCAGAAATAAATTCGACGCATCCGGTTTCTGCAAGGCGCTTGAATGATTCCAAGACTTCAGGAGAATATCTTTCAAATTGTTCAAGCGCAGTTCCTGTTATGCTGTATGCTATCTTGAATTGCCTGTCAGAATTTTTGTAAGTATTGATCAAGTCAAGCATTGCCTGATTAGTTGGAAGATAGCATTTTCTTGCAACCTTGTGCATTACTTCTTTATTCTTATGCTCATCAAAGTAATCACTATCGTGTCCTATGTTGAATACAGAGTATCTTTTCATCCTGTATGGTTGATGAACTTCGAAATAAAAGCATATGTTTGGCATTTTGTTCTCCTATCTTCTTACTCTCCTGTTCTTTATTTTCCTAAAACCTTATTTTCTATCAAATCTTATTTTCTATTCTTAAGCATGGCTCTTATGATGAGCATGATCGTGGTTTCTGCTTCTATTCAGGTTATTATGATGATCTACTAATACTTCATGATAAACATCAATGCATTTCTGGGCAGGAACATTCCAGCTAAATGAATGAACTTCGATTGATCCGTGCTTTGATAATTCGTGATGAAGGTTTCTGTAATTCAAGACGCTGATCATTTTGTTTGCAAGTTCATCAATATCCCAGAAATCTACTTTGAGTGCGTTCTTTAGGACTTCCCCGACGCCTGATTGCTTTGAAATTATTACTGGAACTCCGTTTCTTAATGCTTCAAGAGGAGTTATTCCAAATGGCTCGCTTACTGATGGCATGACATACAAATCTGCTGCCTGGTACGCCTTGTTAACTTCTTCGCCTGAAATAAAACCTGCAAATAATACTTTGTGCCCTATTCCCAGCTGTGCAACCCTATCGATTAAGCGTGCTTCCATGTCTCCGCTTCCTGCAATGATAAATTTTACATCAGGATCGTAATCTAAGACTCTCTTTGCAGCCTCGACAAAATAATCAGGGCCTTTTTGAAGTGTCAGTCTTCCCAGGAATAAAACAACCTTCTCATGTTTTTTTATGTCATATTTTTTCTCTTCGCCAAAATCAACTGCGTTGTGAATGACTGTGATTTTTTCTGCAGGTATGCTGTAGTGCTGCATTATTTTTTGTTTGGTATAATATGAAACTGCAACAACTCTATCTGCATTTGCCATTCCTTCATATTCAATGTGAGAAATATAATCGTTCACGCTGTTTCCGCCTGTCCTGTCAAATTCAGTTGCATGAACATGAACCACAAGAGGTTTTCCTGTTGCTCTTTTTGCTTCAATTCCTGCAGGGAAAGTCATCCAATCGTGGCAATGTATTATATCAAATTCTTCAGTCAGCGCGATATCTCTTGCAGCAAGGCTAAATCTATAGACCTCATCATAAATATTTTTTCCGTAGAGAAGCTTTGCTCCTCCGCCTGAAGAAGTCTTGCTATTTTTTAGAGATTGGACATACTGGTCGTATTCTTTTTGATATTGCGCTTCCGATTGATAAGGAGCCAGAAGCGTTTCAACATGTTTCACTTTAAAGTTATATTTAGAAAGATTAGTATTGGAAGCAATCAGTAATTTAACGTATTCAGTTCTCATATCGTCCGGTCCATGTGGTATGACGAACGTTACCTCAACATTCTTGTTAGTCAAGCCTTTAGTCAAACCGTAACAGGCAGTTCCAAGGCCGCCAGACATGAATGGCGGAAACTCCCACCCAAACATCAACACTTTTAATTTACTCATGCTCACCCACTTTTACTGAATTTTATTAAAATAAAACAAATATGAATCAAAAATATTTTATCAAAAAGTAATTCAAGTTTTATAAAAATCCATAATTAAATAATACTACCAAACACTTTCTCTTACCACTTTTTTTAAAAATATTATTTATTACTTTTTCAGCAAATTGATATATAAATGTTCCTATTTTTTTCATGTTTTTTTACAAAATAAGCACAAAAATAACACAACTTACAACAATAATTAATAACTTTAGTAATAACTAAACATAATAAATTAATTTACATATTAACAATCAAAACCTTTATATATTTCATAAACTTAAGAAATTCCAATGAAAGACGATTTTGGTCCGGAAATATTCTTAAGCAATAAGTGGTCAATCCTAAAAGAGATTGCAGAATATCCGCAATCGCCAAGCGATCTTGCATTGAAGACAAACACAAGCCTTTCAAACATAACCCAGCAGCTAAAAATTCTTGAAGCATATAGAATTGTTCGCAGAGAAAAATCCAATGAAAAAAACAGCGGCAAGCCAAGAACAATATATTACCTGACTGAAGAAATGGTCTACGGCATGATTCTAAAAAACGGCATGGCCGAGCGTAAGACGTTTTATGTTGATAACAATAACAAGCTATTCTTCAATATCTTATTCACAATGGAGAGCGATGATTTGATGTTCATGTTAAAATTCCATTTCAAATATGAAGAAGTTCTGCGCAAATGCAAGGCAATAGGATTTATCAAATCAAGCAGGGAAAGCATCGAGCTTTTCCTCCTGACAGATCATCTTGATGAAATAAGATCTAAATTTAGCAATATTTTTATTGATGACAATCATGGTAAAATAAAGAAAATAATAAACTGGACTCATAATGATCTGGAAATAACTGATGGACTTCATCGAAAGGACAGATACTTCATGGACATGATGAAATTAGTCCAGCCAATACATGATCCAGATAATACATTAAGGCGTTATAAGAATATAAGAAATACATAAAAAAACAATTCAAACAAAGGTATGAAACAAAATGGGACTCAATCAATTAAAATCATTATACGATAAAAGGCGTGGAAACCTTGTGAATTTGCTTGAGAAAAATCCAAAGCTCGACCCTGCAAGGCAGCATCAGATCTATGGAGCAATATGCGAAATAGATATACTTTTAAAGACGATTGAACATCTCAGAGAACAAGATATAATCGAAAGCCTTGAACTTGAAGCAAAAGGAAAAGGCATGGATATTAGAAGGATGTGAGAGTTAGCATCTTTAATTTGAAAATAATATTTTCATAATCATTTTTAATTAAAGGGGTAGATCAGTAATAAATTATTTGGGTGAATTAGAAATGCCATTGCGAAGATTAAAAGATATTTATGAGAAGAGAAAATCCACGTTAAAGAATCTTCTAGAAAATAACAAGACCATGGACAAGGACAGAAGGGCTGAGTTAGTCGGCGCAATAACTGAAATCGAAACTCTTGTAAAAACTATTGAGACTTTAAGAGAGCAGGAAATAGAAGACAACAGGCTTCTTGAAGTAAGAGGAAAAGGCTCGACAGTACTTGACAGCATCCCTGTAATAAATAAATTCAACCAGAATACTAAAAATAAATTCGAAGATTCCGGAACAAAGCACAGCCTAAATGAAGCCTTCATGAAAAAATGCGAGTCTTCAACAAGATATCACCTCTATGGAGAAATTGCAAAATCTGAAGGCTACGATAATGTCGCGCATATTTTCCTGGAGACTGCAAGAAACGAGCTAGAACAAGCGCAGATAATCCTTGAATACATGAAAGAATCAACATCAACTATAGATAATCTAAAAAGAGCGGCAGATGCTGAAAGAAGCCATCACAATTATTATTTTACTCGATATGAAAAAATCGCAAGCGATGAAAAATATCCTCAGATTGTAGAATTCTTCAAAGATCTTGCTCAAATAGATGTCGAACATGAAAAGAGATTCTTGAAACTAATCAAGAATTTCAATGAAAACAAGGTTTTCAAAAAAGACATCGTAGTAAAGTGGAGATGCAAGTCCTGCGGCTACATCGTTGAAGGACATGAAGCGCCATCAAAGTGCAAGGTCTGCAAAAAGCCTCGAGGAAAATTCGAAATACATTATGATGTGTTTTAATTTTTTTAAAATTTTTATTTATTCTTGTTTAAAAGCAAAAAATTTTCTGAAAGTCAAATCTTTAATTTTCTTCCTCAAAAGATATATCTTTATTTTGCTTTTCTTTTAATATGGTTTCGACTAACACTAGCACAACAACCGCAGAGAAGGTCTTAAGAATCGGAATATTTGGAATGTTTCTGGGTCATGGCATATTTGCATTTGGCGTCAAAGATACTTGGATCAAATATCTTACGAGTGTTGGTTTTAGTGAAGCTTCAGCCATAACTATAATGCCGATTATTGGAGTCATGGATATTATTATTGCATTCTGTGTCCTTCTAGCCCCTATAAGGATAGTTCTTCTTGCAGCAACAATATGGACATTCTCTACAGCATTAGTTAGGCCAATATCTGGCGAGCCATGGCTCGACTTCGTGGAAAGATGGGCAAATTGGGCAGCTCCGCTTGCGCTATTATTATTGCAAGGAATACCTTCAAGATTTAGAGAATGGTTTACAATTAGATCATATTATGCAAATGAAGACGTAAAGTGGGGCAGAACTCATAACGCGCCTAGTAGTAATATAAGTAGCAATATAGATACTATAACTACAGATTCAATAAATTCAAGAAAACCTAAATATAATTCTAAATATCATTCCAAGTCTTCTCGCCGTTCAAAAGCGATCTGATAGTTTCTTTTACAGAATGTATCGGGATTCTCTTTTGTTCTTCAGTATCCCTGTTTCTGATTGTTACGTCGTGTTTTTCTTTAGAATCGTAATCTATAGTAATGCAGAATGGAGTTCCTGATTCATCTTCACGCAAGTATCTCTTTCCAATTGATCCTGCAACGTCGTATCTTGCGCTGAATTCTTTCTGCAAGTCGTCAAATATCTTCTTTGCAATCTCTGCAAGGCCATCTTTTTTCATCAATGGGAAAACTCCTACATTAACTGGGCTCATATGCCATGGCACTAGGAATTTAGTTTTTCCTTCGCCATCTTCGAATTTCTTGTAGAAAATATCAAGTAAGGCAAATGTTGGCCTGTCAGTTCCGAATGCTATTTCTAAAATATGAGGAGTCTCTATCTTTTCTTCCTTAGTCTCCTTTGTTGATTCTTCGTTGAATAAATTCAATTCTTTTCCTGAATGTTTCCCATGTTGCGTTAAATCGTAATTAGTTCTGTCGTGGACTCCGCATACTTCAAACCATCCGAACGTATTTAATTTCACTTCAATATCCCACGCATCATCAGCGTAGAACGCTTTCTCATCAGGATAATGCTGTCTTAATCTGATTTTATCCTGAGGGATTCCGATGTTTCTGAATAGCGAATATGCAATATAAACTGACCAAGCGTAAGCCTTGTTTTTGAAATTTCCTTTCTCGAGTGCTT
>DASPMU010000067.1:0-4589 GCA_035626895.1 Alphaproteobacteria bacterium
CTTAAGAATGATTGGAATTTAATATCTATAGTGCTTTTGATATCTATTGGCATATCAACATGCCCGCCTTCTGACTGCATCGGGATCCTGTCTCCTGTGCTATGCGGAAGGATGCTAACTCCAAGGCCGGTTCCTGCGCCAATAACTGCTATTGCGCCAGATGTGTTTCTTCCAAAATTTGTAAGTTCAACATAATCTTCTGTCTTTAATGTATTTACTCCAAGGCCTATTGCTTCAAAGTCATTAATTATAGTAACATGATGGATTGATGTCCTGACAAGGATGTTTGCCGCATCAATTTTCCAGTCATAGTTTGAAAGCTTTGCCTGAGTCCTGTCTGCATTTATCGGGCCTGCAATTGCGATGCATGCCCTTTTTACTTTGTAATGTTGTGCTTCAGGTAAATTCAAGAAATGAACAAGGGTGTCTGTATAGTGCTTAATGTCATGATTCAAGTGGGTCTTCTCTAGAATTATTTGGCTTGTCTTTGCGTCAACTAAAGCTATTGTTGTTTTAGTTCCACCTATATCTGAAACTAGATAGCCCTCTTTTTTGAAAAACATTACTCAACACCTCTAATTTACTGTAGCTCTTTTGACTGTGAATGTATATTTAATTATATATACGGTCCCATCTCTTTCTTAAACTTTTCGATTACATCAACTGGTGATGGATCAGTTGCGTAGTTTATTGCCAAGTGATATGATACTAGATCTCCGATGTATATTGTTGTAAACATCTTTGTCAGGATGCTGTCTCCCTTGATTGTTATCTCTGTAAATTTAATTGCATCATTAGTCATCTCTTTGACTAGCTTTCTTGTAACTTCCATTCTCTTTGCAATTCTTCTATGATCATCAACATCTTTTAGTATTATGATATGGATTGGGATATTCATCTTATTGAAATTCACATAACCATTAAGTTCGTTGTGATTTAGTTCAGGGAACTTATGGCAGAAAGCAGGAATCTTTGTATTTTCATTGATCTCGCACTTCCATCTGTAAGCTACTGCATGGAAGTTTGTCGAAGAATATATTACTGGAAGTTTTCCAAAAAGCTTGAGCGCTATATCATAGCCTATATGATCAAAACTTTTTTGATTTTTCTTGATGTTTTCAACCAGGTTCTTTATATCATCGCTATTATCTTGGATTATTCCAGTATTTTCTAGGATTCGAAGCATTGGGAAGAATAAATATGCAACCGCGTTTCTTGGCTGGTATCCTTTAGGGATTATTACTATTGGAAGCCTATTGATCTTTGCGTACTCTTCAAGTTTACCGCCAGTTGTTATGATTATGATATTTAGATTCTTTTGAAGAGCTTGCTTGTAGCAAGAAAGGCTTTCCTCTGTGTTTCCAGAATATGAAACGATGAACACTAAAGAATTCTTATCAGCGTATTCAGGAAGCGTGTAATCTTGTACATTACGGACTGGGATTTTTATCTTTAGGATGTTGAAATAGGACTCCAGAAGCTGGCCGCTTATGCTTGAGCCGCCCATGCCGCATATGAATATTTGGCTTGGAACACCTTTTAGATGGATGTTTTTTCCAAGAGAGTATGCTTCCTTGATCTGATCTGGAAGGCTGTTAATTACTCCTAGCATGTTCTCTTTATCATATAAGCCCGGCATATAGTTATTTATGGACGTGTACTATATAAATATTATGATTAACTTTATAAGACTAATTTGATTTCAAAAAGTATGAGCATCACGTATAAGTATGAGGATAATCTTCAAATTGTTCAAGTAGGACTGGATAAGCCGATGGTTCTGACTAATCAGAAGACTATCTTTGTCAAGACTTTCGGTTGCTCGCTTAATCAGTCTGATTCTGAAGTAATGTGCGGTCTTTTACGTGATAACGGATTTAGGGTTATAACTGAAGTTAGTGAAGATGGCAAGTTAAACAATATGCCAAGCGATGTTGATTTAGTGATAATCAATACTTGCACTGTGAAGAACCTTGCTGAGTCAAAATTCTTCCGCGAGCTTAGGGCCTGGAAAGATGAAGGCGTGAAGATTGTTGTTGCAGGATGCATCCCCCAGGCAGAGCCAGAGCTTCTAAACGGAAAACTAAAGGATGTTTCAGTTGTGGGGACAAGACAGATAGTTCACATAGTTGACATTGTTAACGATACTCTTAATGGATTAGTCACTCAAAACATCGCAAATGATCTTAACGAAAGACTGAACCTTCCAAAGTCAAGAAAGAATGGCATTGTTGAAATCCTCCCAATTTCTGAAGGATGTCTTAGCAATTGCACTTA
The DNA here is from genome assembly GCA_035626895.1 of Alphaproteobacteria bacterium. Lineage (GTDB taxonomy): Archaea > Nanobdellota > Nanobdellia > Woesearchaeales > UBA9642 > UBA9642. The sequence goes on from DASPMU010000067.1 coordinate 2,278, forward strand.
TTGCAAGACAAAGCTTGCAAGAGGAAACTTGCTTTCATATCCTAAAGAGAAAATAATCTCCCAATTCAAGTCTGCACTTGCAGACGGCTGCAAGGAATTCTGGCTGACTAGCCAGGACAATGGCTGCTATGGCTTTGATATTTATAGAAAGGAGAAATATTTCCTTCCGGAATTACTAAATGACTTAGCAGCACTTCCTGGAGATTTTCGAATAAGAGTTGGCATGGCAAACCCTGATCATATAGATAGAGTGAAGAAAGGATTAGTTGAAAGCTTCAAGAATCCTAAGATATTCAAGTTCCTTCATATTCCAATACAGTCAGGAAATGATCGCGTCTTAAAAGACATGAAGAGATATTATACTGTGGCAGAATTCAAAGGCATTATTGATTTGTTTAAGAAAGAAATTCCTGATGTTGTGATAAGCACCGATATAATTGTTGGATTTCCTGAGGAAAGTGAGTCTGAATTTGAGGATACTCTCAATCTGATTTCTGATGTAGGCTTTGAAGTTCTAAATTATAGCAGGTTTTGGCTAAGGAAGGGAACTGACGCCGAGAAAATGAAGCAATTGCCTAGTGAAGTAATCAAGGCTCGCGGCGAGGTTATCAAGGAGAAATTCAATTCTCTTCTTTCAGGATATAATAAGAAGTATGTTGGAAGGAACTATTCTGGCGTTCTTATAGATGAATTAAGCAAGGATGGAACAGTCATTGGAAGAAATGAATATTATAAGCAGATATTGATCCAAAATCCTGAAGACAGGCTTAAGCTTGGCGATTTTGTTGATGTTAAAATAGTTGGCGTGAACAAGTATTCTTTGGTTGGCGAAATAGTGTAATTTTCTTGCGATTGTCGCCTTATTATCTTGTTCTTAATCTCTTGCTTATCTGTTTTCCACAAGGTTTATATATCACAATTCATTCCTTTTATCATACGAAATCATACTTTTAATGCGGGGTGCCTGTCATGAAAGAACGAGTAACATTAACAATTGACAACGAGATTCTTGAAAAAATCGATAATAAGGTAGATGGCGTAACCATAAAGAATAGAAGCCATGCTGTCGAATTGCTTCTAATAAAAGCCTTATCAGCTAACAGACTCAGAAAAGCAATCATTCTTGCTGGCGGAGAAAATGATAAGAATAGAAAGATAAGCATTCTTGACATTGTACAGGACAGGACTTTGCTCGAATGGAACATCAAGCTTCTAAAAAGGCACGGCGTAACTGAAATGATGATATGCATCCCTAAAGGACGCAAGGATATCATGAACGCGTGCAACAGCCAGAACATGGGCATGAATATAACTTACGTTGAAGAAGAGTATCCTCTTGGAACAGCAGGGTCGGTCAAGGCAGTCCAGGAATTCATAACTGAAAGCACAGTAATATGCTACTCTGATGACTTGAAAAAAGTCGATTTAGATGATATGTACGTATTCCACAAGCATAATAATAAATTATGCACGCTTGCTTTAACAACTGTAGATGATCCATCAACATTTGGCGTGGCTCTAATGAATGGAAACAAGATTACTGGCTTTATTGAAAAGCCCTCCAAGGAAGGTGCCCCATCTAAATTGATAAATTCAGGAATATTCATAATAGAGCCTGAAGTCATAAAATTAATTCCAGATGGATTTTCAATGTTTGAGCAGGACGTCTTCCCTAAGCTTGTAAAGAATGAAAACTTGATAGGGTACAGCTTTAGCGGACAATGGTTCCAGATACGTTCTAAGCAGGACATTGAGCATGCAAAGAAAGAATGGAAAGGAATCAAATAATCCTTCAAAAATTTATTTTTATTATTTTTCGTAAGTTTTTTAATACATTAAAAAAAGTTAAATAAAAGGGTAAGGTTGTTGAACTTTTTGAAAATAAAATACAACGACGACAAGTGAGGTTAGAAATATGGGACTGTTCCATCAATACGACATTCGCGGAATCTACGGCAAAGAGCTAAATGAGAAATTCGCATACATTCTAGGAAAGGCAGTTTTGAAATACACAAACGCCAAAAAAATAATTATTGGATACGATTCAAGGATCGGAAATCTCTCGCTATTTTCTTCAATATCCAAAGCAATGATTGAGGAAGGAATAGATGTTGTCCATGCAGGAATCACGACAAGGCCGATGCTTAACTGGGTTGCAATTGATGAGAAATTCGATCTCGGAATTGTAATCACAGCTTCGCATAATCCTTCAGAATACAATGGATTCAAATTTATCTGGAAAGGGAAACTTCTTCATTATGGGAATGGGTTAAATGACATTGAAATCTTGGTCAATAAAATGTCCGGCGAGA
>DASPMU010000068.1:0-4673 GCA_035626895.1 Alphaproteobacteria bacterium
TTGAAGGAAAGAAAACAATACTGGATGAATTTGTAGAACAATGCATTGCAATTCCAGGCATCAATAATATCATGGCCTATGGTCGGGAAGAAAAAGATAAAGCCAACCTTTTGATAATAGGGGAAGGTATTGATAACATGCTTGTTCGAGAAATTGTAATTAAAATAAAAGAAAAATATAATTTTACGATAACACATTTAGTGCTTACAGAATCACAATATCAGCAGATGGCTTCAATGAATCTTTATCCCGGAAAGAAGGAAATATTGTTTGAAAGTAATCCTGTTCCTCCTAAAACTGAAGAGAAAGAATATTAATTCCCATAATAACATATATATTACGATATATATTTAATAAAAATATAATTAGAATATAAGTATTATAAAACAGAAATGTTTATATATTAGTTTGTCTGATTAAGAATTAATTAAAGTTTTTTGGCGAAAACTTTAACACATCAGTATGCACAAAACGAAACTGTTATCGTACTTTTTTGGCGAAAAGCGCGATACACAAAAAGATTTGTTTTTATCTTTGGCGAGATAAAACGACTTGTTCTAGAAGAGATATAGTTAGGAGAATATTTAAACTTTGTTATAATCAGAAATATATTTTGCAACATATATAATGCAAGATAATAACTCAAAAACAAAAAACAAGGGGGCCTCGCAATAGGGGAGACAACAAAATGGACTTCGTGAAAACAAACGCAAAAGGATTTGAAGGTGTGGAAGTAGGACAGGCCAATATCAAGGTTATTGGATCTGGTGGAGCAGGTAGCAACATGGTAAACTGGCTCTACAAGAAAGGTGTAAAAGGAGCAGAAATAATTGCTTGCAACACTGATCAACAGCATTTAAACATGATGGAAGCTGATAAAAAATTCTTATTAGGAAAAGATGTTACAAGAGGACTAGGATGTGGCGGATTCCCGGAGAGAGGCACTGAGGCAGCACAAGAGAGCATACAAGAAATAAAAGAATCATTAAAAGGTTCTGATATGGTATTTGTATGTGCTGGAATGGGCGGCGGAACTGGAACTGGATCAGCACCTGTAATTGCGCAAACAGCAAAAGATCAGGGAGCTATCGTAATTGGAACAGTTACTATGCCATTCAAAATCGAAAGAGCAAGAGTAGACAAAGCAGAATTTGGCTTGCAGCAATTAAGACAAGTATCTGACACTGTTATCGTAATCGACAACAACAGATTAGTCCAGATTGCAGGTAACTTGCCAGTTCAGCAGGCATTTGCAGTTGCTAATGAGTTAGTTGCAACAATGATCAAAGGAATCGTTGAGACTATTGCAGTACCATCACTTGTAAACTTAGACTACGCAGATGTTAAAGCAATAATGACTGACGGCGGAGTTGCAGCAATTGGCGTTGGAGCATCCGACACTAATAACAGAGTAGAAGAAGCAGTAAAAGGTGCATTAAGCAACCCATTACTAGACATTAGCTACGATGGAGCAAGCGGCGCAATCATACACGTAAGCGGCGGACCAGACATGACACTTGATGAAATTAGCAAGGTAGGAGAATTAGTAACCGAAGCAATGGATGAAGATGCAAATGTCATCTGGGGAGCTAGAGTTTCCGAATCCATGAAAGGAAAATTAACAGTAATGACTATAGTCACTGGTGTTAAAAGCCCATGGATCTTGGGAAAAGCAAGCCCAAAGCAGGCAAAGGCTAACAGGCAGAGAATGTCTGACGAGCTAGGAATTGAGATTGTAAGATAAACTTACAACTTTATTTTTTTATTTTCTTTCATTTATTATAACGCAAAGATTCAATCATAATCATCTGTTTTCACGATCCGTTATGGATGTAATTCTTTGCCTTCACTAATAAATCACCCCCAACGATCAAAAGTGAAGGCAAAATTTTCTTATTCTAATCTTAAATCATTATTTCCCAATAGTTAATCTAAAGGATCATAGAGAAGTTGCACCAAGCAAATATTATTCTTAAGTCGTATAAACATTATATCATGTAAAAGTCATACAAGAAAGTTCGCATCAAGAAGTCATCAAATAACAAGATTATTTTCTAGTTGTCAAATCCTTTGATCATGATGGCGTAATTCTCGTCGAGAATTATCCCCTAGTCGTCAGAAATTATTAAATATTTCTTATATTTTATAACATTCAACTTTTTATTTGTGGGGTGTATTATGAATAAAATTATAATTGTTTTTTTCTTACTAATAGTATCAGTTGTCGGGGCAATCGCCCTCATCGGGCCGGAAGGCCAGATAGAGACAGAATTTCAGGCAAAAAATCCTCAAGGAGAAAAATATTTCCCTGTTGAAGGAATAGAACGCGTCCAGGAATGTATTGATGCGCCTATAATAATAAAGGAACCAATATATGAAAGCTGCCTGAGGGTAAAGAAAATATGCGATAATTCTACAAATGAATGCACTAATACTACAATAAATTCTTCATGCTATAAAGGAAGACGCGATGTAGAGTCAACAATAAAAGAATGCCGCACAAAATCCTACAAGTTCAATAATTATGAAATAAATGTCGAGGGATATAAATGCTCGACAGCAGAAGACCAGGACAACAAGATAATACTTTGCGACAGCATCTATGATGGGAATGGCGACGGAATTTGTACATCAGGCGAGAGCTGCATGAAATATGTCATCAATGGAAATTCTGTCCAGGAATATAGCAGAAATTCTGGAGAAGAATTTACATGGGATGATGACAGCTTCTATCTTGATAAGATCCAGATGGAGGTAGTGCAATGAAGATCTTCAATAAATTATCCTCATTGCTATTTGCCTTATTTGCAATAACAATACTTGCATCAAGCGCAAGCGCAGTAATATTTTACAACGAAGATTTTGAAGAAGGATCAGCTCCTGGATGGACTAAAAGCGGAAATGCTAACGTAGTGGCGACAAATATTGTAGGTGGAGATTATGCATTTAACACAAGTACATCTTCAGGATATTCATACAGCGATAATTTCGTGATCAATCCTTCGAATGCTGATATATTTAATGTATCCTTCAGGATAAATTTCAGGGGAGGCACAGCTGGAGTCTGGGTCGGCTTAAGTCCGGATTCATCATTTAGTCTTGCAGACGGCCCATGGTGTGATTTTGGAAGGGATGGGCACATCCAGTGCCAATATGGCGTATCAACGGTAAGTGGCGGGGAAATAATCGAAAACCAGACATACAATGTAACCTATACAGTAGATATAGTAAACGGGGAATACTCGCTCTATATGGATGGAGTACTTCAGACTCTTGAAGGAGAAACAATATTTCCAATAACAGGATCATATAACCAATTGAACGCGTTCGGAGCAATAAACGATAATGTAGCAAATCTTGCTCTGATAGATGATATTTATGTTTCCAATTTTACTGACTTCAATATGAGCATGTCAGGGTTTATATGTAAGAGTTGCAATCCTCCCTTAGGAGATGACGAAGCTCCTTATGAGACGGATGATACTACTCCGACTTTCAATTTCCAGACGTCCATCGACTCTGAATGCAGAATTGCTGACATTAACACAAGCTATGCAAGCATGAATTCCTCCAGAGATTGCCAAAGCGGAGAAGGAACAACAAACCATACATGCACATTGACAGCCCAGGATTCTTTGGTAAATTATAATACATCAATATTTGCTGCATGCCTGTCTGCTGTTGGAGAGCTTGTTGTAGAGCTTCCAATGCTTATATCGAGCCTTGAGACTCCGAACAGTTCAGAAGCAATACAGCAGGGAATAGAAAATAGCATAATATGGCCTGGAGCTACTATCTATACTGATCAGAAAGTATATTTGAGAAGCCTGAATAATACGCGTGTTGTCGCAACTGTAGATAAAGTTGCCGTCTATGGAAATCAAAGATGGCTGTTCAATTATGCCAATGGGACAGAAAATCTTACTGGAATATTCAATATGACTCCTGTCGTATATGTTCTTGACATGAGAAACATCTCTCTGAAAGATGTTAGGACAAATGTAGCTGCCCTGATAAATAACACCAAGAGATGAACGAGGTGATAAGATTCCATATAAAATGGAAAATGAGACATAACGAGGTATAATAAATGGCATCAAAGAACTATAAAATCTTGGCTCTTGCAAATTTTGCAATAGTTATTGCAATTATAATGGCATTTAATGCCAGCGCCGAAGATTATCATAAACCATTCAGGCATACAACTGTTGTGCCAGAACAGCAAGAATTGGTTTCATATGGAAAATACGAAGATGATTCTTATTATGGAAGCTCTTCATATAATTATGATATAGATGTCCCTGATGGAGTAAATGGATTTGAGCCTAAAATAATTCTAGAATATAACAGCCATAATACCAGGAGCCAAAGCGTTCTAGGATTTGGATGGACTCTTTCTGAAAATTATATCTACAGAAATACTAATGGAAGTGTAGTAAACACCTCCAATGATATGTTCTTCCTATTGCTCAATGGCGAGCGCCATGAATTGACATATTATGAAGGATCATACCACACAATTCCTGAATATTATTATAAGATAGAAAACTACAGCAGCTATTGGATCGTGACAGATAGGGACGGGACGCAGTATCGGTTCGGTTTTATCGATAATAGCACAATAGCCTCGGGCGCAGGCTACAATTATATAGCCCAATGGCATCTTGATTCTA
>DASPMU010000069.1:0-5717 GCA_035626895.1 Alphaproteobacteria bacterium
ATGAAGCTTTGATGATTTAAAAGGATAATATGAGTTTAGATAAAAATGAGTCTAGATAAAAAAATTCAATTATATTATGATAAAAAAATAGCGAAGATAGAAGAAAAAGGCGGATCAAAATATGATCTTGCACAAAAGACAATAAATCGTTCTAAATATGGAATATACGGCGGCGTGCTATCAGGATTCAGCATAATTGATTGTATTTTAGGGGCTGCTCTTTCTTTAGAAAATAATGGAAAACAAAAATATCTTGATGCAAAAGGAAATATAGAAAAAATGCTTGAAAATAATTCCTCAATTTTGGATGTATTTTTTGTAAGCAATAATAAAAATACTAAATATTTTGATTTAGGAGCTTCGGCATTTTTCACAGGAATAGGAATGGCTTTGATATATTATGAATTTACAGATGTTGATACGACTAGTCTTTGGCAATATAGCGGCAATTTATTGCGATCTGTTTCCGGCTTTTTAGGCCGTCTTGCAGAATCGGGATATACTAATGGTCTTTCAGATATAGCTTTTGGCTATTCTCTTGCTCAAAATGCCAAATTTCGTTACATCATGAACGCGGACTCTTCGAGGGTAAATAAGAAAAATGCTGAAAAGACTATTTCCTAAATTTCTTTAATCAACTTTATATATGATGTTTCTTATCTCTTATTATGAGTCATTTGAAGGGCAGGGAAGAATGGAAAGTATATGGTAATGTATTTAGCAAGCACTCTCTTGAATTACTTTTCCAGATGTCAAGCCAGGGGTATTTTGAGAATCTTGAAAGCACGATTTCTGTAGGAAAAGAAGCAAACATATTCACTGCTCTCACAAAAAAAAATGACAGAATAATATGCAAGATCTATCGCCTGGAAAATTGCAATTTCAACAAGATGTATGACTACTTAAGCAAGGATCCAAGATATGTTTCCCTGAAAAAGAGAACAAGACTAATAATATTTTCATGGACGCAAAGAGAATACCGGAATTTGATGCTTGCACGTGAAGTGATAAAAGTCCCAAAGCCTATAGCATTCAAAGATAATATTTTATTAATGGAATATATCGGAGATGATCATCCTGCTCCAGAATTAAAAAACCAGGCTCCAAAAGATCCTAAAAAATTCTATAAGAAAATACTTGATAACATAAAAAAACTATTCGAGAAAGGATTAATACATGGGGATTTAAGTCCGTTCAATATTTTAAATCATGAGGAAGAACCTGTATTCATAGACTTCTCTCAGGCGACAATGACTACTGCAGATAATGCAAAAGAATTGCTGAAGAGAGATCTGCATAATATTTCTGTTTATTTCAGAAAACACTTCCAGATATCTGAAGAAGACGAGCTTGTTGCATATAATAAAATTGTAGGCAAAAAAGCCGAAAATAAGAAATAAATTCTGAATAAAATAATTCTTTGTCTTTATTTAGAAGCTTCCGCCAAGATCTTGTGTTCGTGAAAGCTTTTTTTGTCTCTCAAGCCACTTATATACATTGGCATGAGGACTTCCACCAAGAAGGGATTCTACCGCTCTCTTGCAATTGCCGATATTTTCCACGCTGCCGATCATTGCAATAGTCTTTCCATAGACGGAAACTGAGCATTCTGTCAAAGATTCAAGAGTATTTCTAGATTTTCCTTCAAGGCCGATGACTCTTCCTTTTAATCTTTGCTGATGGGATTTCTCTTTAGAATAATCATTTAATGAAATAACTTCAAGAATATAGTCTTGCTTGAAGAGCTGCTTTGCAAGATCAGGATTAAATCCCCTGCTGATTGCTTTTATTACTTCTCTTAATGCAAATAATTTTATGGCGTCGCTTCCTGTCAGAGTTACATCTCCTTCAGAGCTATCTATATGTATCTTGCATCCTGTCTCTTTCTCGAGATCATTTTTAGTCTCGCCTTTAGCACCAATAAGTACAGCTATCCTGTCTTTTGTGATACGTAAATCATATGAGTACTGTTCATCAGCCATAAGACTAGGATATTTATATGCTTTTTAAAGTAGATGGTATATAAATCTATAATAGTTTTGCATAGTCTCTTGCAATTTAGCACTGTCCTCACTTCTTGTTCGGGAGTTTATGCAAGGCATAAACTGTCCTCACTTCTTGTTCGGGAGTTTATGCAAGGCATAAACTTTATAAAAAAGTCAACTATACTTGTAGTATTGGTAATGTGTGGGGGTTCACGCGTTGAAACTGAATGCTAAAGTCGCCGTCGCATTGATGGCATTGTCGAGCATCGGATGCGCTTCTGGTGCTTACATAAGTAATACTGTTTCTAAGACTGATTCACCTGTAAAAACTCAAACTCAATCTTACGGTTCAAGCACAAGAGTTGTTGCAGATTTCAATGGCGACGCTATACTTGATATGCTTATTTCTACTACTCAAGGCCTTGTTGCAAGGCTTGGAAAAAACGACAATACTTACAGGAAAGATACATTAATTTATCGCGTCGATGCAAGTTCAGGCATGGCTCCAGGAGACATTACTACATGGTTTAATCCTGAAACGGCAAAACAAATGACTTTCTTTTCGCTGCCGACAGAAGTTTCTCAGTGGTCAGTTGATGGAAAAAAGAAGTTCTCAAAAGAAACACTTGGCATTCCGATGGATAATGAACAATTGACGCTAACAGACAGGGTAAACAACACAATACTTGAGGATGGAAATAATGTTTGGGGAATAACTGCGTCAAAAAATTCTATTTATTCATACAATCTTTATAACGAAAAAATTGCTAAAAAGAAAAAAGATGACAAATATGATTATGTTCAACAAAAACTTTTGCTTTCAGTAGAGCAACGTATTGGCCCTAATGAAAAACCAATTGCTCCAGATATTGCAGCAGGATATTTCAGTAAAGACGGACTTTTAGGCATTGCAGTATTGCAGCCGGATACAATATACTTCCTAAACATGAAATCTTCTTCTCAGGACAGCCTTGTTTTGAATTATGAAAAAGGAATTAGCCTAGATCCTTTGAAAGAAATTGTCACAAATGATTCTATTGATGAAAACTCTCTTAAGATTTTCTCTATTACTACAAAAGATGGGGATAGAGATAATCTGTTAGTTGGCTATGGATCTTATTTACTTGATTTCAAATTCGATTCTGCTGAAAATAGATATCTCTGCGAAAAATTTTATAAAATGCCTCTTCAAAAAACTTCAGCTAAATTAAATTATAATATAAATACTCGCAAAAATGCTAATGGAAATATTTTCGTAAATGTTTATCCTGAGACAGGTGAAATGATAGGTTATATCTATACTGAAGGCGGTCTTAAGGAGAATTTTAATAGATCAAAGAATAATTCTAAATAACGTATAATTCTATCGTCTTTAAATAAATTCAAATAGAAATATTTATTAATGACTCTTAGAAACTCTTGTTCTATGGCTAAAAGTTCGACTGAAGCTAAAAGCGAATCTAAGAAATTGACTGCCGAAGACATGGCAAAGAAACAGAGAGATATCTCTGTTGCTGAATTCTTCGAAAAAAACAGGCATCTTTTGGGCTTTGATAATCCAAGAAAAGCTTTGATGACGACAATCAAAGAAGCAGTAGATAACGCTCTTGACGCTTCAGAAGAAGCAAAAATCCTTCCTGAAATAAGCGTTGAAATAATAGAAATGGCTGAAAACAGGTTCAGAGTCATTGTCGAAGATAATGGCCCTGGAATTGTCAAAGAGCAGATCCCGAAAATTTTTGCAAAACTTCTTTATGGTTCAAAATTCCACAGGCTAAGACAAAGCAGGGGACAGCAGGGAATAGGAATTTCTGCAGCTGTAATGTTTGCCCAGCTAACAACAGGCAGACCTACTAAAATCATGTCAAAGACTGCTGCAAACAAGCCGGCTCATTACATGGAATTGCATCTAAATACTCAGAATAATAGCCCTGAAATAGTTGCTGAAGAAGTAAGGCCGTGGGACAATAAAGAGCATGGAACAAGAATTGAACTTGATCTTGAAGCTTCGTACATCAAGGGAGACCAGTCAGTTGATCAGTATCTGAAAGAGACTGCAATCGTAAATCCTCACGCTACAATAATTTATACTAATCCAAAAGCAGAACAATTCATCTATGCAAGAGCAACTGATGCACTTCCAAAAGAGCCTCAGGAAATCAAGCCTCATCCATACGGACTTGAGCTTGGAATTTTGATGAAGATGCTCAAAAATACTACGCAGAAAACATTAAGCAATTTCTTATTGAATGATTTGTCAAGAATCGGTTCCGGCACAGCAAAAGAAATTTGCGAGATAGCATTGATCGATCCAAAGAAGAATCCTGATGATTTGAACATGCAGGATGCCGAAAAACTTCTCAAGGCAATGAAAGAAGCAAAAGTAATGTCTCCGGCAACAGATTGCTTAAGCCCGATTGGACAAGAGCTTCTTGAAAAAAGCCTGAAGAAAGAAATAAACGCAGAATTTTACGTCGCTGTAACAAGGCCGATATTTGTTTACAGGGGAAATCCTTTCCAGATAGAAGTTGGAATTGCATATGGTGGAAACCAGAGCAAGGAAGACCAGATTTCAATCTTAAGATTTGCAAACAGGGTCCCATTATTATATCAGCAGGGAGCTTGCGCAACTACAAAAGCAATAACAGGAACTAACTGGAAATCTTACGGAATACAGCAAAGCGCTGGTGGAATACCAACTGGACCACTAACAATACTTATACATATGTGTTCTGTCTGGGTTCCATTCACTTCAGAATCTAAGGAAGCTCTTGCGCATTATCCTGAAATTATCAAGGAATTAAAGCTTGCAGTCCAGGAAGCAGGAAGAAAGCTTCAACTCTACGTTGCTAAAAAGAACAGGGTCCAAAACCAACTTGAGCGTGCTAACTTGTTCGAGAGATATATCCCAGAAGTTGCTGACGCGCTTTCAAGGCTTACTGGAGAGAACAAGGAAATACTGCTTAATGCATTAAAGGACATGACTAACAAAGACGAAATAAAGCAGCAGATATTCCAGATGGAGTCTCTGAAAGGAGAAGGCGACGGCGAAGAAAATCTTTCAAGAAAGAACGTTGATAGCGATTCCGATGAAGAATACAACGACGAGGAAAGAGACTAAGTCTTATTAAATAATAATCAAAAAAATCATAATCAAAAATTAAAATGGCAGCAAAAAAACAAACTAAAACGGACAAGGAAGCAGAAGTGCAGATGACATTCTCAGAATCATCTACTGCTGCAAAAGATTCATCAAGCAAAAAACCTGCAAATGAAAAGAAAGTTTCAAGTAGTGATGTAAAGAATAGCCTTGTAGATTTAGGAAAAGATATTGTAAAAGACATCAAGAAAGGAGAAAATCCTAAAATTGAATTGTCTGTTAGAGGTCTAAGTAATGTTGTATACGATCAACAATCTAAGACTTTAGGGCTTGGAAGCAAGACAGCACAGAGATTTTTCTTTAATGCAGCCCATTCAAAGAAATTCCTTCAGACAATCGAAGTTGCTTCCATATGTAAGAGTCTGTTAGATGTTCAGAAACACGCGAGCCTCAGAGACGTATTTTACATGGCAAAGCGTACTATTCCTAATACTAAAATAAATATTGTTGACGAACAGAAAGAAACCGACAAAGTAATTGAAGATCTTGAATTAATAACTGGATTTTCAAGAGAAAACTTAAATGTCAATGCAAACAAGATGGGTTCTGTTGCAGGAAAAGTAGTAATTGAA
>DASPMU010000070.1:0-24959 GCA_035626895.1 Alphaproteobacteria bacterium
GCGGATACGGAATTGACGGAACTGAAAGAAAATAAAAATAACTCAATCGGACAGAATGATCCATTCAGACAGATCAAAATGTCTGAACTTGAAAGAGTCCTGCAATATAGGAAAAATCCGGCACTTGACAGGAGAATATTATACAACGATTACATTCTTAACAATGAAAGCAGAAGTCCCTCAAGCCCGCTATATAATATAGTAAACGGAATAGATATTATATATAATATAAATAAAAAACATACTTCTATTAATTAAACAAATTAGGAAATAAAATGACTCTAATAGGCCAGATAGATTATGATCCATACGAATACGTTACGCGAAAGAATGGAGATATAGTAAAAGTGCATTGGGAAGAATTATTCTTCAAGATGGAATCCCTGATTAGAGAAGCGATAACTGCCAAGAAAGCACTGGAAAATAGCCCTATTTATAATTCTAGAGGGAAAAATGTGACTTCCTTGATGAAAACAGAAATGCTTGAACTTGAAAAATTATCGCCCAAAAAGAAGATATTAGAGATATGTATTCAAGTTATTTCACGAACGATGATATCAACTCTTCAAAATTAGTAAATTCTATCATTAATAATTCTATAAGGAAATATGAATCAGATAAAGAGCAAAGAAAACAATGGTACGAAAATTTCATGAAAAAGTCATCTGAAGAACAAAAAAAGATAGACGAGCGCGCAAGAAGAATTTTATCCAGGACGATTTCTGATTATTCTTTTTAATTACTATCAATAGCTTCTTCCAAAGTGGAATAATGTAGCAGGTTTCATGCACATTACGCATTTCAATCCGGATTCTTCAGAACTCTTCTGTCCAAGCGGACTGTTTAATGTCTTTGCGCCGGATTTCTCCTTGATTGATTCTTCGCATGAAGGCACGTTGCAGAAAGGCGCCAAGGCAATCTTTTTATCGTCAACAATTCTTAATAGCGAATCTAGATCATTGCACTGGACAATTGAATCATTCAAATTTTTCCTTGAAGAGTCAAGCATTTTATGATGGATGTCATCAAGAGTTTTCTTCAAATAATCAACTAGCTTGTGAGTTTCAAGAGAATGCATCTCTTTATTTCCATCGTATCTTGTTACTATCTTGATATTTCCTGCTGCCAAGTCTTTTGGCCCTAGTTCCAGCCTGATTGGAACTCCCTTCATTTCCCAATGGTTGAATTTCCATCCTGGCCTGTAATCAGAATCATCGACTTGGACGCGGATGTTTTTCTTTGAAAGCTCGCTTCGCAGCTCTTCGCATTTTTCTAAGACTAATGCTCTTGTATCTTCAAATAATATTGGAACTACAACAATCTGGACTGGCGCAACTCTTGGAGGCATTACTATTCCTTTGTCATCCCCATGAATGCCGAGCATTATTCCGATGCTTCTTGTTGTAAGACCCCAGGAATTCTGCCATACATAATCCCTGTTTCCGTCTTTATCCAAAAAGGATATCTCGAATGCCTTTGCAAAATTCTGCCCGAGCAAATGTGATGTCGCTGCTTGTATTGCTTTTCCGTTAGGGAATAACGTTTCAACGCTTGATGTGAAATCTGCTCCTGCGAATTTCTCGTTGTTTGATTTTATTCCTTTCAGTACTGCAACAGCATATCTATCTTCAAAAACGCTCGCGTATAAATCTAAAATTTCAAAAACTTCAGCTACTGCTTCTTCTCTTGTTGCAAATGCAGTATGACCTTCCTGCCACAGGAATTCTCTCGTCCTCAAAAATGGAACAGGATGCTTGAATTCCCATCTTACGACGTTGCACCACTGGTTTAATCTTAAAGGCAAATCTCTCCAGGATCTTATCCATTTGCTGTAAGAATCATACATTATAGTCTCTGATGTAGGCCTTATTGCAAGCCTTTCAGGCAATGGGCTGTTGCCGCCTGTTGTAACCCATGCAACTTCAGGAGCAAATCCTTCGACATGATTTTTTTCTTTTGTTAATAGGTTTTCTGGAATCAATAATGGAAAATATGCATTCTTCACGCCGAGCTTTTTGATGCTCGAATCAAAATATTCCTGCACAGACTCCCAGATGCTATACGCGTAAGGGCGAATTATCATGCAGCCTGAAACAGGCCCATAATCGACTAGCTCTGCTTTCAAAATGATTTGCTGATACCATTCAGAGAAATCATCTCCTTTCTTTACAGTGATGCCTAGATCAGACTCGGAAACATTTTTTGAATCCCTTTTAGAATCATTACTGCTAACCATAATAGAATGTTATAATAGAAGATTTAAAAGTTTTACTAAGAATGATCAACACATTCTTATATTAATTTAGAAAAAAATAAATAAGAAAAGAAAAAGCCAAGGAAATGAACAAAACAAATAATTTTTTGTCATTACTAGCAGTTTTTTCTCCTGCTTCTATTGTTCGGAACATAGCGTCTGAGATTTCTGGATCTGTATATGTCATATTTATATCTTTTTTATAATCATTGTTAGTGATAATATCAGGCCTCATTCTAAAAAAATCTGAGCCATCAAGACTCTTATGTATGCCAGGCTTGAGGCGGTAAGTTATGCTCCATATGGGCACTATGTGATGCTTATTTACACATTCATTGGTTAATATAAGTAGGATTGTGAAATTTATTATAATTATTAAAAGAGAAATTATTTGTATTGTATCGTTTCCGAACCCTATCAATAACAAAGAGGTTATTAAAATCAATAAAATAAATTTATCGTATATAACTACAAATTTTCTTAATTTTTCTCCTTCCCTGCTTGGTATGTATTTGAGTTTACGGGATATTGTATCAAATTTCTCTATTTTATTCGCTTTTTTTCGTGTATCAAAATAATATTTTATTCCTATTATAGGATTAAACAATATAGCTGAAATTATATAAGTGGTTGACTCATTTTTATTCCAAATATCCAAATATAAAAAAATAGCATTGAATACATATAGCCCAGTAGCTGCTATGAATACATATAATATTTGATGTACGTTATCAAATGCATAACCTATTCGCAGCGTTAAACAGATTAGGAAAATTATCCAAAGGAGAATATCGACTATAGATAACAATAAAATTATATTTCTAAAATCTATTTGATTACTAGGAGCTACAATTTGTCTATTTGTCATTTGAATTACTAGAGAATTATATCTTTAAAAGTTTATTGAAATCTAGAGATTAAGAATTAATATTAGATTTTAAATTGAATTTCCCAATGCCAAAAATTAATAGGCTTTGCACTGATGAGGAAAACACTAAACACTATATATAAAACTTATTGCAAATATATTGCTATATCTATACTCAACAATCTTTATATATTACTTAAGATTAGCCTCATTATGACAAATCCATGGCATGACGTAAGTTATGGCGACAAGTCGCCTGAAATAATAGACATTATAATCGAGATACCTAAGGGTTCTTCAGTAAAATATGAAATCGACAAGGATACAGGCCTATTAAGGCTTGATAGAGTATTATATAGTGCAGTGCACTATCCTGGCGATTATGGATTCATGCCTCAGACGCTTTGGGATGACGGAGATCCGCTTGATGTAATTGTAATATCATCTCATCCAGTATATCCTATGACTATAGCATCAGTACGGCCTATCGGAGTAATCCATATGGAAGATGGCGGAGAAGGGGATGATAAGATAATTGCAGTATATCATGATGACCCAAAGTATAAAGATTACAAAGACTTGAATGATGCATCATCGCATGTAATTGACGAGATAACGCATTTCTTTGAGACATACAAATTATTGCAGAAGAAATCTGTAAAGATATTGTCAACAGAAGGCGCAGAGGCTGCAAAAGAAGCAGTTCTTAAAGCAATAAAATTATACAAAGACAAATATTCAAAAAACTAGGGGGAGAAAATGAATAATAACATAACAAAAGCATTATTTATAATTTCTTTATTTGCAGTGTCGATCCTCTTGAGCGCATGCTCAAAAAGTGACGAGCCAGGCAAGTTTGATGCGTTTGCAACATGCCTCACCGAAAAAGGAGTAATCATGTACGGCACAGAATGGTGCCCTCATTGCCAGAACCAGAAGAAATTATTCGGAAACTCATTTGATTACATTAATTATATAGACTGCGACAAGAGCCAGCAGGCATGCACTGAAGCAGGAATAACAGGCTATCCAACTTGGTTTGTTGGCGGAGAATATTATCCTGGAGAGCAGTCATTTTATGATCTTGCAACAAGAAGCGGATGCGAAATACAGCCAGCATCGCCAGCTGTTTCTGATGCACAGTAATTTTTTTTAGAATTTTAATAAAATCCGTAGCTTCTTTCTGAAGCGCTGGATTCGATATTTATTTTATGTCTCATTAAGAAATTATTTCTTATGTATGGTGTATCATCCCTGTTGTTTCCAAGAGTTGAGCCGATTGTTGCTAAAGCGCTTGCATGCATTTCACTGTCTCCGCCTCTTCCACCCAGATATGTTCCGCCCTTATGAGTAAGTCTTTTATCCCATTTCCATTCATTGCTTTCAAGGGCATATAGTGATAATAAGAAGTCTGTTGCTGATAATACTGGAAGGTCTGCAACCATTTGCGCATAATTCTGAGCTACTTCCTTTCCATAATTCTTATTTATTTTTTGATATATTGTTTCTAATATTTCATCGTTTAGATCTGTTAATGTGGCTCCTCTGCCGCTAAAATATTCTGGGCGAGTCGACATTCTAGGAATGCTTCCGATTATATCTCGCGCACTAAGTTTATTCTCGAGGCTCATATTAATAGGATCTTTTATAAGTTTATAAATTTATTTAGTAACTTTTTTAAAGTAGATAAAATTCGCTTTTTCTATGGAATTTAAAGAATACGATAATGGAATGCGCGACTTTATCAAGCATCATGATTTTAAACCATCAATTCTTCAAGAAAATAAAGATAAATACACTTATCTGAAAACAGTATTTGAGCATGCAAAGAAAAATGAAAACTATAGAGATATGATCATAATATATCACGATAATGATGGTACGTTTAAATCAATGATGGATCTTTCTGATAACTGGGAAACACATGTGAATAAGACTTTTGTCCGCGGCAGAATAAATTCAATAAATACAGAATACTTGACTCTTAATGACCATCCCCAAATCTGGCAGCTTGAAAATATTGTCGATGCATTCGTGGCGCCTATAATGATTCTTAACGGGGAAGGCGTTCATAATTTCGAATTTTATTCAAAAAATATAAATGGCAATGATTATTTTCTTAGACCAATATCAGACGGCAATGCAGCAACGACATATAAAATTAGTGATGAAAAAAGACCAATGATACTTGGTTCAATGACACCTACTACTTGGTCCGACCACTTAGAAAAAAAATAAGTAATCCAAATGGAAACAATTCTCTACAATGGATTAAGAAATCTTCTTCATGAGCAAGATAAATTAAGAAGAGTCTCTCTTGTATACGATGAGACTCTGGAAAAAAACGTGACTCGCGCGCTTGAGTCTCTTGCTGATACAAAGCTACTATTAATATACAAACAAGAATCAGGACTTCAAGAGCATAATTTTAGTTTCTTTCCAGAAGGCTATAAGAACTGTGTTTTCTTATCTGGAAAATTCTTAGGAATTGATGAAGATCTATCCGAGAAAACTATCGGCGAGAGCAAGGAGAAAAAACTAAGTTTCCAGATAGGCGGAATCGAAAATGCCAAGGATATTAGCAAAGACAAAAACAGGCTTCTAATATCGCTCAAAGATATAATAGATGTAATCCCTGAATATAATATAGATAGGACACCTGATGATGCAAAGAATAAATGCTTTGGATTCTACTCTTTAGATCATACTGAAAAAGGCCACAATCTATACAATATATTTGACAAAGATCCAGCATCTGCATATATGGGCGCAAAATACAATCACAACCTTCCATTAAGATTATCCTCAATACAGAAAATTACAGCAGGAATGCAGTTCAATTATGGCAGAGGAGAAGGAAGCAAGGATTTGTATTGAAACAGCCATCCCTGGCGTTCAAAGTTATGATGGCTAAAACAATCACCTCTCCTCACTGCGTTCAGAGCTGTGATTGGTAAACAATCACATTTATAAATCCCCTTAGATTCCCTATTATTACAAAAGTCGCACGTTCGACGATGATTCGGTTGTAACAAACCAAATCGCATACACAGGCCTGAAAAGGGCGTCCCAAAGTACCGGGTGGTTCTCGAGGATGTTCACGGAGAGGCTCAATTATTGTATTGGTAGATGCTTAGCGCATACCACAATACTAAAACAATAATATGAATTTCATATACATGACATTATAGTCGCGTTTATGATATAGATAATTTCATACTAAAATGGCAAAAATACATCAACCAAGACACGGAAGCATGCAGTTCTGGCCTAGAGTAAAGGCTAAGAGGCAATACGCTCAAGTAAGATCATGGACTACAAAGAGCAAGGATCCATTATTAGGATTCATGGGCTACAAGGTAGGCATGACACATGTTCTAGGAATTGATACTGGCAAGAATTCTGCAACTAAGGGAGAAGAAGTATTCGTACCTGTTACAGTTATAGAATGCCCGCCAATGAAAGTTGCTGGCCTAAGATTATACAAGAAGGCATACAAGGGAACTGCAGCAGCAAAAGACATCTTATTCAAAGTTGACAAAGAATTAGCAAGAAAGATTGTTGTTCCAAAGGCTCATCATGAAACTTCTGAAATGGACAAATTAAATGCTCATGAATATGTTGACGCAAGATTATTAGTATACACTCAGCCAAAGCTTGCAGGACTAAGCAAGAAGAAGCCAGAAATATTCGAAGTCGGATTAACTGGATCAGTTGCTGACAAGATTGCATTTGCAAAATCACATCACGATAAGGAATTACCAATCAATACATTCTTCAAAGAAGGAGAACTAGTCGACATACACGCAGTCACAACAGGTAAAGGCTTGCAGGGACCAGTCAAGAGATTCGGCGTTGCATTCAAGAACCACAAGACTGAAAAAGGTGTTAGAAGAGTAGGAACTTTAGGAGGATGGAGCGGTCAGGGACACTTCTTATATAGAGTAGCACATCCAGGACAGATGGGATATCACTTAAGAACTGAATACAATAAACAATTATTAAAGATTGGGACAAAGCCAGAAGACGTAAATCCAAAGGCAGGATTCCCGCATTACGGACTCGTAAAATCAACTTACGTCTTAGTGAAGGGCAGCGTTGCTGGTCCTCAGAAGAGAGCAATATTATTTGCAAAGCAGATGAGAGTTCAGAAAGTTGCTGGATCACTTCCAACAATCACTGAGATAAACAGAAATACAAAATAAATAACTCAAGATCAAAATGAAACTACCAGTATTCGACAAAACAGGAAAGGAAATATCCAAGAAGGATATGCCAAAGCAGTTTTCAGAACCAGTAAGAGCTGACTTAATTTACAAGGCAGTTTTAACAGTTCAGGCAAACTCAAGGCAGCCATACGGAGCAAACCCTGACGCTGGAATGATGGTTTCAGCAAAGCTATCAAGAAGAAGAAGAGACTGGAAAGGTTCATACGGAATCGGTATCGCAAGATCACCAAGAAAGATCATGTCCCACAGAGGAACAAGATTCAACTGGGTTGGAGCATTAGCACCAAACACTGTAGGCGGAAGAAGAGCTCATCCACCAAAGGCAGACAGAATCTGGGACAAGAAATTAAACACTAAAGAAAGAAGAAAGGCAATAAGATCAGCGCTCGCAGCAACAATGCACAAGGATCTAGTAAAGACTAGAGGACACTTACTGCCAGCATCATTCCCATTCATATTATCAGATGATGTACAAAACATCAAGAAGACAAAAGATGTGGTTGACTTGTTAATCGCTCTAGGATTTGGCGACGAGCTTGCAAGAACTAAAGATAAAGTTCACAGAGCAGGAGTCGGAAAGAATAGGGGAAGACCATACAAGATCAAGAAGTCAGTATTGTTTGTAGTAGGAAAGAAATCCGAATTAAACAAGGCTGCAGAAAACATCAGCGGTGTAGACATCGTAACTCCAGAGCACTTAAATGCTGAATTATTAGCTCCAGGATGCTCAATTGGAAGATTAACACTATACACTGAGTCAGCAATTGATGAGATTGCAAAGAAATTCATGTAAATAATAATCAAAGGTCAAAAATGCAAATCGTAAAAAATCCATTATCAACTGAAAAATCCATTAAGCTAATGGAATCA
This sequence comes from Alphaproteobacteria bacterium, assembly GCA_035626895.1. GTDB lineage: Archaea > Nanobdellota > Nanobdellia > Woesearchaeales > UBA9642 > UBA9642. The sequence continues at coordinate 8,222 of DASPMU010000070.1, forward strand.
GAGAATAAATTAATCTTTGAAGTTGATAAAAAGGCAACAAAAGATGCAATCAGAAATGAGATTGAAACTTTTTTCCATGTAAAGATTGTATCAGTTACGACAAGAATCGGACCAGATGCTAAGAAGAGAGCATACGTAAGATTCAGCAACGAGACTCCAGCAATTGATATTGCAACAAGGCTAGGATTAATATAATTAAATAAAATCAATGAACAAATCACAATCAGGTAATCACAATGGGTAAGAATTTAACACAACAGGCAAGAGGAAAAGGCGGCCCAAGCTTTACAGCTCCAAGTTTCAGATACAAGGGAGATGCAAAAGTAAAGCATGGCGTAACTACAGCTGAAGTACTTGATGTTGTAAAATCCCAAGGACACTTAGCACCATTATTAGAAGTAAAGTACAACGACGGTACAGTTGGTTTAATGATCGCTCCAGAAGGAGTAAGAACAGGCCAAGTATTATCAGTTGGCGACAATGCAGCATTAGAATTAGGAAATACATTACACTTAAGAGATGTTCCAGAAGGAACTACTGTTTTCAACATCGAAGGAATGCCAGGAGACGGCGGCAAGTACTGCAGAACTTCAGGAACTTTCGGTAAAGTTGTTTCAAAAACAGAAAAAGTTGTTTCAATCTTATTACCATCAAAGAGAATCAAGGACTTCAATCTATCATGCAGGGCAACACTAGGAATAGTCGCTGCAGCAGGAAGAAAGGAGAAACCATTCTTGAAAGCAGGAACTATGGCTTTCTACAGAAATGCAAGAAAGAAGAGATTCCCACAGATGTCAGGATCAGCACAGAACGCAGTAGACCATCCATTTGGTAACAAGAGAAGTTCAAGAAAGAGCAAGGCAAGACCAGCTCCACAGAACTCTCCACCAGGTAGAAATGTAGGTTACATCAGACCAAGAAGAACTGGTCCATCAAAGACTAAAGCAATCGTAAGAGAGAGCAAATTAAAGAAAAGATAAAAATTATTGAGTGATTCAAAATGGCTAAAAAAATATGGAACTATCGAGGAAAGTCGCTTGAAGACTTGCAGTCAATGTCATTGTCTGAACTTTCAGAGATGCTGCCATCAAGACAGAGAAGAAGCATCAAGAGAGGATTCGACGATTCCAAGAAAAAAGTAATTGCAAAATTAGCAAAGCATAATAGCATTGAAACTCACGTAAGAGACATGATAGTACTTCCACAGTTCGTTGGAAAAACAATCAAGATCCACAATGGAAAAGAATTTGTTCCGGTAATAATACAAGAAGACATGATCGGTTGCTTCTTTGGTGAATTATCACAGACAAGAAGAAAGGTTGCTCACAGCGCTCCAGGAGTCGGTGCGACAAAGTCATCAAGCAACTTATCAGTCAAGTAAATCTACAAATAAAAATTAACGATTAAAATGGCAAAACACAATTACGCATACCAAAAAAGCGAAGAGAACATTGCAAAAGCAGTAGGCAGAAACCTAAATGTATCTCCAAAGCAAGGTACTGAAATCTGCGGCTTCATCAGAGGAAGAACAGTTGTTCAGGCAAAAGTTTTGCTGCACCAGGCAATCGCAAAGAAAGTTGCAATCCCATTCAAGAGATTCACTAACGGACTTGGCCACAAGCCAGGAATGAGCGCAGGAAGATTCCATCCAAAAGCATGTGAATTAATATTAAAAGTATTAGAATCCGCAGAAGCAAATGCAAAGAACAAAGGATACAATTCAAATGATCTGAAAATTGTACACTCAGCAATGCAGATCGGCGCAAAAAACATGCACTACGGAAGAAAGAGAAGAAGCATATTCAAGAATTCAAACATTGAAATCGTCGTGCAGGAAGTAAAAGGCTTATCTGGAACTAAGAAGAAATCAACAGCAAAGACTGATGCTCCAAAAGTAGAAAAGAAAACTGTAAAGAAAGCACCAAAAGCAGCAGAAAAAGAAACAAAGACTGAACATGCACACGCAGGTCATGAAAATCACGAAGGACATTCACATGCATCACATGAGCATAATCACGAACATAAAAAAGTAGAGAAGGACAATTAAAATGATCGAGAGAAAATTCGTAGCAGAAAACCTAAAGGAATTCCAGATTGAGGAATACTTAAGAACAGTTCTTGGAAAGGCTGGCTTAAGCTACATCAAGATGCAGAGAACTCCATTAGGAGAAAAAATATTGATCTGCTCATCAAGACCAGGTTTAATTGTCGGAAAATCAGGATCAAACATTTCAAAATTAACTAAAGATTTAAGAGATAAATTCCAATTAGAAAATCCACAGATTGAATTAATCGAAGAAGAGAATCCAATGACTGATGCAAATATCATTGCAGAAGGAATTGCAAACTCCCTAGAGAGATTTGGAACTGCAAGATTCAAGGGAATCGGACACAAGGCATTAACTGATGTTATGAATGCAGGCGCAAGAGGCGTTGAAGTTTTAATCTCAGGAAAGATCCCGTCCAGCAGGGCAAAGACTTGGAGATTCTACATGGGATACTTAAAGAAATCTGGCGACATCGCAGTCTCAGGCGTAGACACAGCATACTCATCAGCAAAATTAAAGACAGGAGTAGTAGGAGTTCAGGTAAGAATAATGCCATCAACTACTAAGATGCCTGACGACATCATATTCATAGACAAGCCTCAATTGCAAGATACAACAACTGGAAAAGTCGAGACAATCTTGACTGAAGCAGTTGAAGGAGCATCAGAGGGCGACAAGTCAACTGAAAAGAAAGGTGCAAAGAAAAAGGCAGCTCCGAAAGCAGATGGAGAAAAAAAGCCAAGAAAGAAAGCAGCTCCAAAGAAGAAGGAAGAATCCTCAACTTCAGTAGAGACTCCAAAGGCTCAAGTTGAAGAAATATTAAAGGAAGAAGTTCAATAAATAAAATTCACGAGAAATCAAAATGAAATTCAAAGACATACAAAAAATGCCTAAAGACGAATTAAGCAAAAAGCTAGTCGATCTAAAGACAGAATTGATGAAGCTAAATGCTCAGATTGCTGTAGGCACTACTGTAAAAAATACTAAGCAAGTTCGAGATATCAAGAGAACTATTGCAAAGATTGAGACTTTGAACAATCAGTCAGGACAAAAACAAGTTGCAGCTGCAAAAGCTAAGAAATACAAGAACTTGTAAATAAAATAATAAAAAAACAAAACTCACATTAAAAACTAAAAAACTACCATGGCGAATATATGCAATGTTTGTGGCTTACCAAAAGAACTATGTGTCTGTGAACAGATAGCAAGGGAAAGCCAAAAGATTGTCGTGAAACTTGTCAAGAAGAAATTCGGAAAACAATTCACAATGGTAGAAGGTATCGATACTAACGAAATCGATATCAAAGATGTTGCAAAAAAGCTCAAGAATAAATTCGCTTGCGGCGGCACAGCAAAAGATGGTTACATCGAATTGCAGGGCAACCACTTGCTAAAGATTCAGGAAGCATTAATGGAAATTGGTTTCGCAGCTGAGACAATCGAACTCAAGGGCGGAAAATAATTTTCGAAGGTATCACAATGGTCAAGAGCATAAGAGATGAATTTATCGGAGAGAGCATCGAGATTGTAAGTTCAAGGAATAAGCAATTGATCGGGCTCACTGGAAAAATTGTCGATGAGACAAGAGATTCATTCAAAGTGCTTGTAAACAAGAGAAACTTTCGAGAATTCAAGATGATTTTCAAGAAAGGCAACACATTCAAAATCGGCGGATTTGTCGTGCAGGGATTAAAGATTGCAAAAAGGCCTGAAGACAGGATCAAACTGAAAAGTTAAATCGTTACAATAAAATAATAATCAAAATTAAATCAAACAAAAAACTAAAATGGAAAACAAAATCAAAAACATCGGAATCGAGGCACCAAAGCCTACAAAGGCTCCAAAGAGTGTAGATCCAAAAGATCCATTCTACGGATCAATAAAGCTTAGAGGCAGAGTATTCACTGGAGTAGTTACTAGCGCTAAAATGCAGAAGACTGTAACAGTTGAATGGCCAAGAAAGAGATTCAACAAGAAATACGAAAGATTCGAAATGAGAAGATCAAAAGTCAAGGCTCACAATCCAGAAAGCATCGATGCTAAAGAAGGCGACACTGTAAGGATTGCTGAAACAAGGCCATTATCAAAGACTAAGAACTTTGTTGTAATTGAAATTGTAAAAAACAAATCAGAATAAATAATCAAAAAAAGACGAGAAAAAAATGAAAGCACTAAAAGCAAACATGGTCAAGGGACTTCCTGTAGGCGCGTATGTAGATACTTGCGATAACAGCGGAGCAAAGACTGTAAAGATTTACTCTGTATTCGGCCACAAGACTAGAAAGGGACAAAAGCCAGCAGCAGGAGTATCAGACTTAGTTATGGTTGCAATCAAGAAAGGAAAGCCAGATGTAAGAAAGACTGTCGCATTCGCAATTGTTGTAAGGCAAAAGAAAGAATACAAGAGAGCAAATGGCATGAGAATCAAATTCGAAGACAACGCAGTTGTCATCTTAAAAGACGAGAAAGGAAACCCTAAGGGAACAATCTTCAAGGGACCAATCGCAAAAGAAGTTGCTGACAGATGGCCAGCAGTTGCAAAGATTGCAAGCATGATTGTATAAAAAAATAAAATTCAACAAGGTACACAAAAATGAAAGATTTTTCAAAAGCATGGATTTCAAGCAAGAAACCAAACAAGCAGAGAAAATACAGATTCAATGCTCCATTACATATTAGGGGAGACTTCATGAATGTACACTTATCAAAAGACTTAAGATCAAAGCAAGGAACTAGAGCTGTCAGGGTAAGAACTGGCGATAAAGTTCGAATCATGAGAGGACAATTCAAGGGCCAAGAGGGCAAGGTTGAAGAAGTCAACATGAAGACATTAAAAGTTTACATTTCAAAGATCGAGCATATCAAGAGAGATGGCACTAAAGCAAGGTATCCAATCCAGCCATCAAACTTACTTTTAGTCGAGTTATTTAGCGACGATAAGAAGAGATTTGCTAAGAAGTCAGAAAAACCAGCAAAAGCTGAAAAACCAGTTGCAGAAAAGAAAGCGCCAGCAAAGAAGGCTGCTGCAAAACCAAAAGCTGCAAAGAAGGAAGAATAAATCAAATTCAATGGAGTAAAAAATGGTCAAGAGACACTTAAAAAGAATAAACGCACCAAAGACTTGGAAGATCCAGCGTAAAGGAATAAAGTTTACTGCAAAGACTAATCCAGGCGGAATGAGCAGATCAATGACTATGCCAATCTCCAATGTATTAAAATACGAGCTTAATATCGGAACTTCAACAAAAGACGTAAAACATTTGATCAAGGCAGGAGAAATCTTAGTCAATGGCGTAAAGATTACTGACTACAGGCACCCATTATGCTTCACTGATGTTTTATCATTGCCAAAAGTTTCAAAATATTTCAGATTAATAATTGATACTAATGGAATATTAAAGCCAGTAGCAATTTCAAAAGAAGAATCAGCATTAAAGATCACAAAGATAATCGGAAAGACGCTTGTAAAGGGAAAAATCCAGCTAAACTTGCTTGATGGTAGAAATGTACTTTTCGACAAGCAGCATTACAAAGTAAAGGATTCCTTATTAATCACAATACCAGAACAATTAATCAAGGAGCACTTGACATTCGAAAAGGGCGCTTTAGTATTATTATACAAAGGTAAGCACATCGGAAAAGTTGGAAAGGTAAATGACGTTAAGGGAGATAACATCTTCATCAAGACTAAGACAGAAGAATTCGAGACTAAGACAGAATATGCTTTAGTAATTGGAAAAGAGCATTCATTAGTAAAGATGACTGAAGACAAACAATAAATCAATTATAAAAATTAACAAACACAATCAAGGAAAAATCAAAATGACGACAAAACATAACCCAATGAGGAATGTGAAAGTACAGAAGCTTACGCTAAATATAGGTACAGGAAAAGATCAGGTTGCTTTAGAAAAAGCACAGAAGCTTTTGAATACTATAACTGGTGTTGTTTCAGTAAGAACAATCACTCAGGCAAGAATTGCAGCATGGGGACTTAGACCAGGACTTCCAATTGGAGTCAAGGCAACAATGAGAAAAGACCTTGCAACAAAATTAATTCCAAAATTACTTTACGCTAAAGATATGAAATTATCAGACAACAACTTTGATGATAATGGAAATGTATCATTCGGAATAAAAGAATATATCGACATCATGGATGCAAAATACGATCCAGACATCGGTTCAATGGGACTTCAATGCTCCATAACTCTTGACAGGCCAGGTACAAGAATTAAGAATAGAAAGCTCTTGAAGAGAGTTGTTCCAGTTCATCATAGAGTAAGCAAAGCTGACGCAATCAAATTCATGAAAGAACAATTCAAGGTCATAATGACTTCAGAACTTGAAGAGGAAAATTAAAATGACTACTACTGATCATACAAAAGTTTTAAAGCAACTGCAGAACAAGCCAGGAAAGCTTGCAAAGCATGCAAAATACTCTGTTCCAAAAAAGAGAACAGGATCTGCATTAAACAAGAAGTGCAAGAGATGCGGCAGAACTGGCGCGCATATCAGCAAGTATGGTATAAATTTATGCAGGCAATGCTTCAGAGATGTTGCAACTAAGATCGGCTTCAAAAAATTCAGTTAAATAATAACGATTAAAAATAAAAAATAAACAAAGGTAAAAAAATGTTAAACAATCCATTAGCAAATGTATTATCGTACATAAACAATCACGAAAAGCTTGGAAGAAAGGAGATATTAGTAGGTAATAACTCAAAATTCATCAGGCAAGTATTGACTTTATTGAACGAGAACGGATACGTTGGCGAATTCGTTGAAATAGACGATGGCAAGGGAAAATTATTATCAATCCAATTAGTAGGAGCAGTAAACAAGATTGGTGTTATAACTCCAAGATTCAATGTACAGAAAGACAATTACGAAAAGTTCGAGAAGAGATATCTTCCAGCAAAGGACTTTGGCGTGATGATTGTTTCAACATCAAAAGGATTAATGACACATATCCAGGCAAAAGAACAAGGCCTTGGCGGAAAATTAATCTGCTACTGTTACTAAACACTACTTAAGAATTCATACTAACTATTATAAGGTAAAACAAAATGAAACCAGAACAATGGAAATACGAAGTTGCAATCCCTGAGAAGGTAACTGTAGACTTGCATGACGGAATGTTTACAGTAAAAGGACCTAAGGGAGAGATAAAGAGAAAATTCGTTTTCCCAAAAATCGCAATCACTAAAGAAGGCCACAAGATAGTATTCGATACTAAGAAGCCAACTAAGAGAGAAAAAGCAGCAGTTTTCAGTACAGAAGCACACTTGAAGAACATGTTCAAGGGCGCATTAAATAGCTGCGTATACAAATTAAAGATATGCTCAGGACACTTCCCAATGAAAATAACATACAAGAATAATGTTATAGAAGTAAAAAATTACATGGGAGAGACTGTTCCAAGGACTTTAACAATCAAGCCTGGTGTTGACGTTGTTGTCAAAGAACCTGAAATTACAGTAACAAGCGCAAACAAAGAACTTGCAGCAACTACTGCAGCCGCAATCGAGCAGATGACTCGAAGAGCAAACTTCGACCGAAGAGTGTTCCAGGATGGAATATACATTGTACACAAGGACGGAGTAGACTTAAAATAAAATTATAATCAAGGTAAATAACATGACAGAGACTAAGAAAAAATTGCTGGAAGTAAGGAAGACTATCAAGGATAGAAAACCAGAATTCAAGCAGCAGAACTTCGGAAAGAAGAAGAGAATCTCAGACAAGTGGAAGAGACCAAGAGGAATCCAGTCTAAGATGAGACATAGATTCAAGGGTTATCCTATTATGGTATCATCCGGTTGGAGAAGCCCGGTTGAAGTTAGAGGACTAACTAACAAGGGATTCGAGACTGTAATTGTTTCAAATGTCAAAGAATTAGAAGCTGTTGGACATAAGGCAATAATCATTGCTGGAACTGTCGGAAACAAGAAGAGATTAGAAATAATCCATGCAGCTGAAAAATTAAAGATTCACGTAGTAAATATCAAGACTGACAAATTCAAGGCGCAAATCGCTAAGGAAAAGGCAGACAAAGAAAAATCCAATGCTGAAAAGGATGCAAAGAAGAAAAAGACTGCTGAAGATTCTGCAAAGAAAGCTGAAAAGCTAGAGAAGGACAAAGCAAAGGCAAAAGAAACGCCAGCTGATGTTGATGAACAGAAAGCAGAAGAAAAGAAAGCAAAGGATGATGTAATAATACACAAGGATTAATTATTCAAAATAAAAACAAAAAACAATAAGTGATTAATATGGATTTAAAAGTTCAAAAAAGACTAGCAGCACAAATTTACGGATGCTCTCCTGATAGAGTAGTATTCGATAATGACAGGCTAGATGACATCAAGCAAGCAATAACTAAGAGAGATCTTAAACTATTGATGGGAGATGGCGCAATAACTAAGAAGGCAGGAAATTTCACATCTAAAGTTCATGCAAGAAAGATTGCTCAGCAGAAGAGAAAGGGTAGAAGATCTGGTGAAGGTACTAAGAAGGGTAAGTTCACTGCAAGATTCAAGCCAAAGCAAACTTGGATGAAGCAAATCAGAGTCCAAAGAGAATTCGTAAGATTACTGCTTGATAAAAATATTATCACAAGACTTGCATACAGAGAATTATACTTAAAGTGCAAAGGCGGATATTTCAGAAGCCGAAGACACATCAAGCTATTCTTGCAAGAACACGACGAGCTTTTAATGGACAAGAATGCAATAAAGAAAGTAAAGGAAGATGCACCAGCACCAAAAAAGACAAGAAAAGTCTTAAAGCAAAATCAACAGTAAATAATCAAAGTAAATTAACAAAATCAAATTAGGTTTCAAATGAAAAAAACAATAAAAGTTGTAAAATACAGAAGAAAGCGCGAAGGTCGAACAGACTACAAGAAGCGCTTAAAGATGCTTGTATCAGGAATATCAAGATTAGTTGTTAGAAGAACTAACAAGCACATCATCGTTCAAGTTGTAGATTATTCAGACAATGGCGACAAGGTCGTTGTTACTGCAAATAGCTCCGAGTTAAAGAAGGATGGCTGGAAACATGCAACAGCAAATATCCCAGCAGCATATTTGACTGGAATGCTAGCAGCACAGAAGGCAAAGAAAGCAGGCGTCGAAAAGGCAATTGTTGACTTAGGCCTTCAGCCAACATTAAAAGGATCAAGATTATATGCAGCTGTAAAAGGCGCAATCGATAATGGACTAGAAATTCCAGCATCTGAAGAAATCTTCCCACCAGCGGACAGGTTATCAGGAAAACACATCGCAGCATATGCAAAGGACGGAAAGTTCAAGCATTCACCAGCTGATATAGAAAAATCATTTGCTGAAATGAAGGCAAAGCTGTCAAAATAATTTGAGGAAAATTTAAAATGTCACCAAAAATAGCAGAAAAAGATGAAAAAGTATTGATTGTTCCTATCGAAGAGGACAAGGTTGAAGTAATCAAAGTATCAGCTGATGTTGATAAATGGCAACCAAGAACTGACCTCGGTAGAAAGGTAAAATCAAGAAGCATCACTTCAATGGACGAAGTTATGGAATCAGGAAAACCAATACTTGAACCAGAAATAGTTGACATGTTATTGCCAAACTTAGAATCAGACTTATTAATGATTGGCCAATCAAAAGGTAAGTTCGGTGGCGGATCACGAAGAGTATTCAGGCAGACTCAGAAGAAGACTAAGGAAGGAAACAAGCCTAAATTCGCAACTTACGCAGTTGTCGGAAACAAGGACGGCTATGTCGGATTAGGATTCGGAAAAGCAAAAGAAACTGTTCCAGCAAGAGAAAAGGCAGTCAGAAAAGCAAAATTATCATTAATAAAAGTTATCAGAGGATCAGGATCATGGGCAGACGCAAGAACTGAACCAAACAGCATTCCATTTGCAGTAATCGGAAAGTGCGGATCAGTAACTGTAGAATTAAAGCCAGCACCAAAAGGAACTGGACTTAAGGCTCAGAAGGAAGTTGCAAAAGTATTAAAGCTTGCAGGAATCCAGGACATCTGGTCAAAAGTTAGAGGACAATCAAGAAACATGATCAATGTCGTAAAGGCATTAGAAGATGCATTATTAAAATTAAACAGCACAAAGATACAGGACAAGCACTTGAAGAGCTTATCAATCATAAGCGGTCCAAGACCAACAGCAAATAAGAAAGCTGAAGCTGCTGCGGAATAAATAAAAATTATACGAGAATAAAATGACTACTAAAATCGCAATAATTCGGATCAGAGGAACAGACGATGTTAATGGACAGATAGAAGCAACTATGAAGATGCTTAAGCTGCACAAGAAGCACGTTTGCTCAGTTTATCCAAAGACAGATTCCATAATGGGAATGCTTGAGAGATGCAAAGATTACGTTACTTATGGCGAGCTTGATGAGGAAACTTACAAGTTATTAGTCGATAAGAGAGCAGTAACTAAGGAAGGAAAAGTTCAGAATTATTTCCACTTAGCACCACCAAGAGGCGGCTTTGAGCGAAAAGGAATCAAAGCTCCATTTAGCATGAAGGGAGCCTTAGGCTACAGGAAAGAAAAGATCAATGCGTTGATCAAGAAGATGATTTAATACTTACCAAATAATAACTAATATTTCGAGGATATAAAATGTCATTAAACAGAAGAAAAAAGGCAATCAAATTCCGTGGACACCACACTCATGGTTATGGAAGCAAGAAGAAGCATAGAGGTAGTGGACACCAGGGCGGAGTAGGAATGGCTGGTACTGGAAAGAAAGCAGACCAGAAGAAAACTAAGATCTGGAAAGACAAGAAATATTTCGGAAGACATGGATTCCATTCAATAACTAGAGAAGATATTAAAGCAATAAACATCTTCTACATAGAGACTCATCTTGATTCACTTGTAAAATCAGGTGTTGCAAAGAAGGAAGGATCTAAGTATGTCATAAATTTAAAAGACTTGAAAATCAATAAATTACTAGGATCAGGAAACCCAACTAATGCATACGAGATAACAGTTGACTATGCATCCGCAGCAGCAGTTGAAAAAATTGCAGCAGCAAAGGGAACTGTAACAGTAAAGAACAAGTCAGAATAAATTTTTTTCTTAACTATATTATTTTAATTCTATTACTTGCTTGATGTCGATCTATAATCCATTAAACATATAAATGGATTCTTCCATAAAATAATAAATGGGATTTGATTTATCAAGCCTGGAAACGTCTTATATTCTCAGCGATATTTTCTCGAAAAAAAATTTGGTAAAAGCAGGAAAAGCAGCATCTATTCTAACTCTTGCTGCAATTGCAACATTCACGCCTGTAAAAACAAATTATAATGAACAGAAAATTCTTAACAAGATAGAAGAACAACAGAAAATTAGAAAAGCTCTGGATGAATATCATGAAATTTTGGATACTCGAAAAGAGAAAGAAGAGCTCAAGAAAAGAATTAACGACAAACGAATCGAAGATGTTGTCGAGAACGCATGGAATTATCTTCCCCGGTCAAGACCTTATCTTGAAAAAATTGCCCAGGCAAACAAAAAATATTCTTATATATTTGAAGTTCCAATAGAATATCAAATAGGATTGCATATGCAGGAATCTTTGTATGATTCTAGTATCTTGTCTTTTGCCGGAGCCTTGGGATTAGGACAAATGATGAGATATACTGCTGAAGATTTAGGAATGAAAGTATTTGATCCTAAAAAATTCCCGCAGGCTTATTCGAATGAAACAAAACTTACAATATATACTAAAAGATTGTATACATTAAGCCAGGCAATGAAGAGAAATCTCGAGGCTGAGGATTTCAAAAGTTATTTATGGTATAAACATGAACGCGAAAAAACGCGAAAGGAATTATTCCAGACTCTTGCAGAGACAAAAATTCTCTATCAAAAAATAACTCCTCATGATGACGACAGATTAAATCCTGATATTGCAATAGATCTGACTGCAAAACATCTTGCCCAGCTTTCTAAAAAAATGTATGATAAATTCGGAGGCAGAAAAGATCATGCTGTAATCAGAGCTTTGGCAGCATATAATTCCGGAGGTTATGCATTCGAGAACGATGGTCTTCCGATGATTGAAGAGACAGTAAAATATGTTCGCATCATATTGAGACATTCAGATAAAATGTATCCAGGATATGATTGAAGTTTAATATAATTTATTCACTTTATTTTTTCTAATATTTGCCGAAACAGAAATATTTATATTACGATACATATCGCTTACTATAATGTGGAATTTGAAGTTTATAGCAACAACTAACAATACTATTGTAGGAAAACTCGCAACAAAATATAAAGTTGTAGTGCAATTATATCCTACTTTGATCAACAGGACAGGATCTGATAATATTATACATGGCTATGGAGTTGTATTCGGTAAACAGTCGAATAAAAAGAAATTCATCAAGGAATTCAACCGCTTGCCTGAGATCATCAGCATAAAAAATTATGAAGATTCTTTTATAGCAAAATATCGCGAAAAGATTCATCACGCAACTTTCTATAATCCGGATATATTATTTATAGAGCCTTGGATGATTAACGGCAATACAGGAAAGCATTATGTATCACTTGGTTCATGGAGCAGAAAAGATTTAGTTGAAATCTTTAATAATATCAAAAATCACCACACAACATCTCTTTTATCTCTCAAGATATCCAAGATGACTTCTCCATCGATGGTATTCTATACAGTCAGGCCGCAACTTACTCAAAAACAAAAGGAAGCATTATGTCTTGCGGTAGAATCAGGCTACTATGACTATCCTAGAAAAACAAGCATCCAAAAACTTGCAAAGATTTCAAAACTTTCTTTCTCGACGTTCCAGGCGCATCTGCGCAAGGCAGAGAAGAGCATAATTCCTCATTCGTTCAAATTCATTAATAGCGATACATATCGCTAGAAATTAGACATATCAGTGTATATACTCACTTAGTAATGACGGAAATAGGACTCTCTGAAACTATCGACACGATGTTGAAGGAATATCCTTCTAATCTAAGATTCCTAAGAAAAGCAGAGTATATTGAACCAAACGGCCTGCGCTGCAAGCTTTATTCAGACCCAAACTGGGCATATAGCAGCACTAATGGTGAAAATTCTCCTGTTAACCATTTTACGGCTTCTGAATCCTGTTTCTCTCATAATCAAATGGCATATGTACTACTCGCATATATGGCGCAGTATGGGAAATTAAAGGGAGTAGAAGTTCAGTCTCTTGATAATATGAATAATAAAAAATTCAACGATATGATGATTGCTGAATATACAATACGTTTTAGCAAACCTTTCATTTCATCACAGGAATTCAGCGGGGAATTTTATGTTCAAGACCAGAATCTGAGAAGAACAAAATCAGGCTTACTTTTATTTGTAGACAATGAATTCAGTTTTGAGAATGGAAAGGCATATGGCAAAAGCAAGGGGGTCATAAAGCTCAATGAAACCGAAATTTTCAAAGGATGAAATATATGATCGACTTGTTCCAGCTCTGTGCCCGCCATATACTCACGCGTTGGAATATTTTAAAGGAAGGACAGCAGGAGCAGAATTTGTTGTCGAGCTAGGAGTTGGCACAGGAAATATTGCAAAAGCAATTCTTAGCGCCACACCGACTATAAAATATATAGGTCTTGATACTTCTGCAGAGTCACTGGAAAAGGCTAGACAAAAACTTCAGGGATATACTTGCGAACTTAGGCAAGAGGATTTTAGTAAGGCTCTGCTGCCAAATGCGCAAATTTATGTAAGTTCGCTTTCTTCACATCATCTCGATCACGAGCAACAAAATATCCTGTTTAGAAGAATACATCAAGTATGCCCCTCTTTTTTGCATTTTGAACTAATAGCGCCCCAATCAAAAAAAGAAGAGGAGGAGAATAATGCTTATCTTAAGAGTTGTGCAAGCAAGGTTGCTGGAGAATTAGGATTATCTTCTTCAGATATAGAGGCAATGCTTGAAGAATCAAATAAGCATGACAAACCGATGACACTTGCAGAACATATAATTCAGCATAAATCTCATGGAGTAGAATTTGATCTATTGCTCAAGGATCATTGTTTTGTAATGTATCAGACTCTCAGGAAATGAAAATTTTGTAGAATCTTTTCAGCTAATTGTTCTTTCATCAAAAGCGGCATATTGTGGGTCCCGAGCTTGATAATTTCAATTTTTGACAAAGGCATGCTCATTACAGAATGAATTACATGTTCTTTGAAAGATGGCATGAATGTATTTTCTGACTGCAAGACAAGAACAGGGAAATTAAACTTCTTTATATTCATCGAAGAATCATATCCTTGATACACATTTAAATTCTTGGCAATTGTGTCGTAAGGAGTATGAATAATAGCTGCATGCAATACATTTTCTTCACTTTTTTCATTGCCGTATATATAATATGCTGCATTCGCATCGAATTTTCCATGTACCATGGACAGATATCTAGCTTCTAAATTTTCAATTTGATTTTTGCCAAATACTTCTTTCGGATCCTTAAACAATGGATCAAACAATATGAGTCCTTTGACTGGATGCTTTGATGCATATGCAATGCCAAGCGTTCCGCCATGAGAATGTCCAATAATTAATGGAGATTTAATTTTCTCGGCATCCATTATTGCATTGAGAACACTTACCTCTGTATCTAATGTACGATTTTCGAAGTCTGATGAATATCCGTGGCCTGGCAAATCAACAGCTATCTTCTTATAAGTATCAGGGAATAATTCCAGATAAAATCTTCCTGCTGTATGATTTTGTCCATCCCCGTGGCAGTAGCATACTGCTTCGTGAGAATTTCCTTTGACAAAATATACTATGTTTGTATTATTGAATTTAATTGATTTTCTTATATATTCAGCCATAAAAACCATCTGCATTTAAGTAAATATTATGAGTTTAAATGTTTATCTTAACATTCCGCAACATTTATATATTCGATTTAGGGTAATTTATTAACTTAGAGGTGTGTTTAGTATTATGGCTATGCCTGTATATAAGATAAAAGGGGTAAGTAAGGTATACGATAAGAGGATAGTTCTAGATAATATTGATTTAGAGATTGATTCTGGCGAGATTATTGGCTTAATCGGAGCATCCGGATCAGGAAAGACTACACTTCTAAACATCATGATAGGTTTCTTAAAGCCAGAAGCTGGCGAAGTATCTTTCAGAAGCGAACACTTAATTGAAGGAGACACCGGATCAAGAGGATTCAAATCTGTCTTCAAGAATAATGATGAGTTAAAGAAAATAATCGGAATGGCAGCTCAGACTCCATCATTCTATACTACTCTTACAGTAAGAGAGAATCTCGAATATTTCGGTGCTCTTTACGGTCTTTCAAATGAAGTTCTAAGAAGCAACATTACTACTCTGATCAATTTAATGGATCTTCAGGGTTCAGAACATAAGCTTGCAAAGAACTTATCTGGCGGCATGCAGAGAAGACTTGACATGGCTTGCGCTCTTATTCACGATCCGAAATTATTGATATTAGACGAGCCGACAGCAGATCTTGATCCATTACTTCGAAATCACATCTGGAGACTTGTTAGAAAAATCAACAAGAGAGGAACTACGATCATACTCGCATCACATCACTTATCAGAATTAGAATTACTTTGCTCAAGAATTGCAATCCTGAAAGAAGGAAAGATGCTGGCTATTGGAACTCCCAATGAGATAAAGACAAGATTCTCGCAGAATGAAGAGATACATTTAGAGACTTTCCCAGGCAACTATGAAGAGATAGCAAACATCAGAAGTTCAGAAGTTTCAAAGCATATTGCAAAAATTGAAGACAAAGGAACCAAATTAGTATTATATACATCAAAACCTGAAATGGTTCTGAATGCATTGATGAGAAGGCTTGAGACACTCAAAGAGACAATAGTTGATCTAAAGGTTACAAAACCATCTCTTGATGAGATATTCATCAACATATCTGGAACAGACCAATACAAGGCTGAAGAGCGTGAAGAAGTAGAAGAAAAGAAAAAGAAGAAAGGCTCAAGGCTAGTGAGGGAAGAGAAGGAAGACCTAGAAGAGAAAAGGGAAAACGAAGAAGAGGATAACTAAGGAACATGATGAAAGTATTCAAAGTAACTGCAAAGAACTTGAAATTATTGATGCGTTCAAAGACATCAATGCTTGTTGTAGTGTTCGGTCCATTATTAATTATGCTTCTTGTAGGCTTTGCTTTCAATAATAATGTAGCATCAAAATTATCAATAGGATATTATACTCCTGAAAAGACTAATCTTACTGATTCATTCGTCAGCGCATTGTCAGGAAATCCTGAATTCATATTGGTTGAATATCAATCTGATTCTACGTGCGTTGACATGATACAGCAAGGAAAAGTCCATTTATGTATTATATTCCCAACAGACTTTAGGATAGAAAGCAATAATTCCAATGAAATACAATTCTATGTTGACCAATCAAGAGCAAACTTTGTATACGCTGTAATTGATACTGTTTCAGAAAAAGTCTCGCTCACTACAAACCAAGTAAGCTATCAATTAACAAATGATCTTGTCGGAGTCATTGAAAGCACAAAGAAGAGCAACGCTGAACAACTATCAAGAATAGCCAAAATTAAAACATCAATGACTGACATCAGCTCAAAGCTTGAAGATGTACAATCCGATCTTGAAAACTTGGATTTCCCA
>DASPMU010000071.1:0-2331 GCA_035626895.1 Alphaproteobacteria bacterium
GTGATCAATAAGATTTGCCATTTCTATGTCGAGTTCTGTGACAGAATCTACATCGCGAGTCGTCAGGGTTATTCTTACTTTATTATCATCGTGAATCAGCATATTGGGATGATGGTCTAGCCGGTCTGATATATCTGCAACTTTGTTTGCAAATCCCATGGCTGACATAAAATCATTAAAGAAAAATTCTTTTACAAGCATATTATCTTCCTGCATCCATTTGTAGCTTTTCTTAACCATATTTCTCACCAATTATTAGATGGAATAAGGATATAAATATCTTGTTAAAGATGATTTACAATTCATACAGTATATGATTGCGTAATTTTTACAAATAGAATTATTTTTTCTTCTTATCTTTCCTTTTTACTGCAAAATAATATATCAGGCCACCAAGTATTCCCAAAAGAACAACGACGAGTATCCAGACAATTTTTTCATTCTCGTGTTTGTATTTTCGTTTTATAGAATCTATTATCATATAGACCCAGAATATGAATAATCCAATCCCTAGGAATAATGCAAGCATGACTGCCCAGAAAATTATGCCTAAAACAACGAGGATAAGAGTGGCTATTAGCAAGACCAATGCTATCGGTATGATCAATATCATATTTAGAATTTATTTTTGTCAATTAATAAATGTTGCTATATATTTTATTATCCAGCAATCAAAATAGTTTATACATGAATTTGTGTATTAGCAGAGAATCGCCTGGTTGGGGCGGTCTTGTATAAGAATTTATTATTATAATGTTTTTTATTTTTTTGGACAGTATTTTCTTTCTATTGTATGTCACTAGCGACTTTTCCATATAATCAGTTAGGATTAAGTCTCCTTTTTTTACTCTATCAAAAATAACTTCATTATCTTCTAATAATGTATGTTTTGTATCATTAGTATCAAATATCTGGATTTCGAGATTTTTACCAAATCGGTCGAATTCTTCATCGATTGGCTGCTTATTTGAGATGTATCCTACTGTTGTTATAGGATCTGATATTATTTCTTCAGTCCTTATTTTTTTATTATTCTGTGCTGCACATTCCACTATAGCTGCAAGTGATATTATTCCGGCGCAGAGGAGTTTATTCATTGCTCACAGCATCCGATTTTCTAACGGGATTTGAATGATGATGTGTTACGCCGTTTTTTAATTTTTTATTTTTGTAGAAATATACTTCATCTAAAACTGTGCTCTTTAATTTCATTAAAGGGGTTTTAGACAAATATATTGTGTCTTTAGGATAATCACTTTTTGTGATGCTAGCCATTGCAACAGCTGCTAAGGACTGGTTTTTTATCTCCTTTGACTTTTTAGAAGCATACTTTACTTTCCATATCGTATGTATTTCTAAATTATAATATTCATTAATTTCAGCAGAATCGCGAAGTTCTTTATCTATATAGCTTATTGCAACAAAATTAAGAGAATCTTCAAGTGAGAAAGTGCTTCTGATTGAGTCTTCAAGATGTCGCCTTTTTTTGATCGAATCTTCAGGGGATAGATTTTTGTATAGGTCTTGGAAAGAACGCATTTTTTTATCTAATTTTTTCTTCCAGTTATGCCCTTTTTTTATTGGGGTCAAAAAAACTGTTTCATATCCCTGAAATCTTCCAGGATCAGTCCCGAAATCAGCCGTATCTGCTTTGTCGTAGACCTTTGAGAGCAAATTGCCATAGCGCCGTGGCTCATATTCAATGTGTCGGCAGCTATAAGAAAGAATACATGATGATAATAAACCTGCATACAAGAGTTTATTCATGATTAAAGAGTAGTGACTTTATTTATAAATTTATCCAAAGAAGAATTAATCATCTTTTTTTGATTTCGTCTTAAACTGGATCTGAATCAATTGGTTTGTATATTCAGGATTTATGTTCCTTGGAGAATATGACGCAGTATCTATTTCTGCATTTTGAATAGTGAGTTCTTCATAGCCCGTATCCATGACAGAATACTTATTTCTGCTCTCATCCCAATAAAGAACTCCTTTTTTTGGCGGCTCGGCTATATGCTTTATAGAGTCTGAAGCCTGTCTTAATTTTTTCCTTGCAAGCTCATTGCTTCGGATTACACTGTCTTTTTTTGACATGAGTTTTTCCAGGGTCTCTTTGTCCGGGCTGAAACCCCCTCTCCCGTTAGAATACAGTAGGTATTTTCTTTTCTGGGGAAGGCTTATACTGTCGATGATAAATCCATAATTTTTTCGACTGACGGGCGAGCCGAGAAAATATTTTGTTTCAAATAAATCCTTTCCATGAACATTCACATAGTCATCTTCCTTAAGAATAGCGCGAAATAAAGAATCCCTGTAAATATTTTTCCA
>DASPMU010000072.1:0-5926 GCA_035626895.1 Alphaproteobacteria bacterium
TGCGTCTAGACTCGTAGGCGGCAAACGATTAAAGAATCTGTGCGAGCGTTGGCAATGCTGCATCCAAAAAAAGTACTCAATTCACAAAATAAACATGCAAGTTTCCAATCCATGGGGAGACAAGTATCTGTGTCACAATGATGAATATCATCAAGATCAATACTGCAAGCCATCTTCTGCTTTTCCAGTAAGTGTTGTTTGTGAAGTGCGCTAAGGCAAGAGATGCTAGAAGCGCAATACTCATAATTGCAAATGGAAACATTCTATCTGGAACTCTAAGCCTGTCAAAGTATGGCCAGATATGATATAGCCAGTAATAAGGCATGTACCATCCGATCGGCCCTATCATGCAGATGATGGTGAAGACTGCGAGAAGCGCATAGGAAATGAAGTTCCTGTATTCTTTGTACTTGAATAATAAGTATGCAGCAATGGATGTTAAAGCAAGCTGGACTGTTCCGATGTATAGATGATAGTTTATGTTGATTAATTCTGTTAGTGAATCAAGTCTCCAGTAATCCCTGCTGTTTTCTTCAATAGTTCTTAGTGTTGATTCAATCTGGATGCGCTTGATTAAGTAAGGAAGGGATAGGATGATTGCTGTTATTGCTGCAAGAGTGAATGGCTTCCATATTTTTTTGAATTTGATTTTTGCATATGTGAAATGCCTGAAAATTAAATAGATCGGAACTAATACTGTCAGATGGATTAGATTATATGATGAAGACATTACTTGAAGCCATCCGATTATTCCCAGTGCGAGGCCGTTTTTCCAAGTTGGATTTTTAAGGATTTTTTCTATTAATAAGAATACTAATGGGATCCATTGGATCTGGATTGTGTTAGAATGCCCCCAATAATATGCGTATGGGATATAATAAGCAGTCATATATAGGAATGCTGCAAACATTGAGATGTAATGATCTTTGAGAAGTTCTTTTGCAAGAAGGTACATGAACAAGCCTGACATGAATAAAACAAGCATGAAATAAAGGTTGTGAGTTGCAACAGGGTTTAATCCAAAGTATTCTGATACAATCACTCCGAACGCTATGTAAATCTGGCTGACATCTCCCGAATCAACTATTATTACTGCTTGGCCTTGATCAATGAATTCCTTTTGCTCGCTGAACTTTCCTATATGATATAATGAATCTGAATGGCTTATGTCAGGATAGACTTGCGGAAGTACGAAACCTTTCATGTTAAGAATTAACGGCCAAGTTATTAAACATATCAGAAGGATTAAGCAGATTGAAAGTTCAATATAGTTTCTCTTTTCTGTATTTCTCTTCAAAACCATTCATAATTGGATAGAAATTATGTTTATAAAGTTAGTTAAAGCCCAGTAATTGATAACATTTAAATAAGATGGACGATGACGAAGCTATATGAACTTTCAAGACTTGCAATCAGTAAATAACCATATGTTCTACTTAGATCAAGCTTTCAAGAAATCCAAGAAGCATGGCGAGATTGTATTTCCTAGAACTTCTGGAGATCAGGCTAGCAGGATCAGGAGAACTGAGATTGAGAAAGTCAAGATGTTTTCTAAGACTTTGATTGATTACATGGATCATATAGTTGACAATTTTCCAAATATCGATAATCTTCCTGAGATATATAATGAACTTGTGAGATTGACTTTAGATTATGACACGCTCAAGCTTTCGCTTGGCTCAGTTTCATGGGCTGCAAAACAGATTGCATTGCTTTCAGGAAAGTATGTCAAAGTCCTCAAGACATGCGAGACTAAAGGGCAGATTGACAGGACTATGAAAGAATATTATGGGAGAACAAGTTCAGTCATGAAGCAGATCAACGGCAAGTTAAAGTATATTGAAGATGCCAGAAAAACAATGAAGAACTATCCTACTCTTAAGACTGATCTTTATACTGTTTGTATAACTGGCTTTCCAAATATCGGCAAGAGTACTTTGCTTTCAAAATTAACTCCTGCAAAGCCTGAGATCAAAAATTATGCTTTTACAACTAAGAGTTTGAATCAAGGCTACGCTCATTTTGGGCTTCGAAAAGTCCAGTTTATTGACACTCCAGGTGTTTTAGACAGAGAAAAAATGAATAACATTGAGCTGCAGGCGCATTTAGTTTTGAAGTATCTTGCAAATTTGATAATTTACGTAATTGATTTGACAGAGACTTATCCTATAAAGATCCAAGAACAGCTTCTAAAGACTACTTTGAAAGACTTCGATAAACCAATAATTGTTTATCTAAGCAAGTCTGATCTTGTAGATCCTGCAATAATGGCTAAAGCGAAGAAGAAATACAAGGCAGTAAATACTTTAGAAGACTTGAAGAAGAAGATCGAGAAATCAATGAAAGAATTCTATTTCGAATAAATTTATATATAATTTCTTAGTTTCTAACTTTTATGGGTAGTGGGTGGAGTGATTCAAGGATAACTTATCCGTATGATAGAATTTTAATTACTCCTGTTCTTTATGTCGTGGATACGCAGCACTGTACGACTAATGAATTATGGGATCTTCTTTATAATAATCGTGGTCAAAGTATTAAGAGCTCTTACGAAATGATGTCTTATCTTGTGGGTTTTAAACCTGCAGCAGTGGCTGTGCCTGATAGGATAAATAAAAAGATGTATTATACTCCTTCTATTAATAATTTTGTAATATCTTCTGATCCAGGAAAACCTCTTTTATCTTACAAATGCCAAGATGCTTTGACTGTGGCAAAACAAATGCTGCAAGATATTGAAAGCGCTCTTGCTGAAAAAATTCTTGAGGATCCAGAAATTTCTTTGGATAAACTTCTAAAGTAGAGAAAACTTTATATAATGTTTCCCAATATCCATTTTTATGGTCAATTTGACAATTGATGAGCTTTTGAAGCGAGAAGATGTAAGCGTTATAGCAAAGGAATTTGTAAGAAGCGTAAATGACGGTATTGATTCTATTTCTTATGATACAAGACCAAATGTGATGCCTGAGCCTCAAGACGGATACTTGACTTTAAACATTAAGAAAAATTACAATATTGATTCTAAGATAATTAATTTTAACAAGACTATAAGCAGGCTTGAGAGGAATTTAAGTGTCCAGAAAGTCGGCGATAATTTAGTGCTCGATTCTTACCAGTAGAAATGTTTATATAGTTGCGCTGATATTTTACTTAATGTGGGTTTGTTGAGTATTGATGAGCTAATGAATCACAATGATGTGAGCTCTTTTGCAAAAGACCTTTCTCTGAAAATATATTCTATGGACAAGAAAGCAGTCTTCTCTTATGATGATCAAGTCACTGCAACTGTCATTCCAAGATATCTCTATAGGAATAAAGAGATAGTGAAATATTTCATGTCAAAAGATATTGCTTGGAGAGCATTCAAATCAATGAATCCTTTAGAATTAAAGTATAATTAAAAAAATTAATTTTTAGTTTCTATAATCTGATATGAGCTTGGAAGCTTGTTTTTTGCCCTGATTAAAGATTCCTTTGCAGTTGCTAGATTCTTCTTGTCAACTTGGCAAACAAAGATAGGATCGCCCTTCTTTACTTGAGCTGCAAGTCCAACAACTTTTCCGTATGAACCAGCCATACCAGTACTCATACGGTCTGCTCCTGCTCCGGATGCCAAGACGTTTTCTCTTAACATGTGATGCGGATGCTTTCTTAATTGTAAATAATATTCTGATTTTCCTGCCTTAGTTTCTAAGTTCTTGTTGCAAGATTGTCTTGCAGATTCTAAAGCATTATGCCTTATCTGAAGTTCTTTTTTTGAAACTAAAGTTAAAGTGTATTCGAAAGTCTTGTTAGGAGAACCCATAACATATCTAACTACTTTACTATGAGGCGCTGCTCTGATGAAATTCTTAGATCTATACTTAGATTTTCTAGTATACGGTCTCTTTAAAACCTGATTGTAAGCTGAACCTTTTCTTAACTTTGCCATTGTAAATACCTCTGAAATATGATTGATATGAGGAATAATAGGGGGTTTATAAATATTGTTGTTGGAGAAATACGCCATTTATAATTAACTATATAAATAAAACAAAAATCTTCTTTCATATGATTCAGCCCCGTAGTGTAGCGGCCAATCATAGGGGACTCTGGATCCTCTGACCCCAGTTCGAATCTGGGCGGGGCTATATTTAGTGTTTGTTTTTGGTGCAGCTTTTTTTCTAAAAAGGTGCGTGGGCATCTGGGCGGGGGCTATATCAATACATTTTTATACTCTTATTCTGAAATTGCCTTTTAGGTGATATTATGGTTAAGAAGAAAGCATTTGAAGAAAGTTCGTGTGATTGTAAGTGTTCAGGAAAATTTGAAGGTTGCGGCGGAGCATTTTATGCTCTTGGATTTATTGGAGCTGCAATTTATTATATCAGTACAGCAACATCATTCTGGACAGGTGTTCTAGGATTTTTAAAGGCAATTGTTTGGCCAGTATTTTTAGTGTTTGGGCTTTTGAAATCTTTGGGAATGTAAATGAACTGTCAGTTATGTCAAAAGGAAATCAAGAACTATTCTGAAAAGTTCAATAAGGTTCCATTAGATAAACCTGTTGATGTATGCAAAGAATGTTCTGAGAAATTTCTCAAATGGCAGCAATCTATATTCGCGGATCTTTTCCCGACGAAATTGATGAAGAAGGCTTATAAGAAGTAATTATTTGTACACTATTTTGTATCCTTTCTGTTTCAATTCTGCGAGATAAGGATACAGTTTTTCTTCTTGGACGCCTTGGCATGTTTCTGCGACTAGGATTGTCTTGTCTTTTCGAACAAACAATGGATAATCTGAGCATGTCTTTGGTCTCTTAGAATAAATTGAGCATTTGTTATCCTTTAAATTCACGCAGCCGCCTTTCAGATCTAGAATAAATTTCTTTCCATCCTCTTGAACTGGAATTGTTTTCAACTCTGCTTTATCGACAGGAAAAACATCGATCTCTTTTTCTGAAAGCAATAAAAATCCCATCCTACAGCATTTTGCCTTGCATTCATTATAACAATAGCTGCTTAAAGAATTTCTAGCCTTGTCAGCTAGCGCTTCAGCCTCTATGTCAATTGTTTCCATTATACAGGTTTATATCGCCTATTATAATGGTATGCATTAATGTCTTCTAAAGTTTGCTTCACGCTTTGGCTTATGCTTTCTGAACTTGCTATAGAATTGTTGTTTAGCTGGAGGTTTTGCAGCAGCGCCTGTCGCATTCTGAGCCTTGTCAGAATGATACTTATGCTCGACAACTGGGATCTTCTGCCTTGTTAGTTTTTCAATATCATGCAAATAGCTTCTCTCATCTGCTGCGCAGAATGAATATGCTGTTCCTTCAGTTCCAGCCCTGGCTGTCCTGCCTATCCTATGAACATAACTTGCCGGCTCATTTGGAAGTTCGAAATTTATTACATGAGAAATATTATCAATATCAATTCCTCTGGCTGCAATATCTGTTGCAACTAACACTCGAGCTTTTCCAGATTTAAAGTCAGTAATTGCTGCAGTTCGCGCTCCTTGTGATTTATTTCCGTGAATAGCGCTCGTTCTGATTCCATTTTTCTCGAGGAACAATGCAACAGTGTTTGCCTTATGCTTAGTTCTGGTAAAAACAAGAACTTTCTTTAAGTGTTCCTGTCTTAATAATTCGAGTAATAATTTCTCTTTAGCATTTGAATCTATGAAATAAATGCATTGCTTTATCTTCTCAACTGTTGTTGCCTGAGCTGCAACTTCAACATGAATCGGATTTCTCAAAAGCGAGTTTGCAAGAGCATTTATCGGCTTTGACATTGTTGCTGAAAAGAACAATGATTGTTTCTTAGCAGGAAGCTTTGCAATTATTCTCTTGATATCATCAATAAATCCCATGTCAAGCATCCTATCTGCTTCATCAAGTACAAAAAATTCAATATGATTCAAGGAAATCTTTCCCTGGCTC
>DASPMU010000073.1:0-33202 GCA_035626895.1 Alphaproteobacteria bacterium
ATGTTTGCAGAATATAAAATCCTTGCTACAATTCTTGGGATGAATCTTGGATTTATCGAATTGTTCTTCATCATCACATTCATCGGACTTGCAGTATTGTTCCCTCTGCCTTTGTCTATAGGAGTATTGGAAGCAGGACAAGTGTCAGCATTTAGCATACTCAGGCTTCCTGCAGCTTCAGGTGTAGCTCTTGCATTCCTTGTCAGAATCAAGGATATATTGTGGGGAATACTTGGAATGATATTTCTTGCAATATACGGCTTTAAAATCACTCCTTTTACGCCAAATAAAACTGAACGTTCAAAAATTATAAAAACCCTTAAGGCATCTAGTAAGACATCAAAAGCATAAAGCAATTGATTGGGGGAATGGAATTCATTCTTAAGAATATTCACAAGATAAAAATATTATATGCTGTCAATGGAGATGGCCTCGGACATGCTGGAAGAAGCATACCTATAATTCTCCATCTGGCAAAAAAGCATGATGTATTAGTTCTTGCAGGAAGCAAAAGGGCGGCAGAATTTATACGCAAAAAATACCCTAATACAATAAGATATAATGGCTGGAGCTTTCAATATAACAATAACTCTCTTGACCTGCTAAACTCATTGAAGAAAAATATCCTGAATACATTTAATGAGGAAAATATAAAGAAAACATATCCCTTGATAAAAAACTACAGTCCCGACATAATATTGACCGATTGTGATCATCTGACGATATATCAAGGCATATTCCTAAAGAAGCCAATAATTTGTATCTGCAACCTGCATTGCCTGAGTGAAATGAAATTTGATGTTGATAAGAAATACAAATCAGCCTATGATATCAATAAAATACTATACAATACACTTTCTGATAAGATAGATTATCATATATTGACTACGTTTTTAGATTATCCTATAAATGCAAACAAGAAGAATAAGGTATTTGTGTATCCTCCTGTTTTAAGAAATGAAATAATAGATGCAAAACCCTTAAGAAAAAATCACTATCTTGTATACCAGACTTCTACGACGAATAAAAAATTGATAAATATTTTAAAAAAAACAAGTACTAAATTCATAGTATACGGGTTTGACAAAGATGAAACTGACAAAAATATAATTTTCAAAAAAACAAACGATGATCAATTCTTCAAAGATTTCAAAAACTGTCGTGCATGCATAACTAATGGAGGACATTCTTTCATCAGCGAAGCAATAGCAATGCATAAGCCAATACTAAGCATTCCAATAAAATATCAATTTGAGCAAATCCTTAATGCGCTGGAAATTGAGAAAAAAGGATACGGCATCATGTGCGAGGACATTACATTAAGCTGTCTTAATGATTTCATAAAAAATAATGATAAATATTACAAGAATCTCAAGGAAATAAACATAAGAAATAAAAACAACAATAAGCATATATTCTCTAAGATCGATGAATTGATCAAAAAACTTGTGAAAATATGATTGAAATACTAAGAGAGGGAATAAATATAAGCATCCGAAATATTTCTGTAAAAATTCATGGATTAAAAAAATATCCTGGTAACGATGAAGAAATATGTAGGCAGATAATAGATTCTTGCTATAATAAAAAAATGGCTGGCAAGAATTCTTCAGGTTGCTTTAATGCGAGTTCTGGAAATTATAAAGTATTTTATTCAAGAGACTTCGGATGGTGCGTTGAATCGCTTTTGAACTTAGGATATGAAAAGCAAGTTAAAGAAACATTAAGATATGTTCTCGAAAAATATGAAGATAATAAAGAAATAACCGTCGCTATAAATGCAGGAGGCAAATGTTTCAATTTTCCAGACATTTATAGTCCTGACAGTGTTGCATATTTGTTTAGATCTCTCAGAATAGCAAAATCTAAAGACCTAATAATGAAATATAAAGAATTCTTAAATTCCCAGATCCATGTTTTCGAGCAGGAAGTTCTTGATTTAGGCAATAAAAATAATCAAGGCATAATTAGAGACAAGAATTTCTCAGGGATGAGAGATCATAACAAAAACAACAGATCTTGCTATGATATGATAATGGCCTGCATGTTAAGCGATGAAGTTGTAAAAATAAATAAACTGATGGGAAAGAAAATTTTAGATGAGAAATTAAGTAAATATGACCTGAAGAAAAAGCTTGTAAAATATTACTGGACTAAGACCAGGAACGGGGCATATTTCAAAGATTCCTTAACTGAAAATTATTGTTCCGGACATGCAAATGTCTATCCGTATTTTCTTGACATCATTACAGATAAAAAAATGCTAGAATCCTCCGTAGATTCAATCATAAAAAACAAATTAGACAAGCCAATTCCTTTAAAATACGGCTATGGCAATAACACTAAATTCCTGTGGTATAATATCTTTGCTCCAGATTGGGAGAAGAATACCTCATGGGCCATGCTCGGTCTTGCATACATATCAGTTGTATCCAGGCTAGACAGAGATATGGCGAAGAAATATCTTAAGCACTATCAGGACAAAATAATTGAATACAAGTCATTTATAGAGCTATATGACGAAGGCAAGCCTTACAAGTCGCTTTTCTTTACGTCTGATGAGTCAATGCTTTGGGCATCAATGTATCTTGATTTGAAGAAGAAATTGAGAATTAAGAAAAATTAAAGAGGAGAAGAAAATTCAAAAAAACAAAAAATTACTCAATTATCTCAGTACAGTTGAGCCTGTATTTGCAAATATTATTGAGAACATGATAAACAGGATGAATATCGATGTTATTGCAAGCGCAATATATGCAAATGAATTCTCAGGAAATATTGATTTAATGCTTGAAACCAGCGTATAGAACATGCTTATTCCAAATAATACTGCGCAAATCATGCTTGGCAATTGCAGCATAAATGCCGAAAACAATATTGTCAATGCAAATAATGCTATCATTGCCCAGAAACTGTATGTTACATGATCATTTATGTTAGATTTTCTTTTTTCCATAGTAATCACCTTTGTTTTTGGTTCGTTGTTTTTATTTGTTTTTTATTTTTATTAGTTAATTCTATAAATTATTTTTTGCTTACTTTCTCTTCTTTCAAAACATATTTAGCTATCGCAAATACAACAAATGCTATTATTATAAAATTCAATAATTCCCCGACGAATGCGCCCCATCCTATGACGATTTTTCCAATGCTAAACGTTGCAGTCTCCCAAGCTCCATTTGGTATAAATGGAGTAATTAAAGGCATTACGATATTATCAACCAAAGATTTTGTAAGAGCAGTTATTGCAACACCCATGATGAAAGCTACTGCAAGCCCTACTACTTTGTATTCGGCCAGAAATTCCTTGAATTCCGCAATAATTCCTTTTCTTTTTTCTGATTTTGCCATTTGATCGAATTAAACCAGGAAGTCTCTTAATCAGTCCAGTTTACGCCGTCGTATTCATATTTTGTTGCAATTAGTATAACGTCAACCAGCCACCAAAGACCTAAGCCTCCAAGAGTGAATAATTTCAAAAGTCCTGTTCCGACTTTCCCCATCATGAATCTGTCAACACCGAATACTCCAAATATTATTGACATAACAAGGCATAATACCCTATTAACATTCTTTCCATCTTTACTAACATTTTTAGCAGAATTATTGCTGCTAGATTTAGATTTTTTTGCCATTTAAGCACCCCACGATAATAATTATAGAGAACAACTGTTTATAAATATATTCAAAATACTCTAAATTTCAATACTTCAGAAGCTACCTTTGGTATCGGGAATTTCTGCCCTATCTTTCATTTCATTGATTTGAGAAGGAATGCTTACTTTGAATTTTTTTATGAGTTCTAAAATCTTCGAACCCGGAAATCTTCCCCTGTATTCTTTCATGACCATTCCCATTATTGCATTTTCATTAAGGTTTGGATGATCTGCAATCATTTTCACGATGAACTCTCCAACTTCCTCTTCATTGGTCTGATATTTTGAGAAATCTATTATCTTTCCATGTTCTCCTTTTCCTATTCCAAGAAGTATCTCAAATACTGCTTCTTTTGATATCTCGCCAGAATTCAATTTGGAAAATATCTGGTCGTATTGCTCGTAAGTCGGATTACTTTCTACGTTATATCTTGTCTTGATATCTTTCAGGCTGCTGTCAAGGCTCTCGGCTATTGTTACAGGTTTTATCTGAGGATATTTCTTGACAAATATTTCAAAGTTCGGCTCTAATACTAGTTCTTTTGCAACCTGTTTTGGAAGAGAATAATTTTTTGCGAATCTTTCAATTTTATCTTTTAACAATTCAGGTTTTTTTATCTTTGAGATGTCAGCATATATGGCCTGTATGTCAGTTTCAGGGTACATCCTGCTGCTTCCAGGCATAGGCCTTAAGTATTGCGAAGTTCCATCATCTTTTGCATTCCTTACTTCTTTAGATAGTCCGCTTAGAATGAAATCTCTTATTGTCTCATCAATTTTTTTGAATGCAAGCATGCATTTATCCCTTGAACCTAAAATGAAAATCATTCCATCTTCAGTCCTTAAATCTAGGTCTGAATAAATATTCTTGACTATTTCAGAGATTCCATATTTTTCAAGATTCTCGTCTGTATGTATCAAGCCGTTTAGGCCGAATAGTTTAATCCTGTCGCTTAGTTCACTCCCAAATCTCCGGTTAGGATTTATTTCATAGCCGAAAAATCCGTTGAATAGCTTGTATGATTTTCCGTATATTTCAAGCCCGCTTGTTATTCCTGCTTTGATGAATCCTTTATCTAATGATCTAAATTTATCAGTATACTCTTTTATATCCTCAGCAAGAAGAGAATCAATTTTCTGAGTTGTTATTCCTTTTGCAATCATCTCTTCCCGAAGCTTTAGCATGCTAAGCTGCCTGACTGCTTCAAGTTCTACTACAGTATCTATCAATCTTAGGTCCTGGACCCCTTTTATTTCAACTCTTGATCCGCCACTAACTGAGACATTGACGTCCTGCCTTATTGTTCCAAGGCCTCTTTTGACTTTTCCAGTGCTTCGAAGAAGCATTCCTAAGTATGCTGCAGTTTCCTTGACTTCTTGAGGAGTATGCATGTTCGGGCCTGTCGCTATTTCAATTAGCGGTATTCCGAGCCTGTCAAGCCTGTATATGTCTTGATCAGAATTTCTGCTGATAATACGCGCGGCATCTTCTTCAAGGCATAATGTATCAACATTAACTTTTATTGCCTTGCCATCAGGCATTGATACTTCAATCAATCCATTTCTTGCAACTAGTGCCGTGCGCTGAAATCCGCTGGTGTTTGATCCATCAACAACAGTCTTTCTCATTACATGAATTTCATCGACTATTTCTGCATCAGTCAAAAGAGAAAGCTCAAGAACTACATTCAGAGAATCTTTGTTGACGTTTAATGGAGGAGATTCATCAAGCTCGACTAGGCAGTTAGTATCATGATAACCTTCATAGATGAATTGCTTTTTCTTTTCAGTCTCTGCTTTTGCTGCAATATCAATTTTTCCAGTCTCGCCTGCTGATGCCCTAAGGAATCTTTTTACAGAATAATCAGGAGAGTCATCTCGTATAGTTGACGGGCAATTGCAGAATAATTTATTAGTATCAAGCTGCTGATGTATCTCAAGCCCTGCCTTGAGTCCTATTTTTTCATAATCGAGAGGCATAGTAAAACCATAAATTTGATATAATATTATTTAAAGTATGTTTATTATCTCATCAACGTTCTTTTTGAGAGAATATAATTGAGGAGGCCTGAATGATACGTCGCGCATTACTTCCTGTTCTTCAAGAATGTCAAGGGACAATATTTTTTTCCTGAAATTTCTCTTGTCAAATCCCGTGCTAAAAACAGTCTCGTAAAGATCCTGAAGCTGCGTCATAGTGAATTTCTTAGGCAATAAAGAAAATGCAACTGGAGTATATTCGAATTTCCATTTTAATCTCTTCATGGCGTAGTCAACTATCTCTTTGTGGTCGAATGCAAGAGTTGGAAGCTTCGAAACAGAAAACCACTGGACATTATCCTTATCCTTTTCTTTCAGGGATATGCTCTCAGAATTTATAAGAGCAAAATACGATACAGTTATTACTCTTCCCCTAGGATCCCTGCTAGGATTTCCGAAAGTATAAAGCTGCTCAAGATAAACATCCTTTACTCCTGTCTTTTCAAGAAGCTTTGCCTTTGCTGCTTCTTCAAGAGATTGTTTATTTTCAACAAATCCTCCAGGTATTGACCATTTATCCTTGAATGGAGCAACTTTTCTTTTGAAAAGAAGTATCTGAAGTTCATTATCCTTGATTGTTAAAATTACAGTATCTACTGTGACAAAAGGCATGTCACTAGTGTGCTTTTCCCCCAAACTATTATTTATCATTATGTTCTCCGAATGCCAATAACATATTTAAATGTTGCGGAGGTTTTAGAACCTCAAAACAGTTATGAACGCAGTGAATAAATGTTATGTTTTAATGCTTATTAGAAATTATTCTGACCCTTTTATGCCGAATTCTCCTCTTAAGTCCTTCATATAATATTCTACAGGATTCAAGTTTTGTGAAAGAAGCCATGCAAGCTTGATGAATGATGTTTCCGGAGTCAATGTTGAATGATTTCCAAGAACTCCAAGTCCTACAAGCTCTCTGCCAGGACTATATACATTCATGTTTACTGGCCCGCCGATAGTCTGTACGCTCATGACTAATGGAATTTTTGAAGCAAGTTCTTTTATCTTTTGTTTGATCTTAAGATTTTCTTTCTCGTCGTTTATCGGGAAATGACCAAGGCCTGTTCCTTGCAATACTAGACCATCAAATTTCTCAAAAGAGTCAAATTCTTCAGCAAACATCTGCGGATGGCTTACAACCATACCTATCTTCAAATCTTCGTTGAATTTATGGACTTTCAGATGCCCTTTTGCATTCAATGGAGAATTAGGATATTCTGAAATATACTCAATGTTTTTTGTTGCGAAATCAACTTTTGCAATCGGCCTTCCATTGATTTGCTTGAATGCATCTCTTCTTGAGCTATGCATTTTTCTTGCATTAATCCCATTTAATATTGAGCAAGAATCATCGTTAATTGATTCGTGCATGCAAATGAAAACTCCGCTTAATGTAGTGTTTGCAATAAAGGCAACAGCGCTTATAAGATTCATTGCAGCGTCGCTGCTTCCTCGATCGGAACTTCTCTGAGAACCTACAATTACTATCGGAACATGCAGGTTTTCAAACATAAAGCTTAATGCTGCGCTTGTATAATGAAGCGTGTCTGTTCCTTGAGTCAGGATTATTCCTTTCAAATCCTTATGCTGGTTTAATTCAGATTCAATACTTGTAGCTATCAAGTTATAATGAGAAAACCTCATATCATCGCTAGCCATGTTTTTCAGAAGCTTGCTTTCTATCTTTGCAATATCTTTTATTTCAGGAAATAATCCAAGAAGTTCTTCAGGAGTAAATTTCGGAGTTACTGCGCCAGTTTCATAATCGACCTTGGAGGCAATTGTTCCTCCAGTATGCAGAATCAAAATTTTCGGCAGGCCGTCTCCATGAATTATTTTCTCATGAGTTTCATGAGATTTCTTTTCTTTCTCTAATTCTTTGTGAGATTGAATTTCTTCAATCTTAGAAATCTTGTTTTTCTGGAATCCGATATTATAGCCGCTTGATAGCTTTAGAACTAAATGTTTTTCATCCTCTTTTACAAGTATGCCTTCAAGATGTTCTGTATTAGTTCCATTTTCTACTGTTATTTTGACATGTTTCATGTTTTAGTATTATTGAAATAAAATATAAAAATATTACAAAAAAATACGAATAACTTATCCGTAATAGATCGGCTTGTCCTTCATCTCTTCAGCCCTTGTCTTTCTGAACTGCTCGTTGAACTGCTCGTACATCTTTTCGATGTCCTTTGAAGTCGATGGTCGAACTTTCTTTAATGCCTCGACGAAATATTTCATCTTGACATCTCTTGCAGTCATGTCATCACGCAAAGCAAGCATTGCAGCTTCACGGCAAACTGATTCAATGTCTGCTCCGACGTATCCTTCAGTCTTTGCAATCATCTCATCTATCTTTACATCTTTTGCAAGAGGCATTTTCTTTGTATGGAGTTTAAATATATCTTTTCGTGATTTGCTGTCAGGAACACTTACTAGTACGACTCTGTCGAATCTTCCAGGCCTAAGTAAAGCAGAGTCTAACAAGTCCGGTCTGTTTGTTGCTCCAATAACAACGACATCTTTCATTTCCTGAAGTCCGTTCATCTCAGTTAGAAGCTGATTTACAACTTTTTCTGTGACGCCGCTTGAATCTCCGCCGCTGGATCCTCTCTTTGGAACAAGGCTGTCGATTTCATCGAAGAAAATTATGCTAGGGCTTGCCTGCCTTGCTTTCTCGAAAATCTTTCTTACAGCTTTCTCTGACTCGCCGACCCACTTGCTCATAAGTTCTGGACCATTCACTAAAATGAAATTTGCTCTTGATTCATTTGCAACAGCTTTTGCAAGAAGAGTCTTTCCAGTTCCAGGAGGGCCGTACAATAAGACTCCTGTCGGAGGCTTTATTCCAAGCCTGTCAAAGGCTACGCGATTTTGAAGAGGCCATTCAACAGCTTCCTTGAGTTCCTGCTTTGCATCGTCCAGCCCGCCGATATCTTCCCATTGTACTGTTGGTTTCTCAATCAGAACCTCACGTAATGCCGATGGTCTTACAGTCTTCAATGCATTCATGAAATCATCGTTTGTGATGATTAATTTTTCAAGTATATCCTGTGATAATGGATCATTGCTCTGCAAGTTCAGATCTGAAATTACTTTTCTTAGAACTACCATTGCAGCTTCCTTGCACAAGGCAGCTAAATCTGCTCCGACGAATCCGTAAGTTATTTCTGCAATATCGTCAAGATCTTTTGGAACTCCTTTCTGATGAACTTCATCATAGAAAGATCTTGAAAGTATTCCACTGTCGAATAACTGTACAATTGCGTCAGATATTTCTTCGTCAAGTTTCTTGTTTGCAATGTCGATGAATTTTTGCTTAGCATCATGCTTTGGATCTTTATGATCGAGTCCCCAAATCTCCGTGCTGCTTTCTATTGCTTTTATTTCATTAAGCAATTTTTCAACTTTCTCGCTTGATGACAGGAATGTCCTTAATTTTTCTATATCCTTATCTTTCTTTTTCTTTCCTGCTTCCTTGAATTTTTCCTCGAGCATATCAGTCATTGTCTTTAATGCAACGCTGTTATGGAAAGATCCTTTTATCGGCATGTTTCTAGTATGGATCTTTAGAACAGATAATCTTCCTTTCTTTTGAGGAACTCCAATCTCGATTTCCCTGTCGAATCTTCCAGGCCTTCTTAATGCTGGATCGAGCGCGTTAGGAATGTTAGATGCTGCAATTACAACAACTTTTCCTCGGCTCTTGATGCCATCCATTATTGCTAGGAGCTGGGCTACTACGCGCTTTTCAACTTCTCCATGAGTCTCCTCTCTCTTTGAAGCGATTGCGTCAATTTCATCTATGAAAATTATAGATGGTGCATTCTTTTCTGCATCCTCGAATTTCTTTCTCAGGTTTTCCTCAGACTGGCCGTAATACTTGCTCATGATTTCCGGGCCATTGATAAGGACGAAATTTGATTGAGTCTCATTTGCAACTGCTTTTGCAAGCAAAGTCTTTCCAGTTCCTGGAGGACCATGCAGAAGAACTCCTTTTGGAGGTTCAATTCCAAGCCTTTCGAAGATCTCTGGATGCTTGAGTGGAATTTCAACCATCTCCCTGACTTTCTTTAGTTCCTCGTCAAGTCCACCGATGTCTTCGTATGAAACATCTGGAAGCTTGTCATCTTTTACTTCAGGCATTGCCTCTGGATTGAATATTACTTCAGTAGAATCAGTAATTATTACAGCTTCTTTTGCAGGGCTAACGTCAACAATCATGAACTTCAAGTCTCCAAGTCCGAACCCCATCAATGCTTCATCGCCAACTATGTTGAATATATCATCGAAGAATGGACTCTGAGTCATTGCGCTTCGCCTGGTTCTTGTTCCGCCAAGTGAAACTATATCTCCTTTTACAACTGCCCGTCCGAGCAGGCCTTGCTTGAATATTATTGGATTTGCCTTGATTAGAATTCCTTCTTTTGCTGGCGCAATTATTACTCGCTTAGCTTCTTTTACATTTGCTTTTCTAACGATTACTTGCTCGCCGATTCCTGTCTTTCCATTCCTTCTTATGAGGCCATCCATTCTAATGATGTTTAAGCCCATGTCTCCAGGATACGCCCTGTCAACTATTGCAACAGTCTTTCTTCCGCCCTGAATCTCAACTATATCGCCAGATCTAACTGCAATATCTTTCATATAGGCAGAGTCAATTCTAACAATTCCTTTTGTTACATCATCTTGTATCGCTTCTGCAACCTTTAATTTTACTTCTGTAGCAGCCATAAATCCACCTCAAAATACAAATTCAAATTACAACATATATTAAAACATGATTTAGTATATAGTATCAAAATGTATTACTAATCTCAAAACCCCTCAATATAGTAAAAACACACAAAAGAAGATTATAAATGTTATGGTTTTTGTATTTATAAATGAAATAGGATAAAGCCAAAAATAATATAAAATAAAGACATTTCCTAAGATAAATGACATATAATACTGGAGAAATATACTCCCAAAGCAAGGAATTAAAGGACATTGTAGAAAGCTACAATTGGACTCTTTATGAAACTAATCACTTCACAGATGCGTTTACATTCGGAGAGCTTGAAGCAAAAGGTCCTGCTAAAAAATATATCATAGGACTTAACTATATATTTACTCCTATCAAAAAAGAGAATGAGAGTCTAGGATATGCATACAGCATAACTAAGGGTTTTGGCCCTATGATAACAATAGAAAATCCTAATGATAGAAAATGGCAAGAACTTATAGTCATGCCGAAAATGGATAAGATTGAAGCATTTTTTACAAGAATATATTTCAAACCAAATCTAGTAGTTCTTACTACACCTAAAAAACAATTTCTTAAAATTCCAGATCATGTTGGTGTAAAATATAATGATTTTATAGAAATGATGAAAAAAGATTTCAAAATAGTGACTCCTCAAGAATATGGAATCATAATACCGCAAGGATTGCCTTCCAGCTATAATTAGAAACAATTATATATTCCTTCTTTTAGAATTAATTCATGGCTTATGCTGTAACACATGTAATAATTGCAATAGTTCTAATTGATTTATATCGAGATTATATTGCAAGGAAAAAATTCTCGACATGGTATGTTCTGATAGGAGGAATTGCAGGCCTGCTCCCGGATATTGATTTTCCAGTTCAGATAATTGTCCGGGCAATAACAGGAACTGATGTAATAATACATAGAACTTATACTCATTCAATGATCTACGTTGGAATATTCTTGCTGTTTGCATTAATTTTCCATCTATGGAAAAACAAGACTTTCAGATTATTCAAGAAAAAAATATCAACTAAAGATATAGCATTATTTTTTGTCATAGTTGCAGCAGGATGGTTCATCCATCTCGCCCTGGACTGCACATTCTCAGGAGAAGACAGTTTGACATGGATCCCGGGAACTCCATTAGGATTCTGCACGAATCGTTTCTCAGAGGAACTCACAATGGGGATTGACGCAATTATTCTAGTCCTGTGGCTGTTCCATGAACAATGGAAGCATAAGATAAAAGATTATATTTAGAAATTCTAAATTAAATATTATTAATTAAAGAAAGGAATAAAAAATAAAGTAAAGAATTTTACTTCTTAGCCTTTGCAGGCTTTTCAGCCTTAGGTTCTGCTGCCTTAGCATCATCTTTAGCCTTTGGCTTGATGTCTACTCTTGGCATTTGAACTGGGCTTGGAAGTCCTAAGTCTCTGCTTACAATTATTGCTTCAGTATTGCACTTTGAAAGTATTACATTGAATACTGACTGCATTACTTCTGGATGCAGCTTCTTGTTAGTATTCCAGTGAGTTACAACCTTGCTTCCAAAGTCCTTATCGTACATTTCAACGATTTCTCCGCCTAATTCAATCTTTCCAGCTTCAGGCGAATACTTTACTGTGAATGCGAATTCAAACTTTAAGATCGTCTTCTTTGGATCAATTACAGGCATCTCCTTAATTCCTGAGATGTTTGCATTGCTCTCGATATTTAGAGCCTGTCCGCCAACTGGCTTTCTCTCTGCATTAATCTTTGTAAACGAAAATCCAACCATTGCCATAAAAATCCCTCGCTGTCTTAATTTGTATTATATTCTATTACTATTGGTGAATGATTAGTGTTTTATAAATATTGTGCCTCGCACAATATCTGTGAATAAATAGTATACATTATTTAGAATTTGTACTTAAAATAAAGAGAAAAGAAATAAAAAAAAATTAAAGGCTAGCCTTTTATACACATCTGCCTAATGAACAAGTTGTGCTTGCATTACATGCAAGATTTGATGCGAACGGCTCAGATCCTAGAGATCCACCTACACATCTATACTCAGTCACAACACTCGTATTTAAGCACACATCAAAGTGCGTATATCCTGTTCCGTTAAGTATTCCTGTAACATTGCTTGCTACAAATATGTTGTTTCCAAAGTCTGCATCAAAGCAAGTGTTGTTGTATACACATGCTCCGCCACTACAAGATTCTCCAGCGCCACAATCATCCTGCAATAATGGAGCTGTTACATTGAAGCATGCTCCGCTGCCGCAAGAATAGTTCGCATAGTTTCTATAAACATCTCCGCCAGAACAGAAGTTTGATCCTATATATCCATCAGTTCCGCATGTAGTGTTTGTAGAGTTTGCAAAGACTCCTGTACAGTAATATTCAGTTATGCTCTCTTCTCCAGTACATACATCGTCAAACGAATAAGGTGCTCCTCCAAACAAGCCAGATATTGTTCCGAATATTCCTTTATTATTTCCGCCATCAGTATCGCTGCAATTGTTATTTAGGGTGTAGTCAACTTCTACATATATCTGAGCAAGTATTCCGCCTCTGTTTGTTCCTGTAGATGCTCTAAGGCCTGCTTGCAATGCATCAACCTCAGCAATAGTCCATGCTACTCCT
Organism: Alphaproteobacteria bacterium; assembly: GCA_035626895.1. Classification (GTDB taxonomy): domain Archaea; phylum Nanobdellota; class Nanobdellia; order Woesearchaeales; family UBA9642; genus UBA9642. Next base: position 13,087 of record DASPMU010000073.1, read on the forward strand.
GTTGCAGGATTAGTTGTATAAGTTTTCGAATACAACACAAATGCTGATGTCAAGTTAGTTATTCCTCCAGTATAGTTGCTGCCGTTTGAAACAATCAAAGGTTCCACCTGATATCTCGAGCTTGAGGATCTCTGCGCATTATAGTATAGAGTAACGCTGTTTATTGTTGCTGCACTAATCCCGGTATTTCCGAATGTAAATGATTCAGCCGCTCCTTGAGTGGTTGTAGATAAAACATCAGACGTATTCAGCGTCACTTCATCCACACACTGCCACTCAGAAGATCCAGAACCGCATCCTACATTCGCCCATGCCGAAAAAGCTCCCTGACCATCTGGCCTAATCGTAACCGTAGCTGCGCTTACAGCAAAGGTCGACACAATCAGTGTCAATGCTAAAAAAAATGCTCCCATAATTCCTATTTTGTTTTTCATACGTTTTACCTCACACAAAGAAAGTATATTACTATTAGTTAGATAGAGTTATATATTACTTGCTGACACCTGTCCAGTGGGAAGTGAGCAATAGTTTGGTAACATATACTAAATTTTCTTACTTTCAATAATTCTAGGTGAGATAAATATATAAAAATATCCCTGAGAAAATCGTACAAATGAATAATTATTATAGAAATATTATCTTATTATACTAATATTAATTACTTTATTCAATTTAATAACATTTATTAAGAATAAATATTCTATTTTTTGTATGGATAAAATCGAAGAGAAAATAATTTATGAATTATCTATAAATTCAAGACAGTCTTTTTCCCAGATAGCAAGAAAAATCAAGATCTCAAAAAACACCCTCCAATATAGAATAAAAAATCTCGAAAAAACATCCATCGTCAAATATACTTTATTTGTTGATTGGAGCAGGATGGGACTGCAATATACGCGTATTGGACTACAGTTATCCAACAATACTTCAGTTGAGCATAACAAAGCAATAAAATTTCTAGAATCACAGGAGAATATAAAATGGCTTGCATCAGTACAGGGAAAAATGCATATAATATTCGTTTATTTATCTAGAGATATTTCGGAATTAGTTCAGTTTACAGAAGATCTGAAGAAAAACCTTGGGAATAATATAGAAAATATACATTTAAGCAATCTTCAAAAACTTCACATATCAAATAATAATTTCCTCTTTAACAAAATAATAAGCCCCCCTATAGAAATATCTTATTCTAATATTCAAAGCAATACTAATAATATTGAAGATAAAATAATTTCGGAGCTTTCCAAGAATGCAGGCATGACAATATTAGATATTAGTAGAAAAGTTCATCTCACTACGAAAACTGTGCTTGAAAAAATCCGAAGACTGACAAAAAACAAAATAATTCTTGGCTATTCGACATCTCTTAGTATTCATAAATACGGATATTCCCAATATCATATATTCTGGAAGGCTTACAATCTTGATGAACAGAAAATAAAAAAATTCATATCATATCTTAATAGTCAGCCCTATACATCTTATGTCGTTGAATCAATCGGAGGACTTTCAAATATAGAGTCAGGCATAATTGTAAAAACTCAAAGAGAAATGTATGAAATAGGCCATGAAATAAAAGAGAAGTTCAATGAGCTTATAAAAGATTTTGATCCGATGATAATACATGAAATTCATAGATCATTCTAAAAAACTATTAATAATTAACTAGATTATTATATTATCTTACTAATGCGTAAACGCCCGTAGATTCATCTTCCATTATCCTAAGCTTACCTTTGTAGCTTAACTGCATTATAAAATCAGGATTATATCTGGCAGAATTGTGCACGATTATTCTAGTGCCTGCCTTTAAAATAATGCTTTTTTCTCTGTATTGATCATATAATTTTGTTTTTTCTAATACTTCAAATCCAATGCGATGTACATACCCGTAGTTTTTTTCTTCAATAGTCGTTTTAGGAACTATTGCATTGTCATAATATAATAGTATTTCCTTAAGAAAACTCTTTGAAAAAAAATCATTCATAGAACTGTAATGATTTTTTAAATTGCATTTAATACTCGGTATAGTTATGAAAAATTTTGCATCACTTTTTGCAATTATTTTCATTTCATTATATATATCTTTGATTGATTGTCCTTGTATGCTATTATGTTTTATTATCAGATCATTCTCATTTCCGCACAATACTCCTAGACCTGCTTTGCCTGGATGGTTACTAGTCTCTGTGTTACAGAATAAATAATGCAGCATCAATGCAGGCCTTGAATATTCATGCATAGTTATTATAGGATCGCCTCGGAATTTTTTTGCCCATTCCGTTTCAAGAAATGCGGTGCCTGAATAAAGCATGCCTATTTTGTGTATATCTTTATTTTTTTCCTTTTCAAAGTAAAAATTAAACAGTCTGTCTGCAGCTTCATCTATAGTGTATGCCGGATCATTTATTGTCCTGCAATATGACAGCATTCCATAAAGAGTATTATATGATTTATATCCTATGTTTGTCAAATCTATTTTTTTCTGCCATATATTTTCTTTTGACAACTTTAAGAATAATTCATCGCGTGAATGTATGAGTTGTTCAATCCTTTCAAGTTGGCCTTCAACATGAGAAGTCATATATCCACTTCTTCTTAAAGCGCCGCCACTTTTGATCAAGCTTGTCGTCTGTTCATATGATTTCGGATACCTTTCCTTAAATATTTTCGGTATTACGTCAAGAAAATTAGGAGTTGAATCTTCTTTGGAATATGAGTATTTGAACATTATACTATCGAGCAAAAGTTCTATCTGTTCCAATGCATAATCAGTCATGCCTTTTTCAAGATACATTAATACAAATTTGAAAGAGTGATTATCTAATATAATATCTTCCTTAAAGTCGGGCATTTCTTTTAATATCCTTGCCTTATGAAAATCTAAGAATCTATCAATCAATATTTTTGGCCTTTGAAGATCTGAGAGTCTTTTGTTTAGATTGTCCTGAAAAACAATATCATTTGGAATGAGCATATTAATATATGAATATAAAGGCGTTTATAAAATTTATATTGTTATCATTTATAAGTTATAAATTTGTTCTGATCGGAGAACGAAAGGAATAAATGAAAGAAAAAAATAAAATAAGGCTTAAGCCTTTATACACATCTACCCGCAGAACAAGTTGTTGTAGTATTTGTCGCGCAACTAGTGTTTATTGCAGCAGGGCTTGTTCCTGAGCAATACCATTCTGTTAGTATAACACTTGTTTCACAAAAGTCATTATGTGTGTATTTGTTGCTTGAAGCAAATCCTGTCACATTTCCTTTTACATCCAACACTATTCCGCCATCACTATCAGTGCAGCTATTTGGTATTGTGTAATTTACAACTGCATGCATCTGCGCTAGACCTCCACCACGATTAGATCCTGAGGATGCCTTGAGTCCTGCTTCGAGCGCATCTACAGAACTGATAGTCCATGCTGTTCCTGTTGCAGGATTAGTTGTATATATCTTTGAATAAAGGCTCCATACTGAAGTCAAGTTAGTTATTCCTCCTGTATAATTGCTACCATTAGAAACTATTAATGGTTCTACTTCGAATCTAGTGCTTGACACTCTTCTTCCCCAATAATTCAATGTCACACTATCTATAGTTGCCGAAGGATCTAAGGCAAGATTGCTGAAGCTAAAAGATACAGCAGCCCCCTGAATTGTAGTTGACAAGTTATCTGAAGTATTCAGGCCAATTTCATCAACACAATTCCAAGAAGAAGCTCCTGCTCCGCAACTCGTAAGAGCCCATGAAGAATGTGTTCCCGAACCATCCGGACGTATTGTTACGCTTGCTGCGCTTACAGCAAAACAAGACACCATTAGTGCCAAAAGAAATGCTCCTATAATTCCTATTTTGTTTTTCATATGTTCACCTCACACAATACAAAAACAATCCTAATGCAAGCTAGCATTATTTTCGTATTACTTTTAATTAATCAGAGTTATATTTATTACTTGTCCACACTTGTCCAGTGGGGAGTGAGACATATTAAATTATAGTAATAAGATTATTTTGTTAGGTTAAAGTAGCAAGTCTATTTTGTAATCTTTTAGTGAACTGGTTTTTGTAGCAATATTTAAATAATTAGCTTGAAAGTTAGTATTGATGGATCTGGAACAACTTAAAATCTCTAAAGAACTTGAAGAAAAAAGAAGAAAATTAAAAGGAGGATTTCTTCATAGAAGTCTTTTTGATAATGTAACAAACAAGCTGAGAGGGGGAATAATAACATTGACTCTTCTTGCTGCCTTGATAGGCGTAAGCGTTCCAAAATATGCAAATGCCCAGGAAAAAAAAGAAGCAATAGTTCATCTTGCAGTCCAGACTAAAGCAGATATTGATAACAACATAGATTCATGCAAACAGGCAATTTTTGCCAAGGATAAATCGCTAGCGGTTGAAAAATTAAATCATTTAATTAAACTATCCCAAAATATAGAAAGCCATGATCTTGTTAAAATAATAGATTTTCTTAGCGATGAGATAAATAAACTTTCAAGCAATAGGATAGATAATAAAAGTTACAGCATAAATTTCAAAGGAAATTTTTCGGAAAGGAATGATCATATCTTCGGAGAGCTTGAAACAAACATCAAATCTTCAGAAATAAGCGATGAGAAAAAAGAATTGTGCAAGAAACAAATTCAGAACATGATTTCAAGAAAGGCTAAAAAAGACAGTCTTCAAATAGATTTTAATACAAAAAACGAATTTGTCAAAATAACAGTAATAGCTGACAAAACATAAAGAGGAAAAAATGGTAAGAATACATGATGGATATACAATAACTAGAGAGCCGCTAACATTAGCTATCGGAATTATAGGAATAGTCTTCGGATTATTCTTCATACTGCATAGATATAATATCTTGCCGTTATCCTTTGATGCATCCAATTCATTCTATGTATATTTCTTTGCTGGCTACGCTCTGGTTTCAGGAACAATCCTTGCATACAAGGCAACTAAAAAGAGAATCTAGGAAAACCTTTAAAAACCCATCGTCTATCCTATAATCATGCATAAATTGTTCATTTTCGGAACTTACAAACATTTCAGATTTTAATAATTCTAATTAGATTCATCTATGCATTCAATGTTGATTTCAACATATAATTTATTTTCTAATAAAATAACATCAAAACACAAATTAACGAGGTTAATACACATGAAATTCGAAAATTCAGATTATCAAGAGCACACGCAGCATATGCGAAAATACGATTCAATGGAAGGATTTCCTGAAGTCAAAGGATATGATTTCGAGGAGAAATTTGATTATGATAAATTTGTCTCATCCTTCAAGAACATGGGACTTCAGGCAACACATTTAGGAATGGGAATTGACATAACAAACCAGATGATAAATGATGAGGCAAAAATTTTCCTATCTGCAACATCGAACATGATAAGCTCCGGAAACAGGGAAGTAATAAAATTCCTTGTAAAGAATAAATATGTCCACGTGCTGTCAATTAGCGCCGGGGGAATTGAAGAAGACATAATAAAGACACTCAAGCCTTTCGTCATAGGATCATTTGACATTTCGGGAAGAGCATTGTTTGACAAGGGAGTGGGAAGGATAGGAAATATATTTGCTCCATTTGACAGATATTTGTATTTTGAGAAATTCATGCAGCCATTATTCGACAGAATATACGAAGAGCAAAAGTCGCGTGGCAGGCCTTTTAGCGTCTCAGAATTCATTCATGAAATGGGACGGGAAGCAGGAAAATTAGGCAATCATGAAGATTCGATAATATACTGGGCATTCAAAAATAATATCCCTGTATTCTGTCCTGCATTAACAGACGGAAGCATCGGAGATTTATTTCACTTCCAGAAATTAAAACATCCGGATTATTACATCGACATACTTTCAGACCATAATAAGATAGTTAATATCGCGTTAAACTCTGAGAGAACTGGGGCAATAATACTTGGCGGAGGATCTTCAAAGCACTATGTCTTGAACGCGAACATATTCAGGGAAGGCCTTGATTATGCAGTGTATATAACAACTGCGCAAGAATACGATGGTTCAGATTCCGGAGGAAATTCTCAGGAAGCAATGTCGTGGGCAAAAATAAAAGTGAATGCTCCGAATATAAAGATAAGAGCAGAAGCATCATTGATATTGCCGCTGCTTGTTGCTTCAACTTTCAAGAAGAAATACGATTCTAAGATTTAGAATTAAGGTAAATAAATTATTTTTTATTTTCTGATTTGTTTTTATTCAGAATTTTCTTCGTATGGTTTTTCAGATGCTCAAATATTTCCATCTCGTGGTCTTGATGCGTCTTTCTCTCCTTTTTTGCATGTTCTTCATGTTTTTGTTCATTGCTGTAGAAATTATCTAAAGATTGATTTGATTTTTTATTCTTCTCGATCTTTTTAGATTTATGATCATATTTGCGCATTATTATAGAAACCTGAACGAATATAACTATTTTGCTATCTACTAAATGGTAATAAACTATATAAATTGCAGGCTTCCTATAATATAAATGCATAGAGAAGAAGCAGCCGATATACTGCACGACATAGCATCATACAGGCAAGAAGGTAGAGATACCATCATGTATCTTAACACAGTGCTCGCTGGAAGTTCTGATTATATTATTGAAAATTCTTTTCAATCTCATCCTCAAAAAGAGGCTCTTAAGGGATTTGTGGAATTAAGAAAAACTCAAATCAAAAAAGAAATAACAACTGCACTGATAGCGCATTATAACATACATTCAAGCATTTATACAATAAAGGACTGGATGCTTACAGATCCTCCAGAATTTAATCCAAAATATAAAGAACATATAGATAGATGGAATAATCAAAAAACAAATAGGTTATTGTCAGCAGTTTCTGCTTCAGTTGCAGAAATTGCAAGCTTTTATGAATTCGGGAGCGAAGATTTAGAGCACGGTTTCATATATTTTTCAATAGGAGCAGTCCTTGCTTTATCATCAATAATGTCCCACAAGAGAGCCGAGGTTTATTCAAATCAGCCTCCGGTAAAACATTTCCGTAAAAAACTATCAGCTTATAATTCGCTCGAAGAAAATGTTCGCAGCAGCATAGATATATTGGGAAAATATTCTAAAAAAGGACTTAATGCCCTGAACGCATTGGAGCTTTCTTTTTCAGGAAACATCCCTCACGCATATGAAAATAACATCAGGGAATATTCTCAAAAATTATCTGCGCTAAATGAAAATTTCAAGCCAATAATTAATTCTCTTGATGAAGGAAAAAGACTTGGATCGACAACAATATATGAACTTAAATATATGCCTAAATTATTTATCTCGAAATATTTCGGATCAGCCGATACTGAAAAAAACCGCAAGCAGGCAATAGAAGAAATAGAAACGCTTTATCATAAAGATACAAGCAATCTGGATTTTTAGATTTCGTCACCAGATTGGAACAATATTCTGACGAGGTTTTATCATTCTTCAATAGTTACAAAACGAAACCTTTAAATATAATTCAGAAATATGGTTTTATTACAAGACAGAGAAGTGGGGGATCATTTCTAAAATTTTATACTCACCTCTTTTTCCCGGGAAGAACACTCTCGCAAGAGAGTGCCTTCCAGGGTTTCATTCAAACAATAAACAGAATAAAGAATGCGCGGGGATTTAAGTGGCTGGAAAAATAGATTTGATAATGGGCCTTCAATATGGTGATGAAGGCAAAGGAAAAATAGTTTCTACATTAACGCATAATAATCCTTTCGGATACAAATATGGCATTGTTGCAAAATATAATGGCGGAAGCAACGCAGGGCATTCTGTTAACAGGAATGGAAAAGAATACGCATTCCATCTAATACCATCAGGAATTCTAGAAGAAGGAGTCGTTTCAGTCATAGGAAACGGAGTAGTATTATCTCCAGAAGAATTCGTAAAAGAAAGAGATGATCTAATCAGAGGCGGTCTTGATATAAATCCGCGCAATCTAGTAGTAAGCGAAGATGCAACAATAACAATGCCTCATCATCAAATGATGGATTTGCTTGAAGATCTGGTCATGTGCAGAGGAACAACAGGAAAAGGAATCGGGCCAACATATAGGGATAAAGTCAGCAGAGATGCATTAAAGGTAAAAAACTTATATAATAAAGACTCATTGAAAAAATACTTTGAATTACATAAAGGAACCATAGAAAATCAGTTATTATATTATGCTAATGTTTCTTTAGATTCTGAGAAAGAACAAAAGAGATCTGAAATATTAAAGAAAGACATATTTAGAAAATATGTATCATTAAGCAAAGATCCTTCAAATATCTATCTAGACTGTGATCAGATGATTGATGATTTAATTAAAAGTTCTGAATCAATGAAACCTCACATAAAAAATACTGCAGAATATTTATATTTGCGCCTGGAAAAAGGAGTAAATATGCTTGCAGAAGGATCCCAAGCAGCTGGCCTAGATATCGAAGGAGGATCATACCCTTATACAACTTCATCAAATTGCGGCGTTTCAGGATTAATTTCAGGTCTTAGGATAAATCCTAATCTTCTAAATCATAAAATAGGAGTTGTGAAATTAGTTCCGAGCAGGGTCGGAGAAGGGCCTTTCCCTACAGCACTAGGACAATACAGTGAAATACGACCAGAAACGAGGCTTACTACTGATAAAGCAGAATTGCAATCACAATTAAAAATATTAAGAGAAAAAATAAACCAAGGAAAAGCAACTGATAAAGAAATAGGAAAGTATTTCAGAAATCTTCCTCCTGGCGAATTCGGAACTACTACAGGCAGGCCTCGGGCTACAGGATGGCTTGATCTGCGAATGGTAAAAAGATCTGCCTGGGAAAACGGAATAGATATGCTTGCCTTGACAAAAATAGATTCATACGTGGGATTGAAAGAATTCAAAGTGTGTTTAGGATACAAAGATAATACTGAGAACCCTGAACCAATATATCAAACTCTTAAAGGATTTAAGCCAATTCATGGAGCTAAGAAATTTGATTCATTGCCTCAGGAGGCAAAAGATCTTGTTGGTCTCGTTGAAAAAATAGTAAGAAAACCTGCAAAATTCATATCGACTGGTCCAAAAGACGAGCATATACTTGTAAAATAAGCTATTAAAAATAATCAATAAAATTATTTCTTCTTGTGCTTCTCGTGAGAAGTATGCTTATTCTTTACATTATTCCTGTTTCTTCTCTGAAGATAAGTCACAACTCCTATAAGAGTTACTCCTGCTCCAAGTATCAGGCCTGCAACAAACATAAATAATGCATCATTAGAATCATCCAGAGGAAGCATGAGCAATTCTTTTTTCTTGAAATACATATCCAGATTGCTTAATTCAAGAGAATATTCTGCATAAAGAAGCGACGAGTAGATGTCTGCATCTTTTAGATTATTTGCATACTCGTAATAGCTATACCCAAGTATTGGGAATATATTACTTTCTGCCTGACGCGCCATGGCCTTTTGGGCTGCAAACATTTTTTCATCAAACAGTCTCACTGTATCATTTGCAGATATAAATATAGCGCTTAGAACTACATCAGATTCTGCTTTGACTTTTGATGATGTAAATATGCATAATGGATAATTTTCTCTAGAATAATAATCGTATGCTTTGCTAAGATCATATCTTATTTCAGAATCAGGATAATACATCTCCAGATAATTTAATCTTTCTTCCGCCTCTGATAGTTTTTTAGAGCATACAACTTTCATCAAGTCTTCATCCATGACGAATTCCTGCCCTTCAAGATCGTAAAATCTCGACCAAATCTTTGCAGTATTGTACCTCTCTATTGCGTAGGCAAATTCCTGCCTTGAGACATTTTCAGGATTCATTTGATATAGTATTTCTGAAGCTTCTGATAGTCTTTCCGCAACAATCATATAAGTTTCAAGCTCAGATATAGTATTCAGGGAAGCTTCCCGAACTTCAAGCTCTCTTTTAGCTTCTGTTAAATTTGCAAGAAGCCTTACATATTCTTGCTGGACTTCACTATTGCTCATCGTTTTGAGGATAGAGTGAGTTATCTTGACATTTCCTCCAAAACAGAAGCTTGCAGCACTATAATAAGATCCTGCAAGCAAAGCGTCTTGTGCAAGCAAGAAATTATCATTGCTTATATTTGTCAAATTATTTATTGTGGAATTTATGCCGTAATTTGAAAGGCTTGGAAGAACTATATCATCTTCAGAATAACTGCCTTCTTCGACGTTTGAATATTTGCTGCAAAGATCAGCAGTAACTCCTCTCATTATCTCATTATATCCTGCCTTGCTTGATTCGTCGAAAACAATATTTTTAGAATAATTTTTCCCTGTGAAATAAAATAATGCATCTTCAAGCGTTGAAACAGGGATTACTTCAATAGATAATTCTTCATCAGGAGTGTTATTGACATTATCCCATCTTGGAATTATTACCCTTTCGTATCCCCTATCTTGAGCTACCCTTGTCTTTGCAGGAATTCCAGCAACTGGGCCTACAAGATTTCCGCTGTTTATTGTCCCTGTCATTATGGTCTTATTATCAAGAATTTGATTATCCAGGACTGCAACCGTCAAGACAGTCGCCGCAGCTCCAGCGCTTGGCCCTCCAACTACAGCGCTATTTGCAGTAATTGTATAAAAGAAATCGTAGTTTGAACAATCCCTTTCTAAAAGATCGCATGCTACTTCTGAAGCAAACCTCATTGTTATTTGAGTATCTATTTTTGATAATGGGAAAGAATCTATGAATATTCTTCCGCTTCCTGGCTCTACAACAAGAGACAAGTGAGCAATACCTCCACGCTCAGTATTATTCGATTCTGAAACCGTAAGCAAATCTATTTTTCCAGAGTATTCGGAAGCGGCATATGAAGAAAATGCTGCAAGTGGCAACAATAATATAATTAGTAGTTTCAAATATTTGCTCATGTTTTTTCCTTATAACGTCCTCTCTGCTCTACAGTGTTTAAACGCTCAAGTACCTCTTTTTTGTTTTTAGGATTATATCCTTTGATAAATTCACTATAAGCTTTGTTGTAGATTTTATAATGCTTGCTTTCAAGAGCCTGCTTGAAGACATGAATATCTACAGCCTTATCTTCAACCCTTGGATTCACAAAGCTTAAGCCGAAATCTATGAAAAATAATTTCCGGTTTTTTCCCTTGCCCGAAAGTATCATGTTGCTTGTCGTCAAATCACCATGAATTATGTTCAAATCATGCATTATTGCAAGATTTTTCCCGATCAATTTTGCAAGCTTTGGATCCCTGTCAAGTATTTTTTTCAGCTGGATTCCGTCAATAAAATCCATTTTGATGAGGTTGTTTTCAACGCCCATTATTCTAGGAACGAAACCAGACGTCTCTAGGGCCTTTAGTATTTTAACTTCTTTATTTGTCCTGGATTTTCTCAATCCAGAGTCTATAGACTCGTGCCTGTAGCCTTTTTTAATCCTGTCCTTAGTTACGATTTTTGAATCTTTTGAGATTATAGCTTCAGCGCCGCTGCCAATAATAGACTTGCCAACCTTACCCATAATAAGAAATATAATTCTATTGTTTTTAAGGTTTATGGATATTAGAAAGAAGAATTAAAAAAAATAATCAAAAGATCATTTCAAATTTGAATATCCTTTAAAGATGACTTCTTGAAATCCCTTATCAGAGGTATAAAGGAACTTATCATCTTTGTGAGAATATTGGATTATTCCTTCGAGAACGTTGAAGGATATGCGTTTTCCATTATACAATGCATTAAGCTTTATAGTCGTGCACCCATTGTCTGGATTTGCATATAGTTTCTTTGCCATTTCTTTGGCAGTAATTATTGCCAAATCATATGCCTCTGCATCATTATTTGCCTTAAAAGAATCATTGCGCCCGTACTGATGAGAAATAACCTTTTTTTTGTCCATACGGCCACAGTCAACATCAAAAATTGCCTTATATTCAATCATTTCTATAATATTTCACTCCGCCTTTCGTTATTTTTATTTTTTGAAATTATTTGAATTATTATGTAGAATGAATTTATTTAAATAATTTTTTATTTTGAAGGTTTTTTTGCCAATCAATAGCCGCCAAGTTTGGCATTTGCGATTCCACGTATGGAAGTAGGATTGTCCAAAGAACTATATCCCGTAAGATGAGATCCTCTGCTTAGAGGGAAAATGTAAAGAGATCTTGCAAATGGTTTTTTATGTTTCATGATATATCCTTGATCGACAGTTGATATGCTAAAATCAATTGTTCCTGAAGTCTTATGTATCAATTCACCGTATTTTTGGGCATTCTCGTCGCCGAACAAGAACCTCATTTCCTTAGATTTTCCGAAATCTTTTGAAAAGAATTTTGTGCTTCTCCCTAGCTCCAAGTAATTGTCTTCTCCTAGTTCATCACGTAAATATTTTTCTACGTTAAAGTTTTCAAGAAAATGCTCAGAATTTTTTTTGACCGACTCAGATGCCTTCTTTAGATTTTTCAATACTAGAGAAGACTGCAAAGATGTAGGCCTGATGATATATAGCTTGGAATTATTATTGTTAGGCGATGGAACTGCAAGCAATTCTTCCAGGACATGAGAGCCGTATTTAGATATAGGACTATTTAGATTTTTTGTAGCTTCGTAGCTCTGAATTCTTGCTTTCGCAATATCTCTGCATCCTGCAACTTCATGGCATGGTTTGAATAAAGCATCTAGAAGATGTATATCAAGAGACTTGCCATTGACTCTATAGATATCATTAGAATCAACTGTTATTTCTTTTATTGGATTTAATAGAGTCTTAGGCATAGTATCGTTCGTTTATTCCTCAGATGCTGCGTCTGGAGCATCTTCTGATGTAAACAAGTCGTCCATCTCGTATTTAGAGAGCTTAGTCTTGTTCAATACAGCCATCTTAGGCTTTCTTCCGTGAGCTCCACGGATTTCATCGAATTCGAAATCCTTGTCTTCGTATGATTCGTCTTCCATTTTATGTTTTTCCCCCAATTTTTGAATGAAATTTTATTAATATAGGTAAAAATAAGTCATATATAAATCTTTCGTTTTTGTTGTTACTTGTTAGTAGTTAGAATTTATTTGGGCTGCTGATTAATTTGAATGTAATTTAGTATTCTTTAATTCAACCATAGGGTCTTCATGAAGATTCTTATAATAAAATCCGTTTGAATCTAAACGGAAATTCAGCCTTTGGCAATTGGCATCATATATATTCTTTAGATCAGCAACTATTCTTCCCCATCTTTCAGGATGAAGCAAAAACATCGGATGTTTTTCTGCTGGGAAAACTCTAACTTCATCAAGTTTTATGGTCTTTGCAATATCACATGCAACATCAAGGCCTTTGAAATAGATATCTTTTACGACGCTATCTGCCCTTACAGTTTGTATCTGATCAACAAGCATTACATTTGAATTATTGATATTAGCATACCAGAATCCTACAGTCAAAATATTTTCTTGCATTATTTTGATATCTTTATTTTTTTCAGCATTGTCAATATCTTTGTCTTCCAGCTTTATCTCTTCTCCTGATGCTGTTCGACCAGTTCTTTTCCATAATTCAATATTGAAAGGAGAATCTGATGTTATTTTATCCAGATCGGATGATCCAATCCCAAAATTAGTTTTTATGAAAAAATCAGATTTATATTTATCGTTCTGGAATTTGCCCTTCAAGTAATCCCTATTTCTAAAATTGCTTAAAAATTCAAGGCTTGTAGGATGTATATGTGGATTTATTGAAATCAAATATTGCTTGATTAGATCAGAATTGAATTCTGCTTCCCTAGGAATTAAAGGCAATAATGAAACTGGATTATAAAAATCAGGGAGAGGCCTGGAATCATCTTTTGTAGGCAAATAGTAATTATCCCGTATATCAGCCTTATATGCTTCGCTTCTTACTAATTCATGAATTTCATTTAATATATTGGAATCTAATTCGTATCCAGTGAGGTCAATAGCTTCCTCTAAGCTCTTCCTTAATTCAAGGAATCTGCCTTCACATGCATTTTCTCTTTGCTTTTTTTTGGTTTCTGACATTGTTAATTCCATGATATAATAGAATGCTTCTTTTCTTATGTATGTATCCTATATATCATATATATCGTATATTATTTTAAATTCTTGACATAAAATGTGCTTCTGCTTCCTTTGTATCCAAGCGCCTTAGCGCTGCTGTCGTAATATTCTGTAAATCCTCCCTTGAATTGAGGTTTCCTATCAGGATACTGCATAAACATCGGATGTTTTTCTGCTGAATAAGTTGAAATTTTATCAAATCCCATTTCTCTTGCAACTAACTCTGCAATCTCCAGACCGACGATTCCTAATTGGGCGCCGCATTCCTTTCCCGGAATATTTGGACCCTTGATTTGGCTAGGCTGCTGCATTTGACTTAATATGAAATTACTTTTGTTATCTGCAGGATCGTTTTTAGCCCAAAATCCTAAATGTAGCACTAACTCGTCGTGAGAATTATATAGCCTTATTCCAAAAGGCGCATCAGGGACTACAAGATCATCATGCTGCTCAGAGCATCCGATGCCAAATTGTGTCCTAAGCTTGTATCCTTTGAGAGGGACTTGCTCAGGGCATAATGATATAGACTGCTCTTTATTCTTCTTTGCCTTTTCGTGATCTAAAATCTTATTTTTCTTTATAGAAATGTATTTAGTCTTTAGATCAATGTCTAACGCGAGTTCCAAATCTAAAGTTCCTTTAGGAGTATCTTGACCCCCTATCCATCTTGATAATAGAGCAAGATTTACATTCGGAATATTTAACCGTGAAAGATAAGTCTGTTTTACACCATCATCTATTGAATAGTATTTAGCTACGAGAGGAACTAAGTCAGCATAAGCATCGGCGTCTTTTCTCTGAGGCATATTTCTAAGCACGTCGTAGCTAGAATCAAAAAATGGATCTCGTACATCATGAATATATAGTTCATTTGACATTATTTCATGAACTTCCTTCAATATTATATCATCGATTTTTTTCCTTCCATTCACTCTTTCAAATTTTTTTCCTGATTTGCCGCTTTCTTCGACTGTAACAAGATCCAGGGCGTAGCCTAATGAAATCCTGGTTTCCTGGAATCTTCCTTCGCACCAATTTATTTTTTGTTTTTGATTCATTTTGTGGTTTGCTTGTTTATTGGATTTTTATAGTATTTTAAATAATTATCCTAGTATAGCTCTTTTTTGTGCTTAATTTCCTATTAATTTAAGATGGCAGAACTAGTATATAAAGGTTTCGTTTTGTTGTCACTAAGAAGTGATAAAGAATTATTTTCGTTTTTTTGCAGGAGACTTCCTATAATCCATCCTCTTAACTGCATTGCACACAAGACATGTCTGAACTAGCTTTCCTGAAGTCAACCTTACACGTGAATTTATACCGTTCTTTAGATAAGAGTTGCATTTCTTGCAGAATAATTTCTTTTGGGCTGAAGTAAATTTCACTTTATACCTTGTCGATAATTTTCTTGCAAGAACAACATATCTCTTGCTTAGCTCTGGATGATCCTTGAACATAACTTCAGCTTCGGAGAACAATTTGCTGATTCGCGAAACTACCATGTTGTTATTGGCATTTTTAGGATTCATAATATAATACACACGCAATTATTTATAAATTCTGTGAGGGAAAATATGCTTGTCGTGCTCATTTCACAAATAATATAAATTAATCAACTTTGGACGTAATATGTTTACCAATTTATTTAATAAATTCAAAAAAGAGCCAAAAGTTGATAGCGAAATAATCCTTCTTTCCAAGATAGATAAACATATGAATTTCATACTAAGGGAAAATCTCGGATCAATAAATAAGATAATAATTGAGAAATCAGAAATTATCAATAGCAGGCGGGAAAAATTAATCCTGGCATTAAGAGAACTCCAGCGTGCAAAACTAATGAATCTCAATATCCCTGAACGAGAGATACAGATAATGGACGGAAACAGAGAAAATTATGTAAGAAAAATAACACATTTCACATCTTCAGTAGATTTGCCGAAAGGATATCTCGAACTATACGACTACTGCGTCAAATTCTCAAGCAACATCGAGCAATTGAACAGAGATATACAAAAGAATATTTTTGTCTTGCAGCATTTTTTCAGCAACGAGATAAAAAACTCCAACAGGGCGCTTCACGATCTTGAGGAGAACATAATTGAAATCCGGATACTTCTTGAAAAGAACGGAATTGTCCAATTAAAAGAAATCCAGAAAGATATAAAGACATTCACAGAAAATATCTACAAAATAAATGATCTAAGAAAACAGCTCAGCACAGAAAAATCAGAGATAGCATCTCATCAGGAAAAAATAGATAGGCTAAACGATAGAATAAAAATTATAACAAGCGGAACTGATTACCGGGCGCTTGAAGGATTCAGGCAGGAAAAAGGTTCTGCAGAATTAGAAATCAAGAAAATCATCGAAGGATTAAACGCAAATTTCTCAGTTTTAGATACAGCATTACGAAAATACTACTATAGAAATCCTGAGGAAAAAATCATTAAGGCATATCTTGAAGACATCAAAGAAGCAGTCCTTAATGACAAAGACATAGATATAGTGAGAGTTCTTGTTGAAGTTAAAAAAGCCATAATCATGGATCAGATAGATTTGAAAGACAAGAAAAAAGAACACTGCATTGAATCTATCGATAAATTAACATTCGAGGTCCTCAAAGACGCCCAGGCAAAAATTCTCAAATTAGAAGATCAAAAACAAAGAGCTCAGGCAAAAATAACTCACAACAGCGCTTCGCTCAATTTGTCAGAGCAGCAGTATTGGATCAACGCTACAACAGACAAAATAAAATATCACGAGACAAACATCGAAAAGCTCGAGAAAAATATCAATGCGATAACCCTGGAAAACGCCCAGATACTCAGCGACATAAGGGTCGATCTTGAGAAATTGATGAAGAAACCAGTTGAATTAAAAGATGATGTCAGTGATGAACTTCTAAAGAGTTCGAAGAATAAGGAAAGCATCTAAGTAGATAGAATTTGCCATCAGGACTCGCATCTCATTCTGTTCAAGATTCCCGCCTACGAGTCTAGACGCAATCGATTGATATTTCGATGGCTCGCTAGCTGATGGCAATGCATTTGTAGTAAATGCGGCAGTAAATTTATAAATTTCAAGCATCAGAATATCTAGTATTACATATTTATTATTATATTGTAATATTTTCAAAAACGAGAGGGTGTGAGATTATGATAAGAGTTGCTATTAATGGCTTTGGCAGAATAGGAAGACAAGTTCTTCAGGCAGGAATTCTAGATCCAAATATTGAATGGGTTGCAGTCAATGATTTGACAGATACGGCAACTCTTGCTCATTTATTAAAATATGATTCTGTGCATGGAAGATCAAAGCACCCAGTAGAAGCAAGATCTGACGGTATAATGTTTGCTGGAAAATTCATCAAAGTATTGTCTGAAAAAGAACCGAGCAAATTGCCTTGGAAAGACCTTGACATTGATGTCGTAGTCGAAAGCACAGGATTCTACACTGAAAGAGAAGGAGCCCAGAAGCATCTGACTGCAGGCGCAAAGAAAGTTATAATAAGCGCTCCGGCAAAAGGCGTTGACATAACAATCGTAAAAGGAGTCAACGAGCATACATATGATAAAAAGAAGCATCACATAATAAGCAACGCTTCTTGCACGACTAACTGTCTTGCCCCAATGGTCAAGGTTTTGAATGATAATTTCGGGGTCGTCCATGGCTTTATGACAACAGCGCATGCATATACAGCTGATCAAAGATTAGTTGATGCTCCTCATAAAGATTTGAGAAGGGCAAGAAGCGCAGCAGTTAGCATTATTCCAACGACAACAGGAGCAGCAAAGACTGTTGCTGAAGTAATTCCAGAGCTTAAAGGAAAACTTGATGGAATCTCCCTGCGCGTGCCAGTTCCTGACGGATCATTTACTGATTTTGTATGCACATTAAAGAGGCCTGTAAGCATTGAAGAAGTAAATACCCTATTCAGAAATGTCGCAAATTTCCATTTGAAAGACATACTTGAATATAATGAAGATCCTATCGTAAGTACAGATATAGTTCACAATCCTCATTCTGTAGTATTTGATGCTCAAAGCACGATGGTAATTGACGGAACATTCCTCAAGATTGGGGGATGGTATGACAATGAATGGGGATACTCGAACAGGACAGTTGATATAATCAAAGTTGTCGGAGCAAAGGATCCTAAGTAACTTTGTTTAAAAATAATTTTTATTTTCTAAAATTTCTTATTTTGATTAATTTTTTAAATGATGCTGCTTAATTAACATTATGTTATGGATAATTCTATCAATACTTGCAGCAATATTTTGGGGACTCAATTATGTACTTGGAGAAAGAATACTAAAGCAGATATCAGTTGCTACATTGATGTCTCTTGAATTGTTCTTTGCACTAATAGTTGTAATTACTGTAGGCCTGCTAAAAGGCTCTATAGCAACTGATCTTCAAACTATATGGACAGATAAAAAACTTGCAATGTTTGTAATACTTTCAATAATAGCATTCACTCTTGGGAGCATAGCCATATTTTCAAGCATCGTCGCAAAAAATGCCACGCTTGCAGGAATAATAGAAGTATCCTACCCGCTATTCATAGTGTTATTTTCCTGGCTTATTTTAGGGCAGTCTCACTTGTCAAAATCAGTAATTATAGGCGGCGTAATGATTATAGCAGGAGTTCTTGTCGTTTATTTAGGAAGCTAAGGAAATTTTAGAAGTATAAAATATAATTATAAAAAAGTAAGATAAGAATATAAAAATTAATTCTCTTCTTCGGCTTCAGAATCACCATTTATGTGCTCGTGATGGTTTGATTCTCTTACATGCCTTTCTCTTTCGAAAGCTGGATTATCGTGATGATGCATTGACGCTATAAATAATCCTATAGATCCGACAATTATGACTATTCCCATAATTGAAGTTAGGCCCGAGCTTCCTCCGCTTGAACCAATCACATTTGCAGTTATGCTCGCTCCATCGCTTAAAACGTATGCTGAGCCGACAAGGAATGCGCTCATGCTAGCTGCCATGTTAAATGTCTTAGATTTGATATTCATATAATCACCTGTGTTTTTATTCTATTTTTTAGTTTTATATCTATTGCCTATAGATAGAAGGCATTATAAATTTATCCAAGTATTGTGCTTCCGACAAATAATGGAGCGCTTCCATCCCATTTTTCTATAAGCTGGTATTTGAAATACTTGTCAACATCGATCGAGTCAATATTTTTCTTTTGGAGCTCCAAATTCTCTTTCTGCTGCAATATGATGTCTTTCTCTATAGTTAATCTTGCCTTTCTTTCTAGTATCTGATCATATTCTTCGCTAAAATCAATATTGCTCAGTGAAATATCTTCAACCTCGAAATATTGTAATTCAGGAATATCTTTTACAGCTTCATATACTGCTTCTGATATTTCAAGCCTTTTTTCAAGCATTTCTGACGCGCTGTATTGGAATATTATAGTCTTGCTTTTCTCCTGTATTTTGCTGTTTACATACGCAATGAAAGTTTCTTCATATTCGTAATCCCTGATATAATTATATGATTCATCTTTTTTTAATCTTGCATTTATATTGACATCGAATTTAACTTCCTGCATATCGCTTGTCGCAGCATCTACTTGTATATTATAGCTTCTGACTTGATTATTAACCCTAACTAAAGATCCAAATCCAACATAGCGAATTCCCGGCTCTTTAATAGTTGAAGAAAGCTTTCCGAATTCTCTTTCGTAAGCATATTCGTTGTATTGTACAACGCTAAATGCCCAGAAAACCCAAATTAATCCAAAAAATAATGCAAATACTACTAAAATAGAAAATCCTATTTTCTTATCTAAATGATTGTTAGTCATAAAACCACCAATATAAATTCTCATCAAGAGGTTTTAAAGTTTACTATTTAGAAAGAATCCCTGATCAATTTTCTCTCGATCCAAAGATACTCAAGGCCTGAGTATATCGTTATTAATGTGGCCGCAAGCATGGCATAATATGCATAGATCTCAAGATAAGTTAAATGTGCTCCAAGTATGACAACCACTATTGCAACCATCTG
>DASPMU010000074.1:0-6988 GCA_035626895.1 Alphaproteobacteria bacterium
AGGATGATGAAAATACATTAGTAATAAAATCAACTTCAAAAGAAGACGACTTAAATAACATTTACAAGCTTAAGGAAAAATTACAGGAAGTATACGTTAACGGCATCAAGGGCATAACGCAAGTGCTTCCAGTAAGAAAAGGCGACGAATACATTATAGTAACTGCAGGTTCAAACTTAAAGGATGTATTCAAGCTAGAGTTTGTAAACCCGGACAAGACAATGACTAACGATATCTTTGAGATTGAAAAGATCCTTGGAATCGAAGCAGCAAGAGTAGCAATAATGAATGAAGTAGAGAAAGTCATTGATGAACAAGGTTTGAACGTAGACATAAGGCATATAATGCTTGTAGCTGATATCATGACTACATCAGGCGCAGTTCTAGGTGTCAACAGATACGGAATCGTAAAGGAGAAACCATCTGTCTTAGCAAGAGCATCATTCGAGACTCCAATCAAGCATATAATCAATGCTTCACAGAGCGGAGAAGTAGACCACTTGAGATCTGTAATTGAAAATGTTATGATCAACCAAGTAGTCCCAGTAGGAACTGGCCTTGCAAAGCTTGCAGTAAAGGCTCCTGAGAAGAAGTCAAAGAAAAAGGACAAGGATGAATAATCCGGACCAAATAGGTCAATAAAACAATTAACAAAACTAACAATAACGGTGGAATAAAATGTACGAAGAAGACATAAGAAAATTACTGACAACAAAGAAGCTAATCATCGGTGGCGATGAAGTATTAAAGAACGCTAGAAAAGGCGGACTTTCAAAAGTATACTACGCGTCAAACGCTGATAAGCTAACAATAAAAGACTTGACTAAATATGCAGATCTTTCAGGATTTGAGCTATTAGATACAAAGCTATCAAATGATGATCTTGGAACAACTTGCAAGAAACCATTTAGCATATCAATAATAGGAGTATTGAAGTAAAAAATGGAACTTTTAAAGAAAGGCTCACCAGTGAAGATGGTCTATGATGTAGACATGATCAAGACTATCAATCTATTTGAGCAAGTAACTCATGCAAGAGTAAAGGAAGCATTTTACATCAAGGATACTTTAACTTTCCTTGTTTTTGAAGGAGATAAGTTCAAGGCCTTAGGCAAGGACTTGTCAAATTTACACAAGATTGAAAAGATGCTTCAGAAGAAAGTCAAGATTGTAGAGTTCGATAGCGACACGATAAAATTTATAACTAATCTTATTTACCCATATAGGGTTGAAAGCATCACGCTTAACGATAAGATCGTTACTATAACTGATTCCGATCCTAAGACCAAAGGTCTTTTGATAGGCGCAAAAGCGCAGAACTTGAGAATGTATGAAAACATTGTCAAGAAATATTTCGACATAACTGAGATTAAAGTTGTATAAGCTGGCGCATACACTTACTGTCGGTTTAGGAATAAATACAAACATAAACTAAAAATAAAACTTAAGCAAAGTTTACCAAAATATTTTGGAGGAAAAATTAAAATGGCTAAGAAGAGTTCAGGAATAAACGCTGCAAAGAAACTCGCTAAGAGAAGAGCAGAATTCAGATGGAACAATAAATGGTTCGTAAAGAGAGTTACTAAGTACAAGGAAAGATCAGACCCGCTTGAGGGTGCATCGCAGGCTTCAGGAATAGTTCTTGAGAAGACTCAAATCGAGGCAAAGCAGCCTAACTCAGCAATGAGAAAGTGCGTAAGAGTACAGCTAGTTAAGAACGGAAAGCAAGTAACTGTATTTGCGCCAGGAGATGGAGCAATCAAGTTAATTGATGAACACGATGAAGTTGTAATTGAATGTATTGGCGGTAAAATGGGAAAGACTAAGGGAGACTTGTCTGGAATCAGATGGCAGGTAATCAAGGTCAACAGTCAGTCGCTTGACGCATTACTCAAAGGAAAGATTGAGAAGGCAAGAAAGTAAAGCTTTCTTTTTCAATTATTTTTTCAAATTTTTATTTTCAATTTCAATTTTCTAATATTTCTATTTTATTATTTTATTGAGTTTATTTTGGATGATTTACTACGTGTGCAAAACACAATATTTAAAAACGATTAAATACTACTGGATAGTTATGACTATAATCGGAGATAAAATGACTGATTTAATAAGTAAACTTGAAAGATATGATAAGACTAAAGTTTATGCTAAATCTAGCCCGATTTCAGAGATCAAGGAAGAGATTATTGATGAGATAATTAAAAAAGCGTCCAGTGTTTTCTCGTCAGTAGAAAAATGCTGGAATGGCACAGAAGATTATATTTATGATAAGGATGCATTCGATAAAGATATGAATTTTAGGCAAAAAGTATTGTTTATAAAAATAGATCCTAATTTCGATTCTAAGTATTTTATTTACAATAAAAATATTTATACGGGAATAATTGATAACTATTTAACTTTATGATCTATTACTTTCAAAATTTTCTAAAATTATATTTTGTATTTTTTTGCAGTTTGTCACGATAAAAGAGAATATTTAAAAACAATAAAACACTACTTCTTTGTTATAGTGAACGTGGATTAAAAATGGCTAAATTAATAACAAAATTAGAAACCCAACTGGACAAATATCACACTACAAAAATTAATACGCCGAGATCTTTTCCAGCTTCAGAGATCAGAGAAGAAGTCTTGGACGAAATAATAGCATCCAAAAACTTGCCTCAAGATAATTTGAAAGGAACTGCAGACTATTTCTACAATCCTGAGGTGCTTGATATCATTATGAAAAAAAACACTGTAAATTTTCTCAGGGATACTGAATTATCTTTCAAGAAATTAAGCTCTGAATTTGAACAAACCTACTTTATCTATGCAACTTCTATTTATAAAAATATCATTGATTCGGAGTCTTTCTAGCGTTTTTTCTCCCGTTTTCCTTTCCTAACATTTATAAATGAAATCCGTTTCCGTAAATATAAGATATCATATAATATAGATAATATAGGTGATTTATTATGAGTAATGAACAATTCAAAAAACGTGATACTAAAAAGACTGTCAAAGTAAGGCCTCCTGAAAAGAATGAGTCAAAGCCTGCAAAGACTAGTTCAAAATCTGAATCAAAAACTGAAAAGAGATTTGAGCATAAGCCTCTTGATCCTCAGGTAAAGCCTAAGGTAAAACCTTCAAAGGTTGAACATGGCCACATGGTTAGCGTCCATTATACTGGAACTTTGAAGAATGGCGAGAAGTTCGATAGCAGCGAAAATCACGGTCCAATACAGTTTGTTGTAGGATCAGGACAAGTCATACAAGGATTTGACAAGGCAGTTGTAGGAATGAAAGTAAATGACAGCAAGAAGTTTACAATCCCAAAGCATGAAGCTTATGGGGATGTGAATCCTGCATTAATACAAATAGTTCCATTAGATAAGATTCCAGAGAACGTAAGAGGACAGCTAAAAGTTGGAGGATTTCTTGTAATGCAGTCTCCAATGGGCCAGCAAATGCCTGTAAAAATTGTAAAAATGGACAAGGAAAATGTACATTTAGACATGAACCATCCTCTTGCAGGCCAAGATCTTACATTTGATATACAATTAGTTGAAGTAGATCATGCTCCTGAAAACTTCGGACACGATCACGGATCTGATGATGGATGCTGCTCTGGTCATGGAGAATGCGCATGCGATTCTGGATCAAAAAAAGACGGCAAGAGAAAAAAGCCTAATGGCGAAGATTGCTGCGGCGGCGGATGCTGCCATGATGATTAATTTTTTTTAACGTTCTTTTTGTATAAATTATTTAATAATTTAATATCCTGAATTGCGGGGGGCAAAATGGGGCATTTGATTGCATGCATAAGCGATGATAAGCATCTCGATAGCGTAGATAAAATAATCCATTCTAAAATGTTTGATAAGATATATTTAATATCTCATCATGATATCGAGCCGACGCTTCCAAAAATTCCTGGCATCGCAATAACTCATGTCAAAATAAATTTTGAAAGCTCTTCAGAAGCATTAGTTCCGGAACTATATTCTATTCTTAAAAAATATTTTACTAATGACAAAATAACTGATCTGGATATTGCTGTAAATATATCGTCAGGAAATGGCAAGCAGCATGCAGTAATAATTTCGTCATTGATGAAGCTTGGCTACGGCATCAGGCTTGTTGATTTAGATAAGAATGGAAATATTTTAGAGATGATATAAGTCGATTAACATACGGTGGTAAATATGAAATTAGACCAAAATTTTTATGATGCATTCGAAAATTTAGGAGAAATAAAAAAAGGCAAATTGCTGATGTCTGGCCATGATTTTGATTTATGTTTAAAATACGATGATATTCCTGTTTTTATAAATGATTCAGGCATAGGTTATATATCTGTTTCTTTCAGCGGGATTAGCATACGAAAACATTCTAATCAAAATCGCAGCTTATTAACTATTATACTAAATGATATGATTAAGGATAATATATTAGATAATTATCTAACTAGCAAGCCTCATCACTTTTTCTATTCAAAGCAAAAAGATGATTTAGAATTTATTTCTAATGGCGGATTTACTGACGGAACTAAAAAATTATTATCCAAGGAAGAGAAAATGTACGGGTCAATTCTTATGTCAACTATTTCTCAAGGAACTGTCGGTGTTGAAAAAGATTACTTAACTAAAATTCATGCATGTAGCTTAGATGATGTTTGCAAATATCATCTTGAATTGACGGAAAAAAGTGATTTAGTTAAAGACAAGGATATTTTACAGAAAGAAATTTTTAATTTACCAAAAAAATTAAAGTATGTATTTGACACTTCTCTAAAAAGTATTCCGCCAGATGGATTATAATTTTTGAATTGTTTTTTTTTACTTCTTTATAGAAATATAAACTCGATATCCTGACTTCTTGACTAGTTCACCAACGTTGCCGAATACTTGAAGCATGACTTTCTTTAAGCTTTCACCGCCCTTATTGTGAGGAGCCACAAGCTGCAAAAGTCCTTCGGGATTCAGATGATCGAATGATTGCTTTATTATCTCTATGCAGACATTTTTTCCAGCACTGAAAGGAGGATTTGTAAGAATTACATCAAAAGTCTTTTGGCTTACTTCCTGATGGCTGAATATATTGCTTTTGAAGACTTTGCATTCGACTTTATTTTCTTCGCAATTCTGCTTTGCCATCCTTACTGCGCGATCATTGATGTCAATCATGGTTACGTCGCATTGCGGATTCTTTTTTTTGATGACTATTCCGACGATGCCGTAGCCGCATCCAAGATCTAATACTCTCGCATCCTTTTTTGGAATCTTGGAATTTTCAATAAGAAGTTTTGTCCCAAAGTCAAGTTCCTTGAGTGAAAAAAGCCCGCTTCCGGAATTTATAATTATATGTTCGCCCAGTATATCTACCTCGAACTTTTCTTTGAGAAATTGCGATTTTGGATTTTCGGTAAAGTAGTGCTCCATTTTATCTTGCTAGATTGATAATAAAATCAAAAATGAATAAAATAACTTAAAATGAATAAATTAATTAGTGCTTAGAGATATGATGTTTAGCAGCCTGAATGAAAATGCATCAGCAACTCTTATGCTTTCGTTTACATCTTTGGATTCTATTATGATGCAATTTTTATCATAGCTTACAAGATTTTTGTCTGTAATTATCTGCTGGATTACGAATACATTCGGCGAAACATCCTCGCATGTTATTATTGGAGGACCGCCGGCTTCAAGATCTATTGGCTGCGTTATTGCAGATTTTACATTCATATTATACATGTTATATCCTTTTCCAAGTATTCTTGCATATTCAACGCCTGCAATTACTACTTTTGAAGATTCTTGAGGATCAACTGATATGTATATTGTTCCATTTGGTCTTGCAAGACTAAATTGCCTTATAGCAAGTACGCTTTTATTATCTACCGGGATATCCAGGACTTCCGTCGGATTATGGTAGAATGGTATAGAGTACACTTGGCCTCTTATAAGCTGGTTTGTGACCCATTTATCTCCTTCATATCTCTCGAATGTATAATGATTATATTCTACAACGTTGGTGTTTGTGAATACATTTTTAGAAAGATAAAGTATGGCTGCAATAAGGACTATTACTATGCCTGCACCTATTAAGATTGCCTTTAATGATTTATCCATCTGTTTCTTTTCTTTTTTTGAATGTTTCTTGTCGCTCATTTGAATCAATCACTCCATAACTCCGTAATATGCATAAACTAATCTGTCTTTTGCCGCGATCAAATCTCGAAGCTTTGCATTTAATATTATGCAATTAGGATTTTCCTTAGATATCTTGAATGTATCAACGCCTGCAGTATAATTTACATTAGTATCTATTATTATAAGAGGGAATTGTGCTGTTGCTATGCTGCAATTCACGACTGGAAGAGTTGTATATATATCGGACTGGTTTGTTATTCCAAAATACACGGTCTTGTCAAGCTGGGTCTGAAGCTCATATCTTATCAGATCAATGTATGCCAGATCATATGTATTATTTTGGTAAGGATTGAAAACTAATCCAAGGCCAGTCATTTGGCGCAGCTGATTTGTTATTTGAGGATCCAATTTTATGATCTCAAGATCTCCCGGATAATAATAAAAGTCCATATATTCTTTATTGATCTTAGTTTTATATACTATTCCGCCGTCAACATTTGCTACTTTGAAAGAATATCCATTATAATTAGGGACTCCGCCATTATCCAGCACTACTGCAAATATTCCTATGACCATTGAGAAAATAAAGAATAGTGCTATTGCAATAGCTCCCCAATTTTTCTTCTTCTCTTCACGTTTTTTCATAATTATCACTCAAGATTTGATAGTATAATTTTATCTTAATAAATTTAATAAGAAATGCCGTTTACAAGACATCTTCTATAGGTTTTTTCTTTCCAGGCTTTGCTGGATCAGACTCGGATTTCATCTGCTCTACTTCTTTTTTTAAATCTACGCCGAGTTCGTTCAATGCTGCAACATGCATCTGCATAAGCTGCTCAACTATCTGA
>DASPMU010000075.1:0-5081 GCA_035626895.1 Alphaproteobacteria bacterium
CTCTGCCCATAATTTCTTTGTTCAGGTTCTGTTTTATGGAATAAACTACGCTATTCAGGCTCGAAATTATTTTTTCATTAGCGTATACTTCTTTTGTAAGCCTGATCATAGTCTCTAATTGGCTGACTCTTCTTTGTTCTAAAATAATTATATTAGAACAAACATCAGACATCTTATTCAAATTAGAATCATAAGATTTTAGCAATGAAGAAATTTCTAAAGAAAGAGAATGTATACTAAGGCCGCTGCCTTTTATGGAAGCCATCTTTGATAATATTTCTTTCAATTTCGTCTTAGAATTATCAGAAATTATCTCTGCAGATTCAGATATTATTTTATTAAAAAGAGAGCTGTCTTCTTTGAAAGATTTAAAGAAATAATGCTTAATAGACTTACCAGCCAAGACTCTTTTTTGATTTTCCAGTACAATTTTTTGCGAATTTAAAAAATCTGAAATTATATTTTTTTCCAGCATGGCCAAATCTTTAGGAATCTTTTGCAGCCCTATTGCATCTAAGAGAGACTTTAGTTCAGAAAAATCCTGATAAATGGCGTTCTCCATTCCTGATGAAGTCTTTACCAGTTGCGCGCTAAAAGAATTTGATTCAGAAATAAATAAAGAAAATAATTTTTCTAGATTAGATTTATCAATAGAAGCAAAATTTTTAGACGAAAGAATCGATACTATATCAGAAAATATCTTAGTTTCTTCTTCAGGATAGTTTTTGACAGAAATGAGGCTGCTCACTAAGTTCTCATTAGAAATACTAATAGTACTCGAACGATTATTCGAAGGCATTATATGTATCTGACATTTCGATTTAAAAAGATGCCTAATATTTTAAAATTTTAAAGAAAACAAATACTTCATTCCTTATAATCAAAGGACACATCATTATATTCTTCAGAATCATATACGTGTATTCCATCTTCGTAAAGCAAAGCAAATTCAGAAACACCAGAATCTAAAGTCATCTTGCTGCATATCGTGCAATAAGGCATTGCGCAGAAAGATTTTCCGCCATCTTCCCCAACTCGCATAAAATAAAGAGTTGATCCTTTGATTTTATCAGGATGCCGCGCAAGCGCGTCCATTATTGCCCGCTGCTCTGCGTGCACGCAGCAAGTCTTGTCAGTGACTTTCTTGTGATAATGATCTTTGGAATTATTGCATCTGCATTGAGAATCAAGATTTCCTGGAGGGCTATTATATCCTACTCCAATTACAACGCCATCTTTGACAATCACAGATCCGCATTGAGCTCTCGCGCATGTTGCTTTCTTTGCGATTTCAAGAGCTAAATTCATGTATTTGTCTGCATGTTTTTTTTCTGCTGAATCATTATGTAAAATTTTCATTATTGCCCCAACATTTCAATATTCAAAATAGTTCATCTTAAATGTATCTCAAGGATATCTCTATCCATCATCTTATGATCAAGCATTAATTTCTGCCCTGGGAATTTTGAAGACTTACCCCATACCCTGCAGAACTTAAACTTGCCTGCAAAATCTCTATGAAGCTTGTTGCATACATCCTTTACTGTCGAATTTCTTGAAATGATCAAAGGAACTTTCAAGTCAGCCTCTTTGCCTGGCTCTTTCATATATATCCTGATCAGATCCAGCTTTTCGAAAATCAATTCCTTGAGCTGTTCTATATACACTTTATTCTTGGCGCTTATAGCAATATCTGCATGCAAGTCTTTGACCACTTTAGCAACTTGCTTTTCCGTGACTAAGTCTATCTTGTTGATTACAGTTATTGCAGGAATGTATTTTTTGTTTCCTTCAATTACATCAATAAATTCATCAACATCAATGTCATCTCTTATGATTATATCTGCATTCATCATCTTGAATTCTTTGCAGATATTTTTTATTGTCTGTTCATCAATTTTTGTAAGCTTTACAGTTGCAGCAATATGAATTCCGCCAGTTCCTGATTTTGTTATCCTTACATCAGGTTTTTTCTGATTAAGCCTTAAATGAGCATCTCTTATTTCATTGATTAATACATCATAATGTTCTGGAGCTGTAACATCAATTACAACCATTGCAAGATCCGCGGATCTTAAAACAGAGAGAACTTCTCGTCCTCTTCCAACGCCAGCTGCTGCCCCCTGGATTATTCCTGGAACATCAAGTACCTGGATTTTTGCCTCATTATATAGCATAGTGCCAGGAACTACAGTAAGAGTTGTAAAAGCGTATGCCGCAGTCTTAGATGCTGCATTCGTCAAATCATTTAGAAGAGTAGATTTACCGACAGATGGAAAACCAATCAAAACAACAGTTCCGTCGCCTGACTTTCGGACATCAAAGCCTTCCATCTTCTTGCCGCCCGACCCCCGGGTTTCTTGCTTTTCTTTTAACTTAGCAAGCTTTGCCTTCATTATACCGACAGCAAGCTGAGTACTCTTGTTATACTTGACTTTAGCAATCTGCGCTTCAAGCTCCTGTATTTCAGAATTATATTCAACCATTATTATCTAAAGAATATTTTGTGTTTTTAAAAGCTTTGTTTTTAATTATAGCCACAAACATAGGAAATCTTTTAGATTTCCGTGCTTTAGAATATTAGAAATATTTAAAACATAGAAAAAATTTATTTTTTCGTGTTGCGGAATCACAAAGTTATTCCGCAAACTTTAAATATACCTTCTTCAAAAGTATACATATGGAAAAGGGGTTAGGCAAATTAGCAACATATTCTATAGCTGCAATAATGTTTTCATTAATGATAATTCTGCTTTCAGGAAATGCAAGCGCATATGATTGCACTGATGGATATTCTCCGACAGAATGCGTATGCGGCCACACGCCAAATAGCGCTCTAGGATACGGACAAGTAATAATTGGAATGAATGTATATTCCTGTAATAATATACAAGATAATATCTGCCCTGAGGACTTCACAAATGGCAGTCAGGTAGGAAATTGTTCAAGCTGTCCGGATTATGATTGCGCTTCAGGAGGTTCAACTCCGCCGCCATCAGGAAGCATTGGATATTTCTTTGGATACGTAAGAGATAAGGATGGAAGCCCGATTGATAGGGCAATTGTTGAAGGCCATCCTGTAAAATGGGATCCTGACGCAGACCTTGACAGGAATGCAACTACAAGCGCTTCAGGATATTTCATATCTGATGATTTCATCACAGGAACGTATTTCTTTAGTGCAACAAAGGACGGTTACGATACTCAGTTAGTTGAAGCAACAATCACAAGAGGAGTAAATACAAGCGTCAATTTCACTCTGCAAGATGGTACATGCCATGAAGACTGTACAAACAGCTACAATAGATGCAATGCAGCATGTGACGGAGTCACATTCGGAGATGGAACTTCTAGCTGCCAATTCTATGATAATGAAGTAAAATTATTATGCGCTAACAGGGAGAAAGGAACGCAAGTAAAATTATCAGGCGGCGGCAATGCAACTCATGCATACTTTGTTGATTGCTGCGAGGGAGCGCCCGAGTTGAAATACTACGCGAAAGTTCAGGCAGATACTAGCGCAAACACAAAAAACATCATCAAGATAGAAAAGATAGCAAAATACAATGATGTTCCTGTAAGAGTGATAATCTCATACTGGCAAGATGAATAAATAAATTCTTAATATATAAATTATTTTTACTTCCAATTGCCATCAGGACTCGCATCGTTTATTGAATTTCTGCCGCCTACGAGTCTAGACGTTAATCGTTTGTAGATAGAGGGCTCGCTAGCTGATGGCAATTTAGTTTGTTTGTACTGACGCAAATAAGTAAAGTTTTTAATATATAATTCTAAAATATACATAAAACCGTATTTGATATGTCAAAGGCTAGTAAAGTGGTGAAAATGCCTAGGGGAAAGAGGGGATATTATTTTATAATAGATGCTTTAGTAGGCAGCACTATAATATTCATATCCTTGATGATAATTCTAAATAATACTGCAAGGCCAACAAAGATCCAATATAATTACGAGCTTGCAGAAGATTACAGTACATTCATCATAACAACAAAGCTTGAGGACATAAGCAACCCATACATTAATAATTTAATAATAAATGGAACTATAACAGATACTAGACTTACGATAATGGAGCAAGTGGATTTATTCTATTATAACAACGATCTGCCCCATGCTGCCGGAATGATCAGAAACATCACAGAGCCTCTGATTCCTGCAAAATATGGATTTGAATATAATATGATCAATGGGACAAACACCGTCAATATTTACAGAAGGAATGCTTCAGATATAAACAATGCTAACGTTGTAATAGTTTCAAGAAAGATAACTTTCCTGCAGGTAAATAGCGCTGTACTTTTCGGTCCTGCAACAACGGAGATAAAGACATGGATCTAAAAAATAGCTTCAAAAATAGAAGGCGGGCAAAAAAAGCCTTGTTATTTTCCTTAATCTCTCTTCTCTTCTCCGCGTTATTCATAACATTATTTTCGCAAAATATACTTACGACGCAGGAAGATAGGATAATAAGTTCAAACATCAGGGTCAAAGTAATCGATACATATGTCAGAAATTTCGAAGTATATCTTGGAGACAGCGTAAGGGTATCATCGTATAAGACTCTTGATGCAATTACAGTATACAGGGATTCAAGCGGAACAAAATTCTTTGCAAGCCGGGACCAATTCAGGTCAGCATTCAATAATTGCATGATGTGCGGATATTTTGATTGCACAACAAACGCCACTTCATGCGGCCTAAACGGCGATCATCTGACGGCAAAAATAGAAAATGTAGTAAATCTATCACTGCATCAACTCAATATAAATACGACATACGCAATCCATTCAATAAATATTACTCAGAATTATCCATTTGAAGTTGAAGTCACAATAAATCTATCTTACAATGTAACAGATAATTCGGGCGTAAATAATTATGCAAGATGGAACCGTACTCAAGTAATAACAGAATCTGTTACAATAATCGGCCTTTTGGATCCTTTGGGATATATGAACGATTCGACAAACACTTATGCTCGCAGGATAAACAGTACGCAGATATGCGATATCGGAGAGACATGCTGGGATTTTACAAACACTCAGGCATTTTATCTC
>DASPMU010000076.1:0-11518 GCA_035626895.1 Alphaproteobacteria bacterium
GAAAGAAGCTTCAGATATTATGCAAATGGAACATCATTTCTCCAAAGATACTGGAATGATTATGCGCCTTCAGATTGCTGCGGAATTGAGACGATAATACATCCTTTGGAAATAGCAGGAATCAGATTAAATAACAGTTACATTGACCATTATTACTGGAGCGGCAACTATACATGCACTGCTGCAAATAATATTGTAAACGTAACATTTGGAACTGACAGCGTTCATTTTGATGAAATTGGTTCATCAAGATATGGCTTGAGCAATGATGCAGTAATTTATTGCAGACCATAGGCTGTGTGTAAAAATGCTTTTGTGGGCCCCTAGCGAACTATTGATTTACAAACTCTTGCGTCTAGACTCGTAGGCGGGAATCGATAAACAAACTGTGTGAGCGGGCTCAAAAGTCGAGCGAAGCGAGATTTACACAAAGCCATAAAAAATTGATCAAATATCAAATCAGAGAATAAAAAATAGTATCTACTATTCAATAATAAGCAAACTTTTTATAGGCTCAAAGGGACTACTAATGAGTATAAAATAAAGAGGGGTAGAATATAGTAGTTTCTTTGCTTAAGCCTAGAAATTATTGTATTTAAGCATAGTTTAATGGTGATTTAATGAGTGATGAGTTAGTAAAAACTGGTGTTGATGAATTATTAGACTTGCTATCAGGCAACAGCAAAATTCCGCTTGCAGAAGTTGCGACTAAACTAAAGGTCGACGCGGGAGTTGTCCAAGCATGGGTAGATTTTCTAGTAGAAGAAGGAATAGTCGGGATAGAATACAAGTTTACGACGCCCTACATCTATCTAAACAAGAGTCTTGAAAATCAAGCAGGCAGATCGAAAGAAAATGAAGAAACAATAAATTTGCAATATTTCAAAAAACAATTCTGGCTAAAGGCAAGATCAAATAATATCCCAGATCTTCAAATTGAGACTTTGTGGAGAAACCACATACTTCAGGCGCTTGAACTTCAGAAAAAATATTTTTATTTTGAAGCCCAGAGAAGAAAGCTCGGCAACGCTGATAAGTTATGGAATGAATATAGAGAATTAATGCAATATTCCTAAAATAAGGCATAGTAAATAGTATCAAATATAAAATGGATTTAGAGCAATATCTGGAAAAAGACATCCTGGTTTTCTTAGATAGCAAAATAGAAGTCAAGGGAGTCGCCAAAAAAGACAGGGAAGAAGAATACGGCCTGTATAATACCAAAGATTATCTAAAGGAATTAAATATCGCCTTGGAAAATGACGAGCTTTCAAAAGCCAAGAAATTATTTGACGAATTAAAAAATGCTTATTCTAAAATGCCTAAGAATAGTTCTGAGAGAAAAAAAGTCTATGCAATCCTTGAAAAGATGTATGAAAAAATCCAGGAATACGTAGAGATAAAAGAAGGGAAAATAGAAGTCATCAAAGAAGGAAGCAGCGAAATATTCAAAGAAAGGAATGCAAACAGGAATTCGAAGACAGAAATAAAAGTAGAGAAAGTAATCAACAATAACACTTATCAGACTATAAACAGGAGCGCAATCCCGCTAAAATTCTATGTCGGAGATTCAACTACCAGCGGGCAGGATGCTGGCGGACTTGCAGGAAGTTTTGAGGGCTTTGGTCCTGGATCTTCTGCAGATAAAAAAACAAGCAAGATGGGAAGCAGCATTGCAGATTCTGATGCAGGAGTAACTGGTTCATCTTTTGGCCCGAAAGGCGCAGATGCTTCAGGAAAAGGAGCTGGCAAAGGAAGTACTGAATCAGAAGAGGATGATTTTGATCTAGACAAAGGCATTTCAGGCAAAGGACGAGGATCAAAAATTCCTGATAAAATTACAAAGAACAAATATGACGATGACCCTGACAGATATATACAGGCAAACATAAGCGACATAACTGATCGACTCCTCTATGACTTCAGGAGAAAATTCGAAGAAGACGAATATGAAGAAGACAGGAAGATCAGCGCCTTGCGCGCAGAGATAGTGTCAAAAGTTGCTGAAGAGATCCAGACAATGTTTAATGCTGAAAAAAACCAGATAACTGGCATGATGGAAAAAATGAGGCAAGAGCTTCTCGACCAAGCATACAAAGAAGCTATGGAAATAATTTCATCAAAAGATAGTTCAAATTTTTCAGAAAAAGAAAGCAATGTAGTAGCAGCAAAATCTGAAGTCAAAAAAATAGAGCCGCTTCATATTGAAAAACAAAGTGATGAAGTCGTAGAACATCATCAGGATGATAGCAAGTATTCGCAAGAAGACCACGAAATGCAGCTTGAAGAAAAAAAGCATGAAGAAGATGTTGCAAGAAATATCGGGAGCCCGGAAAAACATTCATCCGGATTTAATTTCACAGGAATAGACAAAGACGATTTTATACTCGTAACTCATGATGAAGATGGCGAGTTCAATGAATCATCGCAAAATCCTCAGGATAGCAAGCCACATACAAGCGACAACTCAAGCAATTACTCAGCTGAAGATCTAAAGATTGTGTATGAGCAAGCAATATACAAGATGTCTGAAGACAATTACAAGGAAGCCGCTCAGCTTCTGAGAAAAATAATACAGTCCCAGCCAAACAACAAGGCAGCTCTTATCAGGCTCCAGGAATGCATTGAGAGAAATCCTGAATTAGATATAGAAAATTCAAATTTAAGCGATGAAGAAATCAGCTTAATGATCCAGCAGCAAAATCAGAATTCAGATATAGATCTTGACCTGAACGCATACAACACGTACGATAGCCATGTCAATGTCGATAAAGAAGAACAATTGATGATGAACATCGAAAGCACTATACATAAAGGAATGAACCTAGGATCAAAGTCTAAAAGATCATTCAGCAATGATGAATTGCAGAGAATGTATGAAGAAGGAATTTACGTAATGTTCCAAAGCAACTATGAGCAGGCGGCCCAAATATTCAAAGACATCCTCAGAATAAGGCCTGACAACAAGGCGGCAAAAATAAGATTGCAAGAATGCATGGAGTCGATACACAATGCCTGAATCATCTTTCCCGACAAAATTTGAAGAAATAAGCAAAGACAAGAAGATAGATACATACCTGGACAGATACAAGCTTAAGATAAATGATATTCTCGTCGAGATAAATATAGTATTATTTGTTGATGAGCCTAATCCGAGATACCTTGTGTCTCTGACAAACATCAGCGACGCTACAAAATTAGTCCTGGAAAAAATCCGTCAGGAATTCATCTCCAAAGTCAACAGCAAAGACGAGAAAGAAAGCAGTGAAGAAAACAAGGATAAATTCCAGGTAGAGATAACAAAGCTGATAAAAAAATATTTCCCTCAGGCAAATGAAGACACGACAAACATGCTTGTAAACTACATTATCCAGGAAAATTTAGGCCTTGGAAAAATAGAGATTCTCCTGAAAGATATATTCCTGGAAGAAGTCGTAGTAAATAATCATAATGAATCGGTATGGATATATCATAAAAAACATGGATGGCTCCTAACTAACATCAAGCTTGTTACAGAAGCAAAAATAAGGCATTACGCCACGATGATCGGGCGAGAAGTAGGAAAAGAAATAACAACTTTAAATCCACTTATGGATGCGCACTTGTCAACTGGAGATAGGGTCAACGCAACTCTCTATCCAATAAGCAGCAAGGGAAATACTATAACAATAAGAAAGTTCTCGGCAGATCCTTGGACCATAACTAAATTTATCAGGGATAATACTATTTCAATTGAAGCAGCAGCATTCATCTGGCTTGCAATCCAAAACGAATTGTCAGTCTTGGTTGCTGGAGGAACTGGATCTGGAAAGACAAGCATGCTTAATGTAATCAGCAATTTTTTCCCGCCTAATCAAAGAATAATCAGCATCGAGGATACAAGGGAATTGACTCTTCCAAGCAATCTTCACTGGGTTCCTCTTGAGACAAGGCTTCCAAATCCGGAAGGAAAAGGAGAGATAACAATGCTTGATCTTTTAGTCAACAGCCTGAGAATGAGACCAGACAGAATACTTGTCGGAGAGATAAGAAGGCAAGCAGAAGCGCAAGTAGTCTTGGAAGCAATGCACACTGGCCACTCAGTATATGCAACAATTCACGCAAATAATTCTGAAGAAGTCATAATGAGACTTACTAATCCACCGATTGATATTCCAAAGCCAATGATTTCTTCATTATCCCTTATTCTCGCGCAGTCTAGAAACAGGAGGACTGGAAAGAGAAGAACACTACAGATAGCAGAAGTCACGCAGCAGGGAGACGCGAGAGTTTTGCTTCAATTAAATGTTGCAGATGATGTCCTCGAAAAAATAAATGATTCAGAAATAATAATCGAGCGTCTAAAACTTTACACTGGATTAAATGATCAGGAGATTGCAAAAGACCTTGAAGAGAAAATGAAGATACTTCAATGGCTCGTCAAGAATAACATTGAAAATGTCGACCAGATTGGAAAAGTCATGTCGAAATATTACATGGGAACTCTGAAGATCGACCAATAAATAAAAAAAATTTACATTTCAGATTAAAAAAATAAGGGGTGTGTTTTGAGTCTTGCTTATAGTATAGCATCAAGAAAACCAGAATTAAAAGAAAAATTGAGGAGCGCAGGAATAAGAAAAAAACCTGCTGAATTCATCGATGAATCTTTGAAGAATGGGTTCATGATGGCGATGATGATTACAATAATGGGAACGTTCATCATATTAAAGAATGGAATCCCAATAATCATGACAGTATTTCTATTCGGAATATCCTTTGGATTATTCTATACAATAATGCTTAAGAGATTAGATGTAGCAATATCGAAGCGAGAGAAGGAAATCGACAGGGACGTTTTGTTTGCAGGAAGGTTCCTTCTCGTGAAATTAAATAGCGGAAAGCCTTTGATCAACGCATTATTTGAGGCGTCAGAGAGCTACGGTGTTGCTGGAGAGTATTTCAAGGAAATCGTAGAAGATATAAAGATAGGAACCCCTCTAGAAGACTCGCTCGAGAAAGCATACAGGACTACTCCATCAAAGAAATTCAAGAAAATATTATTCCAGATTAATAACGCGCTAAAGATAGGAGTTGATGTAAGCCAGCCTCTTGAATCTATACTTGAAGAAATATCGCACGAGCAGCTTATAGAAATCCAAAGATACGGAAAAAAATTAAGTTCAATAATAATGTTTTACTTGCTTGCAGCAATCGTTGTCCCGTCGCTTGGAATAACATTGTTTAGCATCGTAGCGTCAATGATGTCTCTAAAGATAGACATGGCAGCATTCCTTATGATACTATTTTTCCTCATGGTAATACAATTAATGTTCATTGGAATAATAAAGGGCATCAGGCCTAATCTTAATATTTGATTCATTAATATCATCAATAATACTAAACTGAAATTTGGAAAATAAAAAACGGAGAAAAAACAAATGGCATTATTTGCTGAAGAGTTTGGAAAGGCATTCATATTCAAGAATCTTAGGCCTAAGATAAGAGGATTTTTCCTGAAGGCAGGCTATGATGATGTACCGTATGACTTGTTCGGATATCTTTTCTTTGCGTCACTTGGAATTACATATTTGATATTCATTATACTCATCAATCCAATAATTTCAAACATAACGACAAGCTACGCCATAATTCCTGCAATAATAACTTTCATCAGCTGGGCAACAGTTCAGATCGTAGTCTTATTTTTGATGATAATGTATCTTTACTTCAGCCTTAACATAAAAATCTACCAGAGAACTAAAGAGATAGAATTTATCCTGCCGGATTATCTGCAAGTAGTTTCTGCAAATCTCAAAGGAGGATTATCTTTTGAGAAAGCAATGTGGGCTGCAATAAAGCCGGAATTTGGAATCATTGCAAAAGAAATAACAATGGTCTACAAGAAAGTCATGACAGGAAACGACTTAAACGAAGCTCTCGAGGAGTTCATGGAAAAATACGAATCACCAATAATGAGAAGATCCTTCGACTTGATAATTGGAGAGGTCGAGAGCGGAGGAGAGATTGCAATAATAGTTGACAAAGTAGTTGAAAACATAAGAAAGACTAAATCCCTAAAGGAAGAGATGAGCGCTTCAACTCTGACATACATGATATTTATTGCAGCAATCGTAATTATAATAGCCCCCGGACTTTTCGCGCTATCCTTTTATTTGCTGCAGATAATGATCGGCTTTAGCTCGCAGCTCTCAAACCTTGGCCCTAACATGCCAATAAGTTTTTCAGGAGACAGCATGAATCCTGCAGACTATAAGATATTCTCGGTGACGGCAATACTGATGGTATCATTATTCTCAGCGCTTATCATGTCATTAATAGAAAAAGGAGATATAAGAGGAGGCCTTAAGTATATCCCGGCATTCATGATATCTTCAATTATATTTTATTATATATTCATAGCAGCATTCGGATACTTTTTCGGAGGAATTGGCGGCGGCACAGTAGGATAGATATAAAACTTTATAAAAAGATTTATTAATAATTTAGAAGGTGGTTAGAAATGAAGAAAGGACAGGCAGCAATTGAGTTTCTTATTACATACGGCTGGGCAATAATGGCCGCAATAAGTGTCATAGGAGCGCTTGCATATTTTGGCCTGACAAATCCATCATCAAGCCTTCCGGATAAATGCTTGTTTTCAAATGCATTCGAATGCAGGGATTATTATGTAAACAGCACGGCAATAAGAGTTAAATTAGTTAATAGCCTGGGGGAATCAATCTACCAGCCTAATACGACAATAAACATAACATCATATTTGACGGATAACACGACAATTAATTGCAGCACGACAAACGCAGCAATACTCGAGCCTGAAGGATCAATTGAGATAATATGCCGCAATATGACAGGAACTCCATTTACTAATGGAGATAAAGTAAAGACAAGGATTTCAGTCTACTATGCAAATAGGCCTGGAGGATATTCGCAAGTATCTCTTGGAGAAGTCTACGCTACAGTTCAATAAAAAATGAAAAAAGGACAAGCAGCACTTGAATTCATGCTCAGCTATGGATGGGCAATACTTACAGTAATGGTAGTCATAGGTGCAATAGCATACATAATACCAAACACTGAAAGCCTGACTAGAAATAAATGCTCCTTCCCTCCGCAAATGCCATGCGCTGGAGCGCGGCTTGATTTTAGCAATCTTACAATATCAGCAAGAAATGGCGCAGGAGTTACAATAAACAGCGTAACTGCAAAAGTAATATCTCCAGTCACTGCAGACTGCAGCATAAGCAAGACAAATCTGAAAGCAGAGGAACAATTCTTTATCTATTGCAACAACAACGGAACCATGAATATAATAGATGATACAAAGTTCCGTGTCACAGTAACTTATATGAAATCACAAGGCAGCTATAATCAGACATTGACAGGTGAAGTATATGCAAAATACGCAAGATAAAAGAAACGCAAAGAATAATAGAAGAGGCCAGGCTGCTTTAGAATTCATGGTGACATACGGCTGGGCAATAATGGCCGCAACTATAGTCATTGGGGCATTATCATATTACGGCGTATTTAATACACAGAGATATACAAGGGACGTATGCTTTTTTGGAGACCAGCTTCCATGCGAAGATAATATTGCATATTCCAACAACGGATCTGTCAAGTTCATGCTAAGAAATAATCTGGGAGCAGACATCAATGTATCTCGAGTACTCATCAAATCAGATTATGGAGTTGCAGCCTGCAACAGTCCGAGTTTATTTGTCAGTTCCGGCTCAATATTTGAGATATCATGCACGCCTAATGCAAGGCTTCCTCCAAATAATAAGTTCAAATACAGCGCCGTTGTCACATTTGCAAGAAACGGCTCGATAAACTATCACAATCAGACTGGCGACGTTACAACGACAGTGAGATAAGAGAAAATAAGTTTTCCGGAGGAAAACTTTATAAATAATAGAAGTTTACTAAGGGTTAAGAAATTATTCTAAGATGTGATAAACATACTAACAATTATACAGAATAATTAAGGTATCAGATTTAGCATAACAGGTTGGGTGATTACATGGAACAAATCAAGACAGGAACTACAACTGTAGGAATAGTATGCAAAGATGGCATAGTTTTGGCTGCTGATAAGCGTACAACAGCAGGCGGAGCATTCGTTGTCAGAAAAGAGTCTGATAAGATCACGCAGATAGCTGACAATATGGCAGTAACAACTGCAGGAACCGTAAGCGATATCCAGATGTTCTTGAAATTATTAAAAGCAGAATTAAAATTAAGAAGCATGAGAAATGGCAGAAGCAATACAGTAAAAGAGACTGTAAGCTTTGCAGGACGAATCATGTATGATAATGCAAGACAGTATTTCCCTAGCATGGCTCACAGCCTGCTTGGCGGATACGACGCAACAGGACCAAGATTATTCACAATCGAAGTTGATGGCTGCGTCCTTGAATTGAAAGATTACTTTGCAACAGGAAGCGGAAGTCCGATGTCATTTGGTGTTCTTGAGAACAATTACAAAGACGGCTTAAGCGTTAAAGAAGGCGAAGAGTTAGCATATAGGGCAGTCCTTGCAGCAATACAGAGAGATCCTGCATCAGGAAACGGGATAGATGTTTATACTGTAACTAAAGATGGCGTGAAAAAGACTATGCAAAAGAAAGTCAGCAACGCAATGATATAATAGATAATAAACATAATAACAAATCAATTTTTTACATTTTTTAAAATATTTTTTTCTGCAACATTCAAACAAAAAAAACATGTTGTAAATTTAGTAAAAAAAATACGACAAACAATAGGAGTAAAACTATATAATAAAATATACAGACAAGATATTTTATAGATAAGGCGATAACTTATGGCTGCAAATAACAGTGAAATAATAAAAGAAATTCTAAAGGCAATCCCTGAAGGGAAAATCAGCGACGTTAATTTTGAGGGAGCAAACATTGTTCTCTATACTAAGAAGAAGGAATTCTATCTTGATAACGGCGGAATAATCAAGGGAATTGTAGATATGATCAAAAAGCGTATCGAATTAAGGCCTGATCCGAGCATCTGCATGGATGTTGAAAAGGCTGAAAAAGCAATAAGAAAAGTTGTTCCTGAAGAAGCAAAGCTTGGAAATATAATTTTTGATGCTCAAAGATCAATTGCATATATCGAGTGTGAAAAGCCAGGAATGGCAATTGGAAAAGACGGAGAGATACTTCAAGATATAAAGAAGAAAACTCTTTGGGTTCCAGTAATAAGAAGAACACCAGCAATCAGATCACAATTAATTGAAAATATAAGGGAAGTACTCTATCAAAACAACGATTACAGAAGGAAATTCCTGCACAAGACGGGAGAGAGAATCTATAATGGATGGCTCAGACGCCAGAAGAAGGAAGAATGGGTAAGATTAACGTATCTTGGATCAGGAAGAGAGGTTGGAAGATCATGCATCCTTCTTCAGACCCCAGAATCAAGAATTCTTCTTGATTGCGGGATAAATCCTGGAGCAGATACTCCAGAAATGATGTATCCTTATCTTGAAGCACCAGAATTTAATATTTCTCAGCTTGATGCTGTAATTGTATCTCACGCGCATCTAGATCACTGCGCATTGATTCCGTATTTATTCAAGTTCGGATACAGAGGCCCAGTTTACTGTACAACTCCGACTAGAGACATCATGGCATTGTCGCAGTTAGATTTAGTGAAGATCCAGCGTGATGATGGAAAAGAGCCAATATATACCAGCGATGAAGTCAGGGAGATGGTAAAACATACAATCACGATGGATTATGATGAAGTAGCAGACATCACGCCAGACATCAGAATTACATTCTATAATGCAGGGCACATGCTTGGATCAGCAATGGTTCACATACATATCGGAAACGGCCTGCATAACTTGCTTTATGGAGCAGATATCAAGTACGCAAAGACTTCCATGTTGAGCCCTTCAGTAACTCAGTTCCCAAGACTTGAGACTCTTATGCTTGAATCTACATACGGAGGAAAAGACAATATCTTGCCGCCGCCATTAGAGGCAGATGAACTCATGGGACAAAGTATTGCTGAAGCAATCAAGAGAAATGGAAAGATACTAGTTCCAGTACTTGGTTCGGGAAGAGCGCAGGAAATTATAATATTGCTTGAAAGATTGACAAGAGAGAAGAAGATCCCCGAGATTCCAATTTATGTTGATGGATCGGTTTGGGATATCACAGCAATACATACTGCATATCCTGAATATCTAAACAACGATGTAAGGCAGCAGATATTTGCAAAGGATAATAATCCATTCTTAATGCCGAATTTAAAGAGAGTAGGATCAGCAAAAGAAAGAACCCAGATTATTGAAGAATCTGGCTCATGCGTAATACTTGCAACATCAGGCATGCTTGTCGGCGGACCATCAGTCCAATACTTTAAAGCATTAGCAGATAATCCCAAGAACATCTTGATATTCTCATCTTATCAAGCTGAAGGATCGCTTGGAGCAAGAGTGCAGCGTGGAGAAAAGGAATTCATGTTCAAGAGCGGCCATGGAACTGAAGTTGTAAAAGTCAATATGGAAATATTCAAGCTTGAAATTTCGGGACATTCGGACAGAAGAGAATTAATGAATTTTGTTGCAAGATGCAACCCTCGCCCAAAAAAAATCTTGATCAATCACGGAGAAAACTCTAGATGCTTGAATTTAGCAAGCAGCATACATAACCAGTATAAGATAGAGACTATCGCTCCGAGAAATCTTGATGCCGTAAGGATTAGATAATTCAAATTATTCAAGATGAAAGAAAACAGCGAAGAAGGCAATAGGAAGCCGAAATCTTTTCGAAGAGTATTATCTGATTTAGAAAAATCCATCCAAAAGGAAGTGCATATAGGATTAAAGTCCTATGATGAAAAATTCTTTAATCTTCTAAAGGACGTAATAAATAAAAGCGATGAATATACCGAAGTAAAAAAAGAGACTTTTACGTATGCAACAGTAAAGTTAAATAAAGACCAAAAAAATATTTATCATGCATTTGCCATGGATATGTATGATGTTTTGATACAGAAAGCAAAACGGATAAATTCTCAAATAGTCATTCTCTATTCAGCGCGAAAAAGAAA
This sequence comes from Alphaproteobacteria bacterium, assembly GCA_035626895.1. Taxonomy (GTDB): domain Archaea; phylum Nanobdellota; class Nanobdellia; order Woesearchaeales; family UBA9642; genus UBA9642. The sequence goes on from DASPMU010000076.1 coordinate 11,086, forward strand.
TAGATTGGATGTAAGCGCATGTTACTATAGAGATAAAGCCAATGCATAAGAATGCCAGTCAATAAGGATTCAATTATTTTTTCTCAACAATAGAATTCCGATGCATATAAACCAAATTATCTGGCTTATAGCAAATATCCCTACAAGATCATTTAGATAAGGAATTGTTGAAGCAATGCCTGCTATCCCTACAAAAATTCCTAAATAAGATACTGATCTTGGGAAAGCATTGCTTTTTATACATACGATGCTAATTAGAAGTGTCATTAAACCGCCTAATATTTCTCCGTTCGCTCCGCCAAGTCCATTTGCAACAGATTCTATGCTGATCCAAAGCATTGTTGCTTGTGTTGGCTGAGTTTCGTAGAGCTCGACAATTGTTGAAATTCCTGCATTTGCAACCATGCCGCTGGCAATTAATAATCCTGCCCAA
>DASPMU010000077.1:0-2003 GCA_035626895.1 Alphaproteobacteria bacterium
AGCGGAATACAAAAAGATCTGAAACTAGAAAATGTCAAAGATTCTGACTACAAGAAAGCATACAAGAATCTGATTTTATTATTGCATAAGGATTTCTCTGCAAACTCCGTCGGGGAAAATATCTATCCTTTCATCATGGAATCACAATCTAAAAATATGAAAGAAGATGAAAAAGAAAGCAAGATAACAAAATACGATTCATTTAGCGACGCAATAAGAAAAAATTATGATACAATAAAACATCATGAAAACAAGAAAGGCCATGGAAAAAATATAGACAAAATCCAGAATGTAATTAACGAGCAGCAGAAAGTTCTCGACGAAGCGCAGCAAGGATACGAGACAAATCAAAGAAAAGCAGAACTTATTTATGAAAAATACCAGCAAGTAGATAATATAATAAAAGCCTTAAAAGAAATAAGATCAAAGCATTCATGGAGCGAAATCAGGCAAAAGCTTAAAAACAACCCTGAATTATCAAGACTGATCAAAGATATTGACGAAAAAAATAATAGCGTAATAATAGACTTAGAATAATACATCAAATTAGAAAGAAAAAATATAATCAATAAATATGAAAAACGCAAAACTTCCCTTAAACAATCCATTAGTAAAAAGATACAATATGCTTGGCTGTAGCTGCAAGCCTATTGATTTAAAACCATCTCTTAGAGTAAACACTCTGAAAATTTCAGAAAAAGAATTAGTATCAAGATTAAAGGCAATAAATGTCAAATTGACAAAAATACCTTTCACGACGCACGGCTATTATTATAGTTCAAAGTTTTCCCTCGGAGCAACATCTGAGTATTTGCAAGGATTCTATTATATACAGGAAGCAGCATCGCAATTGCCTCCGCAAGTTCTTGATCCAAAGCCGGGAGAGATAGTCCTAGATATGTGCGCGGCTCCTGGAAGCAAGACGACTCAGATAGGAATGTACATGCAAAATAAAGGAACAATCGTTGCGCTAGACGCTGATCCTCGAAGGCTTCTTGCAGTTAGAAACAACCTAGACAGATGTGGAGTTACAAACGGTCTTCTATATAAAAAAGATTCAAGATTCGTATTCGATCTAGGAATGCAATTTGACAAAGTACTTCTTGATGCGCCATGCACTGGAAATTATGTTATTGAGGAAGATTTCTTCATCAAGAAAAGCGTTCATGGAATTCGCGAGAGGGCAAGGCTTCAGCGCGAGTTATTAAAGGCAGCAGTCAAAGTCTTAAAGAAAGGAGGCGTTCTAGTATACAGCACTTGCTCGCTTGAACCTGAAGAGAATGAAATGAATGTTGACTGGATTTTAACAAAGCATCCTGAATTAAAACTGGAAGAAACAGGTCTTGACATCGGAGATCCTGGACTTACAAACGTATTCGGAGAGAAATTAAACCCTGAGCTTAAGAAAACTCGAAGATTCTGGCCTGAGAAGACAGGAACCGAAGGTTTTTATATCGCGAAGATAGTTAAGACGAAGTAAGTTGCTTTAGCAACCGTTATTTTTGATCAAACTTTTTCTAAAAGTTTGGAACGGCTTCTATATTGCTAAATTAGTGAAGACGAAATAATTTCTGACACTAGCCGTAATTTCTCCGACATATTAGTCGATATTCTTATTAAAAGCGTCCAATATAGTCATCTTGCAAATATCAAAATTATTTGTGGGGGATTAAAATGGGACTTACAAACAAGAGAGAGCAGCATCTAAAGAAGATGCCAATAATAGAGAATAAAATAACAACAAGCAGGAATGGAAGGTTCTTGATACATAGGACAATAATAACGCATATAATGCCGGCTGATTATTACAGGGCAGTTCTTGCAAACAGCATCAAGGTCACGGAAGAAGAATTGACTGACGACGATATAAGCAACATAATAAAAGAAGGAAGAGAATATCTAAAAGAGCAGGCAGAAATTTATTGAGCAAAAAGTGTTATTTTTATTTTATTATTTATTTTTAATTACTTTCTATAAACTTCCCACATGGAAACAATTATGTT
>DASPMU010000078.1:0-19745 GCA_035626895.1 Alphaproteobacteria bacterium
TCTGTGTGCGAGATTTCTCGCATGAATCTTTGTGAACTGGATTAATATGTCAGGAACATACACCCTCATACTACAACAAAACGCAGTGTCTTGCGCTGTGCAATGTCTCAAACCTTTAAGAACGACTGTTCTTATCCCCAACAATTCTCAGTATATAGATTCCTTGGGCAAACTTATTTATAAAGTTTATGATATTTAAATAACCATAACCACTTGAAAGAAACAACAACACATTTTTTGCATAGTTTTTAGAGAAAAATATAGACTATAAAAGAAGAAAACTATAGAAAAAATTGATTAAAAAAGATTAAATTTGGAGACTTATACTTCGCGTCTCTTTTTCTTGCTCTTCTTGATCTCTTTTTCAAGGTCTAATTCATCAAGAAGTTCCTTGTATCTATTCCTGATAGTAACTTCAGTAACGCCAGCAACATCAGCAACTTCACGCTGAGTTCTCTTCTCACCATTCATCAAAGCTGCAACGTATAAGGCAGCAGCAGCGATTCCTGTAGGGCCTCGTCCTGAAGTTAGCTCAATTCCCTGAGCCTGCTCGATTATCTCAACAGCCTTGGACTGTGTCTCAGGGCCAAGCTTTAGAGTTGACGCAAATCTTGCAATGTAATCAGACGGATTGCTTGGAAGAATCGTTATTCCAAGTTCTCGTGTTATGAACCTGTATGTTCTTCCGATTTCCTTCTTTTCAATGTTAGAGGCTTCTGATAGTTCATCAAGAGTTCTTGGAACGTCATGTCTTCTGCATGCAGCATATAGTGCTCCAGCGACGACGCTTTCCATGGATCTCCCTCTTACAAGTCCTTTACGAACTGCAAGCGTGTATATTCTTGAACCTTCTTCCTCAACTGATTGAGGCAATTTTAAGAATGAGCTTACTCTCTTTAATTCTGCAAGTGCAAGCTTTAAATTTCTCTCGATTGCAGTCGAGATCCTGTTCTGCCATTTTCTTAATCTGAAGAATTTATTTTTTCCTGCTTCATCAAGCTGGTAAAGATCCGCCTTTCTTCCAACGTCTGTTCCAAGACCCTGGTCGAATTGAGTGTAGGACATTGGAGCTCCAGTTCTTCTCTTTCTTGCTGCAGCTTCACTGTCAACTTCCCTCCATTCCTGGTCGAAGTCTACGAGTTTTTCCTCGACGACAAGGCCGCAATCCCTGCAAGAGATTTCTCCTTTCTCCTTATTCCATGCTAGATTAGTACCGCCACATTCTGGACATTTTCGAACTTGCATTTTGATCCCCCTAAGTTTTGCTTAAAATAAATTTATAATTATAAATCAATCAAGCAAAACATTATCAAGCAAATATTTGATTTTAATCAATCTTAACAAAATATACCCCCGTATACGTTAGATTTATAAAAAAATGCTTCCAGTATTTATAAACTTTCTCATTTTTTCACCAATTTTTTCGCCTTTTCCGGAAAAATTTGCGACTGAAATTTTAGTAAACTTTTTATATGAGTGTTGCAAGAATTTGTCTTATGTTTAAAAAAAGGGGTCACGGCCAATCATGGTCGCTAGATATAATTCTGGCATTTGTAGTATTCGTCTTAGTAATAGGCATATTCTATACTCTCTTAAATGACAATAAAGGAGACAGGACAGATGATCTGACTCTCGAATCAAAGACTGTCGTCAGCAATCTCGATGCTTCAAACGGCCAAAATAACAATTTGACAATAATTGATGACGGAGACATAGACAATACAGAACTTGCAACCCTGTATGATTCAGATTATGAGACTCTGAAAAGAGAACTTGGAATAAGAGGAGAATTCTGCATCTACATAGTCGACCAATATGGAAACCTGATAACTGCTGAACTTCCTAACGGAAGCCAAGTCGGAAGTTTCGGAAGCAACGACTATAGCGTCAACGGCCAGCCTTGCGGCAGTTCATTATCTTAAAAATAATTCTATCCACTGAGGGCTCGCTAGCAGATAGTTCTGGCGAAGCAATTCTAAAAGTTTTTATACAAGTTGTTAAAGAATTAAACCATGGAAATTTTAACATACTTATTGCTCCTGCTTGCAAGTTTTTCAGGGACTTTGTTTGCAATATTTCTATCAAATATCTGTATCGAGGAGATAAACGACGTAAGCAGCTACGTTATGACAATAATTCCTTTTCTTATTTCAGCGATCATGTTCATAGTGACCGAACCTAATGGAAGAATATTTGCGGCAATATCAGCAATCATTATGTTTATCCTATTATGGTTCTTCAGAGGACAGTATAATCCTAGAATACTTTACATCTCGAGCTCATTCTTATTGTATCTATCCACGATAGTTGGAAAGATCCTTGAAGTCTCAATAATTATATTCATTTACGGAATGCTCCTTGCAACTTTTGAAGCTTCAAACATCCTCGTTTATAGAGAAAACAGAAATATCAAAAAATCCGAAAACATCAAGCTTGCAAAAACAATATTTTCCAAATATACATATTTCATATTGGCAGGAATTCTATTTTATGCCCTCTTCGAATATATCCTAAAGATTTAAAAATGAACAATCATTTCTTTAAATAGCGCCCCTTTAGTATAATGGATAGAATATGGGTTTGCGGTATTGAAGAAATTCAATGCAAAGAACCTAAGATCCGAGTTCGATCCTCGGAAGGGGCGTTTTTCTACATAATATTTAAAAGCAGCATTGGATTCCCAATTATATGGATTTACTTGTTTTTGCAGATAGAGATGGAACAATCAATAAAGATGAAAATTACTATCTTGGAAGCTCCCCTAATTGGAAGAATCAAGTGACCTTTTTGGATGGAGTCGTTGAAGGCATACGGCTAATAAACAGCATCCCTAATTCAAAATTCTACATCATCACTAATCAATCAGGAGTCCCACTTACAGGAGGAGACTTTGACAATATTGATGAAAAAAGAGTGGATGAAGTAAACAATTATATCGTAAGCAAACTCAAAGATTTAAATGCCATAGTCGACGGATGTTATGTCTGCCCGTACGTGGACAACAGATATGCTAAAGTCGGAATGGAGAAAGGAAGAACATTCAATTTCAACTACGTAGTCGACAACCATCCTGACATGAAGCCAAGCCCTGGAATGATAATCAAAGCAATAAACCGGACATACAACAGTGGCAGCGGGTCATATAAAGGATTTATGATCGGCGATCGTGAAACTGACGTAGATGCAGGTCTTAATGCAGGAATAACAGGAATATTAGTCAACAAAGATAGAGACAAATATAAGCAGAAATATGAAGCATATCTTGCATCAGGCAAGGTCTTGATAGTAGATAATTTTTTGGATGCTGCAAAGCATATAGCCAAAGCATATAAGTAATATATTACATAATATTTAAAAAAGGATAATTATTCTCTAAAAAATGGAATCAGAATCCGCAAACAGTACAGCTAATTTCACAAGTTTCAAAATACTTGATGAAAAAGAAATTCTTGTTAGATTAAATGGAAAAGCAAATCTAAAAGTAGGATTATGCGTGGGAGCATACGATCTTCTTCATCCCGGGCACATAAAGCATCTTGAAAGCGCGAAAAAACTTTGCGATGTTTTAATAGTTGGAGTAACACAGGATAAATTCATCAAATTAAGAAAAGGAGAGGGGCGGCCTGTAATTTCTGAAAATTTAAGATGCTACGCTATTGCAATGCTTAGCTGCGTCGATTATGTTATTCTATCAGATTATGAGAAAGCAACTGAATTAATTCAAAAAATAAAGCCAGATTATTACATAAAAGGACCTGATTATATCGGCAAAATGACCCCTGGAATCCTCAAGGAAAAAGAAGCAGTCGAAAGCATCGGAGGAACATTAATATTCACGACAGATCATAAGATGTCGACTACAGAAATACTAAACAATAGCAACGGAATAAAATCTTCAAAGCCAATTTTGCTAATTTCTGGAGGAATTGCAGGAACTGGAAAATCCACAGTTCTTCGAAAACTTGCTAAAAAATACAAATTCTTCTATATAGATAAAGACGATATAAACCAAAGCTTTATGACTAAAATAGAAAATGGAAAAATAATCAGCAAAGATTATTCTCTTGATGAATTCTATCAAAAAAATATCAGGGATCAATCATATCTTGCAATGTTTAGGATAGCCCAGACAGCACTCGAAAACGGACAAGACGTAATTCTCGACGGATATTTTTCTGACAAAATACAAACGGAATACATATCAAATTTTTTAGATGAGATTAAAAAGAATGCAAATGTAATAAAGGCAAACTTTGAGTGCAGCAAAGAAGAGTTGCAAAAAAGGATGATGAAGCGAAACAAGCAATACGATCTTCAAAAATTAGAAGACTTTGACAAATACTATGAAGAAGCTTCTAAAAAAAGCGATTGGAACTACGATATCAATGCAAATACAGAAGGAGATATTGAAGTCACAGCAGACTCATTATATCACAACATAATAAAATTTTCAGGCAAAAAGGAAAATTAAAATGACACAGATAGACACGCTGATAGTAATAGACAGGGACGGGACGGTAATCGAGAACATGGATTATCTTGGAAGAAAAGAAGATTGGATAAATCATATTAAAATAAGGCCTGATGTCATAAAAATGATAAAAGACCTTGATAAGATCCATCCCCATAATATAAAGTATATATTCACAAACCAGTCAGGAGTTGCTCTTGGATATTTCTCTGAAGATACAGTTCGAAAAGTAAATACCAAAGTAAACGAGCTTCTCCTGGAAAACGGCATCAATATCATGGAATGGCTTTATTCTCCTGAGATAGATAAGCATTATGCAGACCATAAAAAAATACATAATGAATATGTAAAAGAGAAAAGCACAAGAAAACCTAATCCCAAGCTTCTTGTTGATGCACTAGATAGAATAAACAGGAAACTCGAATCATTCCACAACATAATAGTAATAGGAGATTCTGAGGACGATATGAATCTTGCAAAAAACATCAATGCAAAATTTATGAAAGTCTAAATTATTCCAAAGAATAATCTTCACTTTGCAATAAATATAATTTCTGAATAAAATTAGCCAAGATTCTAATTATTTTTATCGTCATAAAATTCTTAGTGAAATATTATTTATATACTATAAAATCGCATCCAGAAACTATTTAAATAAAAATAGGGATTAATACTTATTGAGGGTGTGAGTTTAGTAGTGTGTCAGTCGGTGATTTTACAAAAATCACAAAAATTAATTTTGATGTTTGTATTTTTTGAAGTTAGGCGAAAAACAAAATTTATAAACAAACTACAACTACGAAATATATATTAAATAATAATTTTTCAGAAATAATATTTTAAATATAAATATTGCAACATATACTTTAGAGTGGTATTAATGGCTAAAAACAAGAAAATATTCGACGTATTCATTAGGGAAAAACCAGCAATGATGCTAGTCAATCTTCTAAATGCAACAACTGAAGTATACGCATCAACTCTTGCAAAAACAGTCGATTGCACATACAGCCACGTCGTAAAAATTCTACAGGACATGGAAGATGCTGGCCTTGTAACATTTGAAAAGACAGGAAGACTCAAATATCTAAAGCTTACAAAGAAAGGCGAAGAAGTCGCAAAACATATTGATGCAATAAACAATGCATTGTAAAATTCTTATCGCCAGGTCATAATTTAGCAATAATTGATTAAAAATAATTCATTCTAAAGCAAAGCGAGAATGTATGCGTAAAATCTTCCAAAAACAATCAAATATATAAATGACTTAGAGTTTCGTTTAAAAATAATCATCATCAGTTAATGGGCTCGTGGTTTAGTGGTTATGACGTCTCGTTTACACCGAGAAGGTCGCCAGTTCGAATCTGGCCGGGCCCAGAGAAAGGTTCGGCAAAGTTTGCCTGCAGCAGCATTTTTTGGTGCAGCTTTTTGATAAAAAGGTGCAGGAGAACCTGCCGGGCCCATATAATTACGGTTATTTAATCACACCATCTTAAAACATAGTGTGACTATATGCGATCGTAGTTAAGTGGTATAATCCGGCCTTGCCAAGGCTGAGTTGCGGGTTCGATTCCCGCCGATCGCATTCAAAATTAATAATCCATGACCCTGTAGCTCAGCCTGGTTTAGAGTGCTGGTCTTATAAGACCAATTGACGCTGATGTCAATATCTAAGTCCACCAGCGGTCCCGAGTTCAAATCTCGGCAGGGTCATTATATTCAAAGAATAATATTTGAAAAATATTATTTTGGCAAAATAACATTCAAATGCTCTGGTATTGGAGCCACGGAAAACTTTTTAGTAAAAAAGTTTTACCAAAAACCAATATTAGAAATCAAAAATAACATTCAAATGCTCTGGTAGTGTAGTCCGGTCAATCATACTGGATTTTCGATCCGGCGACCCGGGTTCAAATCCCGGCCAGAGCACTATTATAATCAATGTTTGAGTCGGAAAGTTCGGACAACTTTAGTTGTCCTTGACTGCCTTCGACGCGACCTTAGCAAGGTCGCTGTGGGATCCCGGCAAGAAGCACTATTATATTTAATAAAAGTTTATTACAATACTCGTCCTAGAGTATAAATAGGAGGAATATCATGAAGAGAAGTTCAAGAAGATGGAAGAAGAAAGGACAGATGCGCTGGAAGTGGCAGAGAAAGAGAATCAAGAAGGAGAAGCGCAAGAGAAATGCTAGAAAGTAAGCTAATTTTTTTATTTCCTTATATTATAATTTTATATTCGGTTATATTTCCTTATTAATTTTAAAGTGGTGTTTTTTCAAAAACATTTATTAATACAACTATAACGTATTCTATTCAGGTTAAAAAATGAGTAAGAAGTTAGTCAAAGTTAATACTCCAGAAAGAGAAAAGCAGCTTGAGCAGATAAAGAATACTTCTGAGAGAATTTTCAACATGCTTTTTGTAGAAGATGAGCTCTCTTGGAAGGACATGATCTACGCCCTTATTGAAGAAGAACATATGAACCCGTGGGATATTGACGTTTCTTTACTTTCGCAGAAATTTCTTTCAATGCTTAGAAAATTAAAAGAGCTAGATTTTAGAATCAGCGGCAAGATGGTTCTTGCTTCAGCAATACTTCTAAAGATGAAGTCAGATATCCTCAAGGATGAAGATATAGCTAATTTTGACAATGTAATAAACGGCATTGAAGAGAACATGCCTATTGATGAAGATCCTCAGACAAGCCTATTAGAATACGGCGAGAGGCCTCAACTATTCCCAAGAACCCCACAGCCTAGGCAAAGAAAAGTTTCGGTATTCGACTTAGTCCAGGCTCTTGAGAAGGCTCTTGAAGTTGAAAACAGGAGAAATAAGCCAAAGCCTAATACAAAAAAGCTAGTTATAAAAATGCCTGAAAAACATTTCGATTTGGGAAAGAGCATGGACGCGATGTACGGCAAAGTCCAGACCCATTATGGCGATAAGAAAAATAAAGACAAAATTTTGACATTTGACGAATTAACTCAGGGAAGTTCAAAGCATGATAAAGTATTAACATTTGTCCCTCTCCTTCATCTAGATAATTTAAGGAAAGTTGATTTAGAGCAAAACAAACACTTTGATCAGATAAAAGTCAAGGTCGCCGGGCCAAGGGATACTAAAGTCGAAGAGGATGTAAAGACAGCAGAGTAAATTTGTTTTACTGGCCGGCTCGCTATTCTATAAATTCTAAGAGGGCATCAATTCATCTTGCAATCTTCTTGATGCATAGATGTCTCATTCTCAAATTGCTCGCGAAATTGGCAGTAAAACAAATTACAGCAGGACATATTATTTATTCTCAATGATCTTTACTCACTAACGTTCGAAGCTGTTATGTATCCCACATAACATTTATAAACGATATTCCATTCTAAAAATTTATGGCTAAATCCAAAAGCAGAAGAAAACATGTGCTTGTTACTAATTTTAACAGCAATCCTAATGTAGGACTGTATGGCTACGCGTGTGATAAATACTGCCTTATCGGAAGCGAAGTTCCAGATTCAATAGTTGATGATCTAAAAGAAGTATTCAATGTTCCAATAATTAGGACTAATATTGCAGGAACTGCTCTCTTAGGAGTTTTCCTGAGCGGCAATAATAATTGCTTGCTTGTTCCAAAGATTGCATTTGCAAATGAGCTTGAAACTCTAGACAAACACAAGATAAAATACAAGCTTATTGATACAAAATTAACTTGCCTAGGCAATAATATAATATGCAATGACAATGGATGTCTTGTCAGCGATGACTATGGAGAAAGAGAAATAAAAGCATTCAAGGAAGCGTTGAAAGTCCCGGTTTTCAGGGCAAAAATTGCAGGCCATACAACTTTAGGCAGCTTAGCAGTTCATACTGATAAAGGCTTATTATGTCATCATGAAGTTCTAGAACATGAAGCAAAATTACTAAAGAAAGTTCTAAAAGTTGAAATATTCACAGGAACAGTCAACATGGGAGTCCCATTTGTTGGTTCAGGAATATTATGCAACAACAATGGATTCATAATCGGCGACGCGTCAGGAGGACCTGAAATAGTAAATGCCGACGAATCGCTAGGATTTTTGGATAATTAATCATATTTAATAAACACTAATATAACTGATCGGAGAGTTAAATTGCGATGAATAACATGGAATTTGATCAAAACAAATATCAAGAGATGCAAGTCTTAAGCTATCAATTAAAGCAGCTTCAAAGCATAATGGATAGCATCGAGACTCAGCTAAAGGATGTAAAGAACACAATCGATGCTCTTAATGGGTTTAAGGACTTGAAAGAGGAAGATGAAGTATTGTTCCCTCTTGCAAACGGAATATTTGCCAAAGGAAAATTAACAGACAATAAATCACTCAGCATAAACATTGGAAGCAATATTGTGGTAGAAAAAAGCATTGATGATACCATACAAATGATGAATGTCCAAGCTGAGGATATGGAAAAATATAAAACAGAAATTACAAGCCAGTTAAACAAAGTAACGACAAAACTTGAATCGATACAAGAATAAACGTTAGACAAATATTATTCAATAAAAGTAACCGAGTTAGAAAATGTTTGGATTCTTAAAAGACAAGCTAAAAAGCGCCCTTGGAAAATTAACCAAGGAAGTAGAGAAGGATGCAGTAGTTGAGAAAAAAGAAGTAATAGTTGAAAAACCAAAGGAAGAAAAAAAACCTGAAACTAAAAAGAAAGAAGAACCAAAGAAATCCTCCCCCGTAAAACCCGAGCAGAAAATTAAAAAGCCTGAACTGGTAAAAGAGAAAGCGGAAACAAGAAAAGAAGAAAAAGTCAAAGAAGAGCCTAAAAAAGAAGCTAAAGTAGAACAGCCAACTCCCGAGCCAGAAAAGAAGCAAGGATTTTTCTCAAAATTATTCTCAAGAAAAGAAGATAAGAAAGAAGAAATACAAACTGAGCAAATAGTATTGCAATCAAAGACCGAAAAAATTTCTGATGCTGAAGATATATTAGATAAAAAAGAGCAGCTCCAGGCAGTTGCTGAAAAAACAGACATTGAACCGGTTGATGTAAAGAAGCTTGAAGTCGAAGAAAAGCCAATCAAGAAAATCATAAAAAAAGAAAAAATAAAAATTGAAGCTGAGCCGGAGCAAGAAAAAGAATCAATTAAGGAGATCATAGAAGAACCTAAAATTGAAGCTCCAAAAGAAGAAAAAATTCAATCAACGCCAGTAGCTCCGGAAATAAAAGAAAAACCAAAACCTCAGCACAAAATCATTGAAGAAGAAAGATCGACAAAAGTTATCGAGCAAAAAGAAGAAAGCAAGGGATTCTTCTCAAAAATCACTGAGACTTTCACAAAGATACAGATAAGCGAAGATAAATTCGAGGAATTATTCTGGGATCTTGAAGTCGCTCTTCTTGAAAACGGCGTAGCCGTAGAAGTAATAGATAAGATAAAAAGAGACTTGAAAAAAGAATTAATGTCAGGAAAAGTATCAAGGACTGGCGTTGAGGAATTAATAATTGCTACACTCAAAAAATCAATCATAGAATTATTTGATGTTGAAAAGAGAGATTTAGTCGCAGAAATAAAGGCAAAGAAAAACAAGCCTTATGTTGTTTCAATAATCGGAGTCAACGGCTCAGGAAAGACCACTTCAATTGCAAAGCTTGCACATAAGCTTCAAAAAGAAGGCTTGACAGTCGTCTTAGCTGCGTCAGATACTTTCAGGGCTGCTGCAATACAGCAGCTGGAAGAGCATGCAAAAAACCTCAATATAAAGATAGTAAAGCATGATTATAACAGCGATCCCGCAGCAGTGGCATTTGATGCAATAAATTATGCCAAGGCAAAAAATATTGACGTAGTGTTGATAGATACAGCAGGAAGGCTTCACTCTAATACTAATCTAATGAGAGAACTTGAGAAAATCATAAGGGTATGCAATCCGGACATAAAAATATTTGTAGGAGAATCAATCACGGGCAATGACTGCGTTGAGCAAGCAAAAGAATTCGACAGCGCGGTCGGAATAAATGCAATCATACTTGCCAAGGCAGACGTAGATGACAAAGGCGGAGCTGCAATATCTGTAAGCTACATATTAAAACAACCAATATTATATCTTGGAACAGGCCAGGCATACGATGATCTGAAAGAATTCGATTCAAATTTGATAATAGAAAGCCTTGGACTTTAAAATTATATGATCTGATCTTAGTTTAAAATGGCTTATTCAAATATAAAAGAAAACACGCATCTTTCAAATAGATTCTTTAAAATATTAAAATATATAATAATCTTCTTCTACGTCATCAAAGAATGCCTAGTCAGAAAAATAAAAATAAATTCGTTATCAAAATTAAACCCTGGATTATTCTATTCTGGGAAAGGAATACCTTCAAAATACTACATTTATAATTACATCACCTCAAATAACAATTTCTCCAAAAAATATTTCCCTAAAACAATACTAATTCCAAAATTAAGTAAATACGATAAAAAAGATGTAAGAAAAATATTTGAAAAATTTAGCGATGAAAGAATAATATTAAAGCCTGATAAGGGGGCTAGAAGCATAGGAGTATTCATTACAACAAAGGATTCTGAAAGAATAAATATCCTGAATAATTGCGGAAATATGGATTATGTTGCCCAAAAATTCATACCCTACAAAAATGAATTAGCAGTATTCTATTTTAAAACTCCCGGTCACTCCAAAGGAAAAATATTAGGGGTTGCAGAAAAAAAGTTCCATAAAATTATTGGAGACGGAAATAAAAATATAAAGCAGTTGCTTAGAAAGATCCCTGTTAGCAAAGCAATAATTGAGCAACTAAAACACCGCTATGAAAATTTAAATTACGTTCCTAAAAAAGAAGAAAAAATAACATTAGTGAGCATAGTGGATCATGATGATGGAGCTGAATATTACGACAGGTCTGATTTGATAACTAGGCAAGCCTTGGATGTTTTTGACAGTATAACTTCAGGCAAAGAGATATATTTTTGCAGATTCGATATACGCGCGAGAAGCATTGAAGATTTTAAGAAAGGAAAAAATTTCAGCATACTTGAAATAAATGCCGGGTTCAAGGCAGTATTGCTCCATACTCTTGATCCAAGATATAATCTTAAAAAGCAAATAAGGCAATACAAAAAAGAATTTTCTAAAGTATTCCAGATAATCTCTCATCTGAAAAATAAGCCACGTTTAACAGTTATAGAGTTTTTTTACAATTCCATTAGAGACGAATATAATTTATTTTTATTAGGGCTTAGATTAAAAAAAATCAAACAGAGATAAGCTTGCAGAAACAGGACCGACTTCACACGCCAACCCTGCATAACACTTATAAACAATATTCTAGTTCTTTTATAGAAAACGAATATCGCAATGTCGTTTTTTATTTATAAATAGGATGATATATAGGATGAGAGGATAAATCTAAAGAATCAAATAAAAATACAATGCATCAAAACAACCCAATACAGTTCATGGACAAGCCGTATACAGATGAAGAGACATTCAATGTACTTTGCCCACTAGTAAGAGATTGGTTCAAAGAGAAATTCAAGGCATTCTCGCCGCCACAGAAATATTCTGTAATGAATATACATAGAAGGGAAAATACGCTTATCAGTTCTCCTACAGGATCCGGAAAGACATTATCTGCATTTACTGCAATTCTAAATGAACTTATACAACTTTCGGCGAAGGGGGCTCTTGAAAATAAAGTCTATTGCATATATGTGAGCCCTCTTAAGGCGCTTGCAAATGACATAGAGAAAAATCTAAACCAGCCGCTTGAAGAATTAAAGAAATATGCTGAAAGCAAGATTGAAGGGTCGTCAGGAAAAATAGATATTCGGGTATCTATAAGAACAGGAGATACTACAAATAAAGAAAAAACATCAATGCTAAAAAAGGCCCCGCACATTTTAATCACAACTCCTGAAAGCCTTGGAATAATGCTGACAAGCCCGAAATTCAGGGAAAATCTTGACTCGCTTGAATGGGTAATAATTGACGAGATACACGCAATAGCTTCAAGCAAGAGAGGAACGCAGCTTTCAGTCTGCATCGAGCGTCTTCAATCCTTAAACAAAAAGAAAAATCCTCACAGCGAGTTTACAAGAATAGGCCTTAGCGCAACAGTCTCCCCTCTTGAGAAAGTTGCGCAGTTTCTTGTCGGAATGGAAAATTTCGAGATGGATAAATTCAGGCCTTGTAAAATAATCGATGTTCAAAACATAAAGAAGATGGATTTGAAAGTTCTAAGTCCAGTTCCAAATCTAATTGAATCAGATTACAAAACAACGCATGATAAAATGTACAATCTTCTTGATAAATTAATACAAGAACATAAGACCACCTTGATATTTACAAACACTAGAAGCGCAACAGAGCGAGTAGTACATCATCTAAAGGACAAATTTCCAAAGAATTACGTGAAATTAAATGAGCCAGATGAAGAATCAGAGCAAAAAGCTCATGACCTGTCATCAGAGAGCACATATCTTGAAGAAATAGATGAGAAATCATATATCGGAGCACATCATTCAAGCCTTAGCAAAGAGCACAGATTAAACATCGAAAATAGATTGAAAGAAGGAAAACTCAAATGTGTTGTGTCAAGCACAAGCCTTGAACTTGGAATTGATATTGGTTATATTGATTTAGTAATACTCCTTGGAAGCCCTAAAGGAGTCGCTCGCGCGTTGCAAAGAATTGGAAGAAGCGGACATAAGCTCCATGAAGTGTCAAAAGGAAGAATAATAGTTCTAGACAGAGACGATCTGGTTGAATGCTCAGTTCTTCTAAAAGCAGCAATAGAACATAAAATAGACAATGTGAATATCCCTGAGAATTCTCTTGACGTATTGTCGCAGGAAATATACGGAATGGCAATTGAAGAGCAGAGAAGCCTTGATGAAATATATCAAGTCGTGAAAAGCAGCTACGCGTATAGAAATCTTGAAAGAAAAGATTTCATTGAAGTTATCAGATATCTTACAGGGCAATATGTATCTCTTGAAGACAGAAATGTCTACGCAAAAATATGGTATGATGAGTCGAATGGAATGATAGGAAAGAAGGGAAAGATGGCAAGAGTCCTATACATGACTAATATCGGAACAATTCCTGACGAATCATTCATCAAAGTCAAGATACAAGGAGCAAAAATTGACAGCGATGATAAATCCTACATAGGAAAAATAGACGAGAATTTCCTTGAGCGATTAAAGCGCGGAGATGTATTTGTCCTTGGAGGAAATACATACGAATTCCTGTATGCGCAAGGCATGACTGCATTTGTAAAAGCGTCACATGGAAGAGCGCCGACTGTTCCAAGCTGGGCATCTGAAACTCTTCCATTATCATTTGATTTATCTCTTGAGATACAAAAATTCAGAAGGATGATGAATGACTATTTTGAAAAAAAATCATCAAGAGAGGAAATAATTGAATTCATCAACAGGTATTTGTATCTTGACGAATACGGAGCGAATGCTATATACGAATATTTCAAGGATCAATACGAATATTCCATAATACCGCATGATAAGAGAATAACAATCGAGTATTTCACAGAAGGAAAGAAAAAATTCATAATTTTCCATACATTGTACGGAAGAAGAGTCAACGACGTTCTTTCTCGAGTATTAAGTCTTGTGATAAGCAAAATACAGCACAAAGATGTAGAGATAAATATCAATGATAATGGATTCTACATATCAACTGAAGATAGCATCCAGGCTTCAAAGGCCTTCAGCTTGATAAAATCCAAAGATCTTCGAAAGATTGCTGAAATGTCCTTAGATAAATCCGAAGTATTAGCTCGAAGATTCAGGCATTGCGCAACCAGATCAATGATGATTCTAAGAACATACATGGGAAACAGAAAATCCGTGGGAAGACAGCAAGTATCTTCAAGACTCTTAATCAATTCAGTCCGCAGAATATCTGAAGATTTCCCGATACTAAAAGAAGCAAGACGAGAAATACTTGAGGATTTAATGGATATAAAGAATGCAGAAAAAGTAATTGAAGCAATAGAACACAAAAGAATTGCATTAAAAGAAACATATACAGACATTCCTAGTCCATTTGCCTTCAATATAATAACTATGGGCTACACAGATATCATGAAAATGGAAGACAAATTAACATTCTTGAAAAGAATGCATGACATGGTACATGCAAAGATATCCCTTAAGGAAGGTAAGAGACTCAAGAAAATACCGTTGAGTGTAGAAGCATCTGAAGAAATATCAGATAAGCCGGCAGAAATTCCTAAAAACAAAAAAGATCCACTAAAAGACCAGATATTCAATTACGATACATTCTGGAAAGATCAAGAAAATCAATTAATTGATGAAAAAGAGAAATACAATGAAAGATTAAAATCCATTGCATGGGCTCTTAAAAATATTCCTTACGGAGTTCGCGAGCATATTGTAGAAATAATTGATGGCAAGAAAAAAATCCGAGAGGATTTCATAGAAGCAATCAAAGTCTACAAGCAGGAAATAATCGACAATTGGCCTGAAGAACTTCGAACTTTCTTATTCGACAGGCTAATAGAGTTAAATGAACTTCCAAAAGAGTTTTTGGAGTAGTTAGATAAATAAATAAACTTATAAGCTCTCAAGAGTGCTCTTGATCTTTGCTTTCATTACTGGTTTTGGAGCAAATCCTACAATTCTGCCTGCTTCTTTGCCATCTTTGAAAAATATCAGGCAAGGAATTCCCTGGACAGCATTTGATTCTGCAAGTTCAGGATGCTCTTCAGTGTTTATTTTTCCGAATTTTAATTTATCCTTGAAATCTTCATCATGGGATAATTCTTCAAGAACAGGAGCCAGCATCTTGCATGGCCCGCACCAATCTGCATAGAAAT
The DNA here is from genome assembly GCA_035626895.1 of Alphaproteobacteria bacterium. Taxonomy (GTDB): domain Archaea; phylum Nanobdellota; class Nanobdellia; order Woesearchaeales; family UBA9642; genus UBA9642. The sequence continues at coordinate 15,344 of DASPMU010000078.1, forward strand.
CTATTAATACAGGGACTTTGCTTGCTAAAACTTCTGATTTGAAACCTTTATCATCATATACTCTCATGTTAATCAACCTCAAATTAGAGACTTAAAGTTTATTTATATATGTTGTGAAATAGCGGAAGTTATCAATTAGATCTAATCAGACAAACTCGTCTTCTTCAAAATCTTCATCTTTATCTTTCTTTTTAGTTTCAACCTTTATAGAAAAAATCCTGTGATCGCGCCTTGCCGGAATAGGATCATCATCTAATAAATTCTCATCACTTAATTCATCATAATCTCCATCAGGCATAATCTAAAAATAGAATTTAGCTTTAAAAATATTGTTGTTTTAGGTGCTCAATAACAATAGAAGACCCTAATACTCACTTCAGAATTTTTGCAACATGCATATCAACTTCTTGCCGATCATCTAAGGCTTCATCATCTACTTTTAGATCGGCAATTGCTTCTTTTGCTTCATGAAGCTTGCGCATGGCGTCATGATATTGTTTATTTTCCATAAGCTCTTCCATTTCAGATAAAAGCTCATCAACAGTAAGCACGCAATCAAGAAGTTCTTCAGTACAGCTTATTTCTTCATTCATTTTTGCCTCAGAAATTTAGCACATACAAAGCACAAACTACATAGCTTCAATGTACAACTAATAAAACAATTAAAATATAATAAAAAAAATAATGAGCTTACTTCTTCTTGTCGCTCATTCCTAAGATCTTGTACATTCCTGTACCGCACTTTTTGCACTTTCCTTTTAATGCCTTTCTTCCGTTAGCCATTACTGACTCTTTTGCATCAATCATTTCTGACTTTGCCTTACATTTTACGCAATAACCTTCTGCCATGTTGTTCACCTACCTATTTTATTATTTTTTTATAAATTATTTATTTTGATTTAGTGTCAAGTTATCTTACTTCTTTCCAAAGTAAAACATCTTATCAATAGATACATCCTGGCTTTGGAATGCCCCAGTTCTTTGGTTGTCATCAGGATTTGTTGCCTTAGGCTTGGCTTCTGGAGCTTCATGCCTAGTCTCTCTGCCTTCCGAAGATGGGCTTGATACTGGCTGTGAATTCTGTGATGAATTTGATTGGCTTGCTTGTCTTGAAGCAAGTGATTCGTGTTTATTTGATAAAGCATCATGCTTATTCTTGATATCAGTTATGCGGGCATCCATGTCGTTGATTGCCTTGATTATCTCATTCATCTTGCTAGTAAGAACGTCCATGTTCTCTGATAATTTAGATAATTTTCTATCACTGTATGCTGTTGTTTCTGCCATTGCTTCATTCATATTATCACGTCCTACTTTATCATTCTGACTGTTTACGATTATGCCATGCTTAACATGTTCTTCAACATCTTCATGACCATAAATTTGATTAGCCTGTTGTATTGCTTCAAAGCTTGATTCGGCAAAGCCTCTCTGTTTTAATTCCCTGGTCAAATCATTAATCCTACGCATCTTTTCAATAGAATCCATAATTTCACCTTTGCAAATAAACACTCACGCTTTTATTGACTATAATATTAGTGTAATACTCAGCCTCAGATTTTCATTCATACACTAATATTGATATTCTGAGCACGCTTATTTATAAAAGTTATGTTTTATACTACACTAGAATGGGAAAATGGTAAATTTTGTGCTTAAAAAAACAGCATTATTTTGATTATTCTTTAGTGGTTATCATATATACATATCATCGCTATTAAAATTATTTATAATTCTCGCGCTTCAAATCAAATACTGTTATTTCCGTGCTTGATCCAAGCCTCATTGGAGGACCCCACGTTCCGGTCCCGCAGCTCACATATAACATGAACCTGTTATTCGTATTGCATCGATATATTCCTTTGCATGCAGTATTCTGCCACAATGCCAGATAATTAAATGGCCATAATTGGCCTGCATGAGTATGGCCAGCAATCATCAGATCAACGTATTTTGCAGCCTCTCTCCATCCCACAGGCCTATGAGTCATAAGAATAGTAAATCGATCGCCAATTTTTTTATGCATGTTCATTGCGTAAAGCATCCCGCCAACATGGCGTTCTTCTGAAGTATCATCAAAGCCGATTATATCAATATTTTCGTATTGTACTGATTCATTTCTAAGCCATCTGATTTTAGTTTGACTAAGAAGTTTCTCAAGCCTGTCAAGCCCTGCATACGCATCATGATTCCCATAAACAAAATAAACATCTGATTTAATATCATCAAGCGGTTTTAGTAAATCTGCTTTGTACTTATATCTGCCATCAAGCAAATCCCCCGTCATCAATACGAGATCAGGATTTAATGTATTGACTTTCTTTACAATTGCCTTGAGCCATGACTCGCCATAGATTGGCCCTAAGTGGATATCAGTTATTTGTACTATGCGCATCTCGACATTTTTATTGTTATGTATAGGGACTGTCTTGACACATATCCTATAGTTTACAGTTATTGAATATATTGCAAGAATAGTTATTGTAAATATGCTCAAAATTCCGAAAATCACTTCATCAAAAGGAAGTATAAATTCAAGTAAATCATAAAACAAAGTTATAAAAAAAGAGATAAATAGCGTTCCCATAAGCACTGAAGATAAGATATACATGGTTCTAAACAATATATTGTTCCCGATTAATTCAGCTATAGAAGAAATCAGAAATGATGCTGAAAACAAAAATAAAAGCAAAAAGAATAAATTAGTTTTTTCAAGGCCGAAAAAGATGTAATGCGTGCTTAATACGTAATAATTCATCAAAGTAAATATTGCAAGAAATGCAGACAATATTGGAAAAAAAGTTACAAATTGATGAGCCAGACTGTCTTTTTTCATTTAACTCCACCTTCTAGTATAAGCGAAAGATCTATATAAAAATCCTTCTATTAAATTGATAAGTTACATTAACTTCATTCTAATCACTTGAAGACATGCCCTGTCTTAAGAGACCATAAAGCAAGATCAAGTTCATCAACATCAAACCCATTTTTTATTGCATACTCTTTCAGGATGCGTTCCATTTCAAGATATTTTTTAGCAGTAGCTGGAGGCTTGTCAGTGTCATAAACTCCAAGCTCGAACATGATATTAATCACATGTCTATCTATTATGCATAATTCGCGGTAGCCCATATTTCTAAGATAGTGGCTTGCTTCTTTGTAGCCTACGCCTTTGATATTTTTTACAATGAACTCTCTTGCCTCAAATCCATCCTTTGGAAGATTGCCTAGGTCTTTTCTATATTGCCTGGCATTGATTATATGCCTTGCCTTGTTATTGTGAAACCGTGTGTTTCTTCTAAGGAATTCAGCAAGCTGATCTTGATTTAATGTTAGAAGCTTTGGAATATTTTGCTTGTTTACAACTTCAGCCACCTTCACAGCTTTGCTCTGAGGGGTGCATATGCAAAAACATAATTCCATAAACATTTCATCTGGCGTTATCTTCTTGCCGTTCTCTTTGAACTCTTTCAATCTTGTTTTCGCTGTTTTATTCACCGCAATGTAATGCTGTGATAGTGCTTTGTGTGTTAACATGATAGTTTCTCCAGTGAAGTTAGTCTTTCTCAAATATCAGGATATTTCCCCTGCCTTTCTTTATCTTGCGTATCTTGCCCTTGCTTTCAAGGTCTGCTATGACTAAACTAATCTTAGATTCGGAAAGAGGAATTTCCTTTCTTATATCTTTTTGGGTTGTACGCTTTTCTTTCTTGATTATTGAAAGTATCTTTTTTTCATATTGATCTAAGATATGCTCTTTGTCTGATTCAGAATATGCTGCTGCATGAATTATTGCATCAGATTCTTTAGCGAATTTATTTCTTAGATAGAACAATAAGACATACAATGCGGCAATCACCACTAATGAGATTATTACAATTATTATAATCTTCGAATAATCAGAATTGAGCGGAAGCTCTGAGCTTACATCGATCGCATCACCTTCGGGACCAGAAAAATCATCATAGATATATGAATCGCTTGTTGACTCAAGAAGGATTATGTCTATTATATAGTCGCCATCTTCAGCTATGCTGATATTCTCAAAAGCTTCAGATGAATCAGTATAAGCGTGGATTGTGTATGAGCCAGGCTTTACAGTTATAGAATAGTCGCCATCCTTTGAAATTATTGTCTGGGCAGGAATTGTATCTATTTCAACTATTACATCATTTTCCTTATCAAGGCCTACATCATATATTGAGCCGCTTATTGTTGCGCCAAGCGCGTTGCCCGATAGAGATAAAACTACCACACACAAAACAAGCATAAAACTAATATGGTTAAAATTTCTGTTCACTAGCCCCACAATAAATATAAGTTTATCTCAATTTATATAGTTTGTCTAAAGAACAAAAATACAATTAAAAATAGAGATATTAAAAATCTCCGTAAAGCTTTA
>DASPMU010000079.1:0-11145 GCA_035626895.1 Alphaproteobacteria bacterium
GTCGATCTTGTCCGAACGTATAAATTCAGAAATGGAAATACTTGGACTGGAGTTCCGATAATTCCTGCAAACATGGATACTACTGGGACTTTTGAAATGGCAAAAGCTTTGATGAAGCATAAGATGCCGACAGCACTTCACAAGCATTACTCTCCAGAGCAGCTGATAAAATTTTATAATGATCACACTAAAGAAGAATTATCATTTGTTTTCTACAGCATGGGTATTGTAAATGCTGATTATGAAAAACTAAAACTTGTAATAAATAGCATTGATAAGTCGAAGCTTCAAAATATCTGCATCGATGTAGCAAACGGCTACACAGAGACTTTCTCGAATTTTGTAAAGAAGATTAGAACAGAATTCCCTGACAAAACCATAATGGCAGGAAATGTCGTAACAAGCGACATGACGCAGGAATTGATAATGGCTGGAGCCGATATAATAAAAGTTGGAATTGGTCCAGGATCAGTCTGCACAACAAGAAAGATGACTGGCGTAGGCCATCCGCAGCTTTCAGCAATAATCGAGTGCGCTGATGCAGCTCACGGAATGAAAGCTCACGTTTGCGGAGATGGCGGATGCAAGATGCCTGGAGATATCGCAAAAGCATTTGGCGCAGGAGCAGACTTTGTAATGTCTGGGACTTTGTTTGCCGGTCATGACGAAGCGGGCGGCGATCTGATTGAAGAGGGCGGATACAAATTCAAGAGATATTATGGGATGAGCAGCAAGACTGCCATGGATAAATATGCTGGCGGCGTTGCAAGCCACAGGGCAAGCGAAGGAAAGACAACACTGATTGCATACAAAGGTCCAGTTGCTGCAACAATACAAGAAATACTTGGAGGCTTAAGATCGACATGCACATACGTTGGCGCGAGCAGACTTAAAGACTTGTCAAAATGTACAACATTCATTAGAGTGAATCACCATCATAACACATTGCATGGTGATTAGTTTCTTTATGTTTTCTTAGTCAGCTAGAATTATTTCTCTCCATTTCTATTATTGCTCCAATATCTTTCAATGAAGAAAATGAGGCCTAGGGCGACTAGAAGAACTGATACTGCATAAATCTTTCCTGACTCAAATTCATGAACCTTAAAGAGCATTTCCCTGACAATAGATATGATTCCAAGTTCAATTACGCGCTCGACTTTTATGTGATGATTGAGCAAGTATACATATAATAGGCTAAATAGCTCCATCATTATTAGAATGAGAAGCATATTGTCTATGAACGTTGAAAATTCTCCCTGGAAGAAATCTATAAAGAATATAGTGTATAATTTATATCCCATTGCTATTACTAAAGCCACGATCAATGCAAGAATTATTACATTTCCTGTAGTTTCAAGAAATTCAAGAATTTTCTTATTTGATTTGGACTGGTGTATCTTGCTATCCTTCATATTCCTTTGTTGATGCATCAATTTAAATAGTTTACTTGATTATTTCTTTTTATCTTCAATTAATTGTTCTGACTGGATATAATACTTTATGAACAACTCTTTCATGAGTTTTGAGAAGGCCTGATCTTTTATCAAAATAGTAGTACTAGTATTTTCAAGCTTGATAGATACTTGCTCATCTACTATTGATACTTCTGCTCCTTCGTTAGGAATTTTTCTAGCATCTATCTTGAATTCATTAGATGCTGCAAGAATTTTTAAATCTACATTCTTGTCTAATTTTCTTTTAACAAATTGGATATCGATTCCTTTTTTTATATGATAACTAAATTGCCTTGGTTCTTTAAGAATTATTTTCGATGATGATCCTTTGCCTTTTGCCACTATTACTGATTCTTTACTGCCAGCATATATGTTTTTGTAATTTTTTACTTCATCATTTATCTTCATGAGATCTTTCATTTTATTATCTATTATTTCCTGAAGCTTGATTGGATCCGAAGCAGAATATTTTTTTGATGGACCATCAATAACAACTACAAGTCCTTTAGATTCTAGAGATTCTAATACTGTGTATATCCTTCCGTAGGGCACTTTTGATTCCTTGCTTAATTCACTTGCCGAAATAGATTCTGTTTTAAGCAATATTGTATATGCTTTTGATTCATTCTGCGTCAGGCCTAATTCCTTAAATTCCATATTTGTCATGCTCCGTTTAAGCACGAAGAGTATATAAATTTTACTATTCGCAACCTCTAGTGTGGTTGTAATATGTTATTATATATTATTTAATATTATTGTCTAGAACTATTAGAATTTACCAGCCTTCAAGGCCTGTCTGGGCTTTAGAGCGAGAGATTTTTTTGTATGTCTCCCAACTTTTTCTGAAGATGAAATTATAACGCTTATCAGAGTGATATTTTTCTATAAATTCTTTAGTCTTAGGATCAGCAGGGTAGCCTGAACCAAAGTCAACTCCAAGCTTTGAGCGCATTTCTTCAAGAATTCTCTCTCTTGTTTCTTTCGCCATGATACTTGCTGCACCGACAATTAGGTTGTTCAAATCCGCTTTGTGCTCTACTTGAAGCTCGATTTTGCTTTTTAATTTTGAAGAGAGATATGACTTGAATGCCCCAAGATTTGTTGAAGGGCAGTCAATTATACATTTAGATATTTTTTTCCCCAGTTTTTCATTTAATGCGTCAAGCGCAAAAGCTCCATTGTCTGCTTCAAGCCAATTCAAATTTGTAGTCTCTGAACCAACAGCAGCATCAATTGTTGCAGGATCAAGAACTATTAGCTCATATTTTATTAGACTCTGGATTTGCTCAAAAATATGTTCGCGCTGTTTTGGCGTCAAGAGCTTGGAATCTTTGACTCCGATAGCTCTAAGGCTTTCATGATTTTCTTCCTCGATTGCAGCAACGCATATTACTAGCGGGCCAATTAATGGTCCTCTTCCAGCTTCGTCAACGCCTGCAATGAATTTATCTGCCATGCTAATAAAAATTGATGACTTTTAATAAATGTTTTGAAAGCCAAAATGTTCATCGCATGCTTGCGCAGTGAATTCCGATTAGAATGCATCAAAGTTATTTTTTATTCTGTAGCTTATATAATTCTTTTTTTATTTTTATGCAATCATCTTTGATTTTTTTAATATTTTTTCTATCTTTCATCTCGTTTCTGGAATATTCCATGATTGGTCTTACTGATTTTATTCCTTGGCCGAACTTGTCCATCCATTTATATCGCGGGAATATCCAGACATGAAAATGCGAAGATTTGGTAATGGAATCTTCTTCTTGTACAAAATATACGTATTTTACCTTTAATGCATTCGTCATTGCTTTTCTTATATTAAATAGAAATTCTATATATTCTTCCCTTTCAGATTTGGAGAAATTTTCTATTCCTTTAAGATGCTTCTTAGTCGCAAGTATCATAAATCCGGGAATAGGTATTTCGTAGTCTTGTTGTACATCAAAATTTTTTGTTTCGCCGACTTTTTCTCCCACGCGCTTGATTTTTCCTGCTTGAAGATCGCAGCCTATACATTTAATATTCTTTAATATTCCCTCAGCAGAAGTGATCTTGGTCATTATTATATTCTTGATAATATATTTATTAATTTATTGTATTTAATCCCTGACAACTAAGAAATATCTATGCTTATATTCTGCCTTCATTTTTTTCTGCTGCGGAGTAGGCTTTGCTTTCTCAGGTTTGACGGCAAAATAATAATAAATTCCATTAGGAGTTATTCCTATAAAATCCGATCCTTCGCCAGATTTGTGAAGTTCAAGGCCTTCCTTTCGAAAAGCATAATATATCTCATCATCAGTCTTGTGGCGCATTGATTTCATGAACGCCTTTCTCTTTTCAAATGACCATTTATCGAAATCCATTTTTTGATTGCTCCAGTATTATATTTCCTTATTATTGCAGCTCTTCATAAAACTTCCTAAAAACATCAATAATTTCTTCATTATTTTTAGTCGAGCTAATGAGGCCTCGAAGCTTTGGCGCACCGACAACGCCGTGAGTAAACTGCATTGCCTGGACTTTGATGCTTGCAAAATTTATTTCATATTTTTGCGCGTTATCGATGTATTTGAAAAATTGTTCAATCTGTTCTTTTTGTGCTACGGGTTTGTACTCTCCAGTTCTTACAAAATTATCTATCTGCCTAAATATCAATGGGTTTCCCATTGCTGCCCGTCCGATCATTACATAATCGCATCCTGTCTCTTTTAGCATTCGATCATAATCTTCTGGAGATTTTACGTCTCCATTTCCAACGACAGGGATATTTACGTGATCTTTGAGTTCCTTGATCAATGCCCAATTGCTGTGCCCGCTATAGCCTTGCTTTAATGTCCTTGCATGAAGCGCAATCATGGACACTCCGCAGTTCTCTGCAATTTTTGCAATTGGCTTGTATAAATAACAATTGTCATTTCCAATTCCTGCACGGACTTTTAATGTAACAGGCTTATTTACTGCTCCAACTAATTTCGAAAACATTTTCTCGACGTGATCTGGCTTGTCAAGAAGAGCAGCGCCAGCCATCTGCTGGGTTATATGCGGAGCTGGGCATCCCATATTAAAATCAATTATATCAAAATAAGGCTCAACTATCTTTGCGGCCTCGCATATTACATCAACATCATTTCCAAAAAGCTGTATTCCTCTTGGATGATCATAATCAGAAAGCTTTCCGAATTCATTTATCAAATGTTTTGACCGTCCAGGATGCGTTATAGCGTGAACGCTAGTTAATTCCGTAACTGTAAGCCCTGCCCCGTTTTCGTGGCATAATGTCCTGAATGCAGAATCGCTTATTCCTGCCATGGGGGCAAGAAATACTTTCGATCTGAAGTGCGGCAATTTGCTATGATTAGTCATGCTCTTGAGAATAAAGAATCAATTATAAAGTTATTTCAAATCTCAAGAATTTTAAGAAAAATTATCTGGCAATATTTTCTTGCTCAGATTGCCTGGATTCTGACGGACTTGAGAAAGCATTTTGTATATCTCTGAGAAGCACTTGAGTTGCTTTGTATATTTCTATCTTGTCGTTTTTATCGAATTTAGTGCTGTTATATAGCTCTACTACTTTATCGTAAGTTGCCTTGACATTCTTCACATCTTTCTTCTTTATATAATCATAGCATCTGTGTATCATATCGTATGCCATCGTCTTAGCCATGCTCGATTTCATGCCTTCTTTTTCTTGCGTCAAGACTTCTTTTAGATTGATCAACTCTGAAACTATTTCTGAATATTCCTTGCCTTCTCTTGATACTCTCTTTTTATCTTCCATTACCTGGGCTCTTATGTCCTTGATTTCATTTAATGCAGATTCTGTTCTTGCAATAAGAGTTGATATCTTTGAGACTTTCTTTAAGTGTTTGTCATGTTCTTTTTCAAGTGTTTTTAATTTATCTGCGGAATAATTTTCAATGTTGTCAAAGAATTCAGTTGTCCTTTGCAGTATGTCGTTTTTCTTTGCTTCCATGGCGTCGTACGATTTTTTCATCTTTGATAATTCGGAGTCTAATTTATCCTGCTGCAATGAGACTATCTCGTTGAACTTAGCGCTTGTTTCTGCAGTGACGTTCTGGATTAATTCTTCTTCTTTCTCGCGCAATAAATCTTCAAATTTCTTCTCTATTGCTTTGCTTCTTTCTTGAGCCTTGGCTAATTCATCCTGAAGAGCTTTCTTTTCATCAACAATCAGCCGGTCGAATTCCTTGTTTACAGAATCCCTAACTGTTGAAACTACTGCAGCATTTAATTTGGAGAATATTTGAGATTCCCTGTCTGAAATATTATGGTCTGCTTCAGATACTATGTCCTTTAATACTTGGACTTGTTTTGAATAAGCGTTCTTTAGCATTTCTTGATGCTTGTTGTATTTTTCTTCCAGGACTTTGTTTGCTGCTTCGTTTATCTTCTTATCAATATCTACTATCTGCTTCTCAAATCTGTCGACGAAGTCTTTGTTTGCCTTTACTGTCTTGACTAATTCATTGTCAAGTATTTCTCTCTGATTATTGACTGTTAACAATAAATCTTTCTGCATTGTATCTTTTACATCTGAAAGTATTTTTTCTTTTTCAGACTTTAGATCTGTGACGAATTTTTCTTTTATTGAAGCTTGCTCTGCTGCTGCCTTATTGAATTGAGCGACCATGAATTCCTTGTGCTGCGACAATAAATCGTTGAATTCTTTGTCGATCCTGTTTAATGCGCTCACTCTAGCATTTCCGATGCTTTGGGATAATTCATTTCTCTGGTTGATTATTACGTCGTTGAATTCCTTGTTTATTTGTTCATGTATTTTTGAGCTCACTGAATTAATAAGTTGGGTCTCCCTGTTTTTGAAATCTTTTTCCGACTGGAGTTTCATGTCTTTAAGTTCATTAGAGTATTTGTCAAATTCTGCTCCAAGCATCTCGTCATGTCTCTTGTAGTTTTCTTTTAATTTCCTGTCTGCAGATTCAAGGAATAATTTTTCCCTGCTCAGGACTTCTTTTTCAAATCTCTGCACAAAATATTTGTTTGAACTTAATGCCTTTGATAATTCTTCATCAAATAATGCTCTCTGATGCTTCAATGTTTCAAGAAGCTGCTTGTCGAGATGTTGCTGCGATTCAAGTGTTGCCTTGTCTTTCTTTGAGTTCAGCTCATCATGGAACTTATCGATAGCTTCCTTGTATATTTTTGCAGTATGCTCTGCATCTTCTGAGAATAACTTCTGGTATTTTGTGACTATCTTTGCAAGGTGCTCATCGCTTGATAATAATTTTTCAAACTCCCTGTGCATTACTTCTGAGGCTATTGCCCTTAAATCATGTTTTTGCGCGCTGATCTCTTCTCTGAATTGGCCTACATTTTTCAAGGCTATTGCGCCTGTTCTTTTGTCAAATGCGTTTTCTATTTTTGAAAGCTTCGAATCAACGATCTTATTTATCTTTGCATCAACGTTTGCGATGCTTGCTTCAAGAGCTCTTGCGACTCCCATATGAACTATATTTTCTATCTGCTTGTTTCTGTTGCTTACTGATGCATCGATCTTTTTATCTAATCTGTCGTTTAGTTCTATTATGTTGTTTATCTCTGTCTTAAGCGCGCTGCGTTCTCTTGAATGTATTTCAACAATTGTCGACTTGAACATCTCGACGATTTTTTTCTGGAAATTCTTGTCATCGAAATAATTATTCACTCCTTTTGAGACAAAATTTTGAAGCTTTGCATCATCATTATTTTTGCTGATTGTATCTATTCTCTTAGATAGCTCAGAATTTGCCTGCTTCATTTTTTCGAGTTCTGATTTTAATTGTGATATTTCTTTGGAAGGTGCATTGCCGGAATTAATGTTTGCTGTATCATTTGATTGCGAGAAGAGCTGCGCTGATGGCTGGGACTTGGCTTTCTTTTCAGGTTTTGTTTTTCCACGAGACTTGTGGACTATTTCTTTTTCAAGTTCATTTGCCATTTTCTTGGCGTCAGAAGTTATTACAGGATCAAACTGGACATTGCTTGATGGAGCTTCAGGAGCAGGTATTTCTGTTTTGGCATCTGAGAAAAATGCATTTACGTTTTGTGATGATTGTTGATTTGTTTCTGGCTGCGCTATGGAATTAATCGCATCCGATAATTTCCTGATATATTCATCCTTATCTTTGATTGTCCTTAGATCTTCTGCAAGTTCAGGTATTCCTAGGGCATCATCTATCCATGTTGCGAAATCGTCCTTGAATGCATTTGCGTGATAAGAAAACTCTTCAATTGAAGTACTGCTTAGTTCAGAAATCAATTCTTTGATATTGCTAATAGGCCTACCGCTTGCCAAATAAAAAATCTTATCTGGAGCAACATCACTAAGTAATTTATTGCTGTCCATCACTCACCCCTAATTTACTTAATTATCAGAATACTCATTTATAAAGTTAATTGTTAAAATATGATGATTCACGCTAATTTATTAGGAATTTAGTTCGATTAGTCTGAGAATCATATATTCTTATCTTTGCATCAAGAAGAGGAAATATTTCCATATTGACCTGCCATTTAAAATCAATGAGCACAGTAATGATGAAAGCTCCGCCACCTAAACGACTAATATTTTCCAAAAATTCAAAGCTTGTGACACAAATATCAAAATATTCTCTAACAGCGCCACGAATTTTTGATTTTACATCATAGAAATTTATGGATTTGACCTTGCGAGAAATTTTATCATACACGTCAAATTCGATTAGATCAGTCTTAAGCCCGGCAGATCTAATAAAATTCACAATGCGCAAAACCTCAGAACAATCAAGCTTGTACTTAGATATAATCTCATCAATAGAATCAAAATATCTGCATCCAAAAATAAAATTATTATTCTTGCTTCTTCGAAGAACAATGCGCGCCATGTTTTCAATCATGACACCCCTAAGAGGATAATCTGAAATTATGTCGATATACATGAAATAAATTGATAGAGAAATTTTTATAAAAATTTCTTAGAAAAATTCGGAATACTTCCGAAAGAATCTGGCTCGCATTAACTAGACTGGCTCATAACCTTTAGAATATAAATAGCGGGAATAGGATTACCACGCGACCTTTACTAATGTCAAAAACTGCTGTTTTTGATCACACGGAAACATCAGTTTCCTTTGTGTCGCGGCCAAACTACTCGAGGACAGCACTAGGCTGTCCGGACTCTGTGCTCGCATCTAATAATACGGGCTCATAACCTTTAGAATATAAATAGCGGGAATAGGATTTGAACCTATGACCTCAGGGTTATGAGCCCTGCGAGCACTCCTGTCTGCTCTATCCCGCTTTAATTAATTAAAGCCGTGATAGAGCAGAACGCCTATTTATTTAAAAATGTATTTAAAACGCTTTTTTGATGGTGTTCTTTAGAATTTATCTCATCCTTATTATATTATTATGTGCGTATTTTGGCTCGCCGAATACTGCAACGCCCATATTTTCATGCTTTATTGTCTTGCCGCGCTTTGTACTGGTGCTGTGCCATCTGTCCATTAAATCGTTGAACGCCAGTGATGTTTTATGCAGTACTGCAGGATCTTCAAATATTATTTCATTGTCGGTATATCCTATTGCAATCACGAAGTGGCTGTTATCCCAGCTCTCTTTTAAGTCGGCTTTCTTTTTCTCAGGCCAAGCCTGAAGTTCAATTATTACAGGGATGTTTTTATCAAGATATTTTTCCAGCTCGATAACTGTCATGCTTTTAAATTCATGCCTTAAGTTATGTTTCTTTAGGACTCTTATTATTCCATCGAACTGGGTGCCATGCTTTTCTGTAGTCTTTGCTTCCTTGATTATTTTTCCCAAGTCTTCATCTATTCCGTAGTAGCCGAGGATTCCTCTTAATGCTTCAGCGCCACAATCATAGTCGAAAGATTGTCTTAGCTGCGGGAACTGTATTATTTTCATAGAATAATAATTTAGAATGTATATTATAAATGTTACGTGATAATTCGATTTCTTAATTAGATAAAAAAATTAATTGTCCTTTCTCTTAGGCGGGAAGGAGACATAAGGCTTATGCTCTTGATTAATTCCAGTGTATCCTGCAATGTAATTTAGTCCATCGTGGATTCCATGCATTAGTCCTGGAAGGATTATTGCGTTTGTTTCTTTTTGTTTTAACAGGGTGTTTATTGTCTTTTCTGTCGGAACATATATTCTTGTTGATTTTATTCCAAGTCGCGACAAGACTTGTTTTCTTCCATCATATACTCTTCCGCTCAGCTTAGTCTCGAATTCGTTTCGCTCTTCTGGTATATTTTCTAATTTAAATTCTCCGTTATCAATAATTGATCCGTCGTATTCTGGAGCATTCTCTTTTTTTGTTTCTAAAACAAATTGAAGATATCCGTACATATCATTTTTATTTCCGCCGAGCCTGAGCTCGCAATGAGGTATTTGTCTTGATGTTTTTGTTAAGTATTCGATATCATGTTTTGCCTGGACCTCATCTGTAAAATATATTGATATTTTATCGTCTGATTTTAAGAATAAGAATCTCTCTGAAGTGAATTGCCATCCCTTAAGTGCTGGCATTGAATGTGTTTTATCTTGATGAGTTTCGTATAAATTTATTATTTCTGATGCCCTTAAATCGTTATTATGCCTGTTATGTTTTCTTAATATTTCTGTTGCCAAATCCATTTTTCAGTCCTCCTTAAGCAAAGCAGTTCAAACTAGTTTGATTGCTTCTATTTTAGTTGCTTCTTTTCATTTAAATACTTTACGGTTTTATTGTCACTTCTTAGTGATTAAATAATCGAAAACTTTATAAAATATTAATTATGTCTTTTTTTATATGACTAATATTGAACGAATTGACTTTGACGGCATTGAGAAATTGCTCTCAGATTATAAGTATGGTCAATATAATATCCTTAGAGAAGATTCTGATCTTAAAATAAAGTACGACTCTAAGAATGGTCGTGTTTTACTTGATTCTTTCTATAATAGGGATTTGATGTTAAATCAGGATACATGTGCAGGTCTTATGCATAAAGCGTACAATGACATAAGATTGACATATAAGGATCTTTTTGTCGCAAGAGTTAATGGAAATGATACTGATTATTTTTTTGATAAAAAATATGGGAAACATTCTTTTCTTCTAATCAGCGATGATGATTTCATGAATTACGAATCATTAATTGAAGATGAAAAAGGCATAGCTTTTATGATAGAACACGATCCTATACTTGTTGATCCATGTTTTAAGAAAATCATGAAATTTTCAGAATCAGGATATCATATCAGAAGGGCTTTTAATATGGATTATACAATAGGGTCGCATAGCTCAGAACTATTAGAAAATATCGATGGCAGAAAAAGCTACACGCCTTTAGTTCTTGCAGACAATGAAATGGTGCTTCACTTAACTGCGGATTTTAATTCAGAACATTATCTAGGAATTGGCCTGCAGAAAAAACACATGCCAATAAAAAAAATAAAATCTTATCCTATAGAATCTCCAGTATTGGACTTGATATTTGGAGAAGATGAAACTGCGTATCCTTTCATAAATCATTTCAGAAATTTTGAAAAGAAGCCACTCGAGAAACAGCATACAAGAATATAATTCTAGTAACTTATATAAATAGCTGTCAATACTTATCATTATGGCAGTCCAATACAAGCAAAAATGTTCCAGATGCAAGAAAAACTATGTTTT
>DASPMU010000080.1:0-10360 GCA_035626895.1 Alphaproteobacteria bacterium
TGTTGAATATTATAGAAATATCGGAGAACAAATTGAGTCAATACTTGCACCTAGCGAGGAGATAGAAAAAACACTAGGAATAAGGGCAGAAGCTCCATTACTTGTGAAATACACTAAAGCAGATAATACTGTGAAAAACAATTTGACTGCAATAAGAAATTATTTGGACACTAGAGGGCTTTCAAAATCATTTATTCCAGAAAAATTAGATATACGCTTCGTTCCTCAAAATGTAAGATTCTTAAATGAAATGTCTACACCGGATAAGTTAGTAGTACAATATATAATGGCAGCATATCCGGGAACACAATTAGAAAAGGCAGCTGATGTAATGTATAACTTGAGCCGTGAACAAATAAGCGATATATCTGAGATAATATTCAAGGATCACACTAAATATAATGAGATGCCTCAGCAGATAGCAACTCCGCAGGAATTGACATTGCTGCTTGCGGGAACTCTTGGAGAAGCAAGAGACTTCAACAGGCACAGGGCTTGGGGAAGATTCATGCCGGATGTTCCGTTGTTCAATGGCCCTGAAATAAACAGCTACATGTTTGATGCTATATTAAATAAGGGCTACGGACTGTGCTCGTATGTTACTGATGTTCCGGAATTCAAGCACCTTAAAGACATGATATGTGAAGGATTTGATAAATATTATTCGAAATTAGTAGATTTCAAGACAGAGATAGAGAAAGAGTACGGCAAAGACATAGATTATACTTTCATGATGAACACCCTGCCGCTCGGACACAATTCAGACATAATTATGCATGGAAATATTAAGCAAGCACATTATATGACTCATCTGAGAGTCAGAAATGGCGGCCTTATTAATTACAGGCAAATGGCATACGATGCGGCAAAACTTATCAGCGAACACGATCCAGTATACAAAAGAATGATGCCTCCTGGAAACAGGCCTGATGCTTCAAACAGGGATCAGTTTTTGGATAGAAGCTAAATTATTTTTTTAATATTATTTTTTATCTCAGGAATTAGTGGGTGGTTAGAATGGTGAATGGTAAATATGTTGACTTGGTTGTCTCAGGTCCGGATTTTTCCGGAACAAGCACGCAGATAGATCATGATATTATTCCTTATCTTAAGAACGATAAGAATCTTGTTGTCAGAGATATTCGCGGAACTGAATTTGATGCATTATTCCATGCGGAAAAGTTTAAGGATTGGAATAAAGATTTTTCTTCCCTTGAAGAATTCAGAAATAAGGTTCATAATTCTCATTATGAAAAATTAGCTGTCGAAATGACTAAAATGCTTGCAGGAATAGGATATAATAAATTACATATTGGCTCGATGGTTGACTCAAAGATAGATTGCGATAAAGAAACTGGAAAAAGGATTACAGAATATATCGATCCGAATAGCGCTGATGCGTGGATAATGGAAGAGCCAACTTATAGAGGCGCAGGACAGGTTGTTAGAACAATAGAATTATACAGAACTAAGTTCGGATCGAATGCCAATCCTTATGCTGCAGCAATGGCCTTGCAGGCAATAAGAGAGGATGAATTCTTGAGATTTAGAGGACCTTTGAGGGATGCAGGGAAAATAATTGTTCGAAGCAGATCAGAAGAGGCTGGATGCTACCAGATTCATGATAAAGATGCGAATCCTAATGGAATAAAGCATGCAGATTTTTACGGATTCCCGGGCAATCAAAAGGCTTTTGAAAACCCTCCGACTGACTTGTTTATAGTCTGTGGGCCAAAGGGTTGGGATAAAGACGAATATATAAAACTTAAAGAAGCGCGAACTGGCAAGAGAATTACTGATGATTTTGAAAATAATATTCCTCTTCAGCTTTTGATTAACGAACGATATGCTGGAAACTTCATAGAAGATCTATATAAGTGGGGTTGCGGCGCAAATGATTCAAAACCTCCAAAAATATATCGCTTTGATATTTATAAAACTAAAGAAGTAATCCGGAAGAAAATGCAATCACGACTTGAGAAAATTCTTGATAAAAGAGAATCAAAGTAATTTTTTTGTTTAACTTTTTCTTTTCAAAATGATAATTTAGATTTAATTGAATAAAATAAAAAATATTTTAGAAATTATTCTGTGTTTTCTGTATCTGTAACCAAGAATGTGTCTAAAGACTTACTGTTGATCTTTGCTTCGTAACTTATCTTTCCCATTTCACTCACCACCAAACATTTTGCAATAAGTTTCCAATGCCGGATTTTCCAACATTCTTATCGTCTATGCATTTCTTATTTTTTTCTTAATTTATTTCTAGTTTAACTTATTTATAAAGACTATTGTGTGGCAACATAGACACGGGAAAGATGGTTTTGTAAATTATAGTTTACATCATACACATCAGGGAAAAGTTTAATTTATTTTATAGTGATGAATAAATTTTTATGTATAATTTGTGAAGAAGAACGTTTTATTGCTTAAATATTTTAGAATTTAATCATTGAAATGTTTATCAACATATTCGTATGTTACTTGGGAAATTCTCGAGATTACAAAGTCTGCTTCTTCTTTATCAGTTCCCTTGCTCATCACGCATAATATGTAAGGCTTATTGGGATAATATATTATTCCGCAATCATGATATCCGGCTGAACCATCAGTGCCATAATAAAATCCTATCTTATGTGATATTGGTATATGATCCGGAACTCCGGCTGGTATTTGCGCATTATAATCGGTTTCAGACATTATTGACAGGCCTAGCTCGGATAATGTCCTTCTCAGATATGCTGAGTAATAAAGTGATCTTAATATATTGCTATAATGTTTTGGCCCGATTGAATCATATGTTTCGTGATTGCCCATCGGAAGGCCCATTGCAAGCTTTGCTTCAAGTATATCTTCATCAGTGAGGAAGTATCTGTGAAGAGTAAGCACTGCAGTATTATCTGATTCTTTTATCATATATACAAGAAGCTCTTTTAATGTAATTTCATATCCGCCGCCTTTCATCCATAGAGTTCCAGAATTAGTGTTAAGATCATCCGCTTGTATTATTACTTTATCTTCCAGTTTTATATCTCCGCTTTCAACTTTCTTGAGGACAGCAACCATCATAGGAACTTTTAAGAGGCTTGCAGGCACAAATTCATCTTTCTCATTTAATCCAATCCAGGCTCCAGTATTAAGATCTTCGAAATATACGCCGTAAGTCCCATCAACTGTAGGATTTTCTGTTATTGCAAGCATTTCTGTCTTAAGGCCTTGATATTCAATCGAATATTGCTTTTGCACTTCCATGAAGTCGCCAAGCTCAAGCCATGCGATTTCTGGAGATATAAGGGAGAATTTTGGCTTGTACTTATTTTCATAATGTTTTTCTATGAAAAAATTAACGGCAATAGATGAAACTAGAAGTACTGCTAGTATAATGATAATTAAGTTTTTATTAATATGCAATATATCCCCTGAAGTGACGTTGGGAAGAAATTATTTATAAATTATTTCTTTTTGATGCAGAAAATGTAATTATCGATCGGTTGTGATTGATTTGCTTATTTAGCTTCGCCAGTTCATCAAGTTTTCTCTTGTATGCTTCAATATGTTTCCGCTTTGAGCATCAATCTTGACATTTATTACGCTGAAAGCAAGAGTTACTATTGTTATATTCCATACTTGGCCAAATTCAGGTAAATTCTGAAGCAAGAATATGTGTTTGCTTGGAATTTCTTTTGGATAATTTTGCTTGATTGTTTCCTGGCAAATGTTTATTGCTTCTGAAAGGGAGACTACTAAAGAATCAAGCTCAAGCTGCTTGATGTAATTTTCTTCTTTGAGAGCCTCTTCAGGTTCATGGACAATTATTTCTGCAAGCGCGTCATTGTCTTCAAAGACGATTATCTTATCTGTGTCTTTGCTATAATATCCTACTTGCCAGACAGTATTTGGGTTTTCATCCTTGACGCTGAAAATATGCACTAAATAATAATGAGGATTGGACTTTATGAATGAGGAGAATTTAGGAGAACTTTCCACTTTGCTGACCTTATGCTTGAAATCCATTGTATATGAAGAGTTTTTAGAATGTTTAAATATTTAACGATAGAGGAAACTTTAAAAACACCCTTGCTATAAATAAAGAATGAAGGTATTGTTCTTTGTAGATACACATGGCCTCCGCTCACTAGATAGGATCGGAGAGAAAGCAAAAGATGCTGACTTACTCGTATGCTGCGGAGATATAACTAATTTTGAGATGGAACTTCATGAAGTGTTAAACAAGCTAAATTCATTCAATAAACCATTGATCTTGATTCATGGAAACCATGAAAGCGAATCTTTGGGACAAGATTGCCAAAAATTCAGCAATATTCATTTTATACATAATTCCTACTATATATACAATGACTTGATATTTTACGGCTATGGCGGCGGAGGCTTTAGCCAAAGAGATTCTAATTTTAGGAGAAATGCAGATATTTTCATGCAAGAGTTTCCAAATATCTGCAAGAAAGATGGAAAATCATATAGATTAATTTTGCTGACTCATGCTCCTCCATTCGAGACAAAAGTTGACAATAAATACGGCCAGCATGTAGGAAATAAAGATATCAAAGAATTCATAATAAATTATAAACCGATGCTTGCCGTTTCAGGACACATACATGAGACTGCAGGGGCAGACGAAACTATTAATGGCACAAGAATGTTCAATCCTGGAAGCAATGGGATGATGATTAATCTATAAAATGGCAAAGAAAAAACACGAATCAAAAAAATCATCTGAAAAATCGGATAAGAAAGAATCTGATTGGAAGATTTTCTTCAAAGTATTATGGATAATAATTTCATTTCCGTTCAAAGCTGTATTCTATATTATTCTCTATGTTTTCAAGGGGATTGACTGGATTGTCAAGAAGATTTCCGAAAGAAGAAAGATAAACACTGAGAAAAAAAGAGACAACAATCCTGACAGGATTGAACATTACGTAGAGTTCAAGACAATCAAGCAAAACAGCGGTTCATTCAAGAATTTTGAAAACACTTTATCTAAAAAAGACAGCACAATCGGAATAATACTTGGCGCAAGAGGGTCGGGAAAGAGCGCCTTTGGATTGAAGCTTCTTGAAAATCTTCATGCATTAAACACAAGAAAAATCTACGCCATGGGATTTAAGACTAACGAGCTTCCAGCATGGATACATGTCGCTGAAACACTAGAAGACATCGCTGACGGTTCTTATGTATTAATCGATGAAGGAGGAATATTGTTTAATTCAAGACAGGGCTTCTCTGATGCAAACCAGCTATTGAGCAAGCTTCTACTTGTCGCAAGGCACAAAGACTTGAGCATCATGTTCATTTCGCAGAATTCATCAAATCTTGAGATAAATGCAATCAGGCAGGCTGATTATTTAGTATTGAAGCCATCTTCACTTCTTCAGCTAGATTTCGAGAGAAAGAAAATAAAAGAAATATATGAAGAAGCCCTAGAAGATTTCAAGAAATACAAGAATGTCAAAGGCCTAACTTACGTCTATTCAGATTCTTTCACAGGCTTTGTAACAAATCCATTGCCGACATTCTGGTCGACAAATATCTCAAAGAGTTTTAGGAATAAAAAAGAATAAATATTTCTAATTACTTTCTCAATTAATTTAGAATTTAACTTGTCCGCCTTGCATGGATTTCATCATTTTTTCCATGTTCTTGTCGTTGCCTTTCATCATCTTCATTAATTTCTTTGATTGCTTGTATTGCTTTGTTAGTTCTCTGATATCGCCTGTTGAAAGGCCTGAGCCTTTAGCGATTCTTTCTACTCTTGAGCCGTCGATGATGTCAGGATCTTCTAGTTCTGCCCGGGTCATTGATTGCATTGCATACTTCCATTTATCGAGCTTGACTTCTTGATTTTCAAGGACTTCTTTTGGAATCTTTGCGCCTGACATTCCAGGGATTAATTCCATGACTTTTGTGAGCGGACCCATTTTCTTCATTGCCTGCATTTGCTCGTATAAATCGATTAAATTGAATTCTCCTTTAAGGAATTTCTTTCCTAAGTCTTTTGCTTCATCTTCGCTTATTACTTCGTTGACTTTCTCTAAGAGCGCTTCTAAGTCTCCCATTCCAAGGATTCTTCCGACGAAGTTTTCAGGCTTGAACTCTTCAAGGGCGTCAGCTTTCTCTCCGATACCTATGAACTTGACTGGAGCCTTTGTGATTGCGCACGCGCTTAATGCTCCGCCTCCTTTTGCAGTACCGTCAAGCTTTGTAATTATTACACCAGTAACGCCGCAAGTCTCGTTGAATGTCTTTGCTTGTTTTTCTGCAGTCTGGCCGATGTCTGCGCTTATTACGAGTAAGTTTTCATCTGCTTTGACAATTGATCTTATATCGTTTAATTCTTTGATTAATTCATCATTAAGAGCATCTCTTCCTGCGGTATCAATTATTACAATATCGTATTTCTTAAGTTCCTGCTCGTATGTTGCAAATATTTTTACTGGATTTTTCTCTCCTTTAATTCCAAAGAAATCAACGCCTATTTTATCTGATAATTGTTTTAATTGTTCGTATGCTGCAGGCCTCCAAGTATCTGTACTGATTAAACCGACCTTGTATCCTCTCTTCTGATAATATTTTGCAAGCTTTCCGGAAGTTGTTGTTTTTCCAGAACCGAAAAGGCCGACAAGCATTATATAATAAGGTTTTTTTGTGATGTTTATTTTTGCGCCTTCGCCGCCTAAGAATTTTACCAGTTCTTCATAAACAACTTTCACAAGATAATCTTTCTTTGATAAGTTCTTGGGGATTTCATCTTTTAATGCTCTTTCCTTGATGTTTTTTGTAAGCTCAAAAACTAGTTTTACATTCACATCGGATTGAAGAAGAGAACGCTGGATGTCTCTGACAAGTTCATTGATCAGTTTTTCATCTACAAAGAGAGAATTCTTGATTTTTTCGAGTGTGCCCCTGAGGCTGTCTCCAAGCTTGTCTAACACCATTTATATCCAATATTAGGATAGAATTTGGGTTTATAAGGTTTATGGCGCATAGAATTATTGATCGGAAATCTTCGGGAACAAGCCAATTCCTATCCTTCCGTATTTATGATCTACTATCTTTTCCTTAATTATCGTAGGTATTTTTAGAGATTCACATTCTATTTTAATCCCTGCGCGTGTCAACGCGGTATAGAGCACGGCATATGTATTAGGAGCATTATATTCTCCTATTATCGTGCTTATACTATATAATGATTTATCTGTATCATCATTTTTTGCTGTAAGCAAAAGTTCCATTGCTTCAGCATGGCAGAATAAACTTACTTTTATGCCGTCGGATCTTTTCGAGCTGAAAGTCACTTTCTCTTTTCTTGTATTGATTATTTTTCTCTGATTAATGTACCTGGCTCTTAAATTTTCGCCTGAGAGAAATTCGTATGCCTTGATGTATTGTTCTATTGTTTCAGGATATATTTTCACTTGTTTTAATTCTCCGTATTTACTATATCCTGAATCTCTATATAATACATAATTCTTTAGAAGTTTGTATTCTTTATATTTTGGATCCTCTAGAAGTTTATCTAAGCTACCCACAATGAATCACTGGTATGAAGAATTTATAAAGTTTTATAGAATATTATAATTATTATCGGTTTTTATGAATAATTGTACTATTCAGAAAAGGAACCATAGTATTATTTAGGCGTCCATCAATTGATTCATTAATCATATCAGGAACTTTTACTAAAGCATCAGATATTATTACTCCGTGTTGGGTTAAATTTATTTTATGGATAAAAAATGTTCTCGGAGCTTCATATTCATCTATTTCTTTATCTCTTATTGTGGCTATTGCAAAGAATGAATCATCAGGAGGAGGATGCGTAACCCCCAAGATTCTTCCTAGAATTGGATTATCTTGATATTCTAAATAAGGTCGCGGCTCTGCCCATAAATATAACTGCAAATGATTTGATTTGCATGAAAGTTCTATTTTTATGCCATCAAGTCTTTTTGAACTAAAAATAACTTCTTCAGTATTTGATTGTATTATTTCTTTATAGTTTGGATATTCTGTGTTGAGGTATATGTCGGACAATGTTTCATAAGTCTTAATATATGATTTAATAATATCTTTATACATCTTTATTTCGATATTTTCTCCCTTAGAATTAATGCATGATGGTCGGAACAAGACATAATTTCTTAAATGACGGTATTCAGAGAAATGAGGATCTCTTTTTATTAATTCTTCTAACACATCCACAAACTATTCCTGATGGAGCTTATTTATAAATTTTTATAGAAATTAAAAAATAATGATAATAATAAAAAAAATCAGAAGATTATCTTCTATTATGGCCGCTGAATCCTCTTCGTGGTGGATGTCCTCCGCCATGCGATCTTCCTTCGCCGCCTTCGGATCTTCCTTCGCTTCTTCTTTCAGAACTTCCGCCTTCAGAATCCCTGTGGCCGTTATATCCGCCACCACCTGATCTGCTGCTTCCGCCGCCTCGTCCGCCACCGAATCTTCCCCTTCCGCCCTGAGGCCTTCCTCCACGATTTGTGAAGTTTCTTCCTTGATGTCCGCCAAATGATCTTCGAGCCATTCCTCTGTCGAATCTTACCATTGGCATATC
The DNA here is from genome assembly GCA_035626895.1 of Alphaproteobacteria bacterium. GTDB lineage: Archaea > Nanobdellota > Nanobdellia > Woesearchaeales > UBA9642 > UBA9642. The sequence goes on from DASPMU010000080.1 coordinate 8,597, forward strand.
TGCTGGGATTTGCTCTTTAGTTATCTTCAGGCTTCTGTCTCTTAATACTCTGTCGAAGTTGTCGAAGTCCTTGTGAGTTAGAAGAGTTATTGCGTCTCCGCTCTCTCCTGCTCTTGCAGTTCTTCCGATTCTATGGGTATAGTCTTCAGCGCTCTTTGGAACGTCGTAATTGTATACGTGAGAAACATCCTTGATGTCAAGACCTCTTGCAGCAACATCTGTTGCAACAATAGTTGTAATCTTCTTTGATTTCAACATTTCTACAACCTGAAGTCTCTTGTTCTGGGTAAGGCCTCCGTGGATTGCCATTACATTTACTCCTTCGCGTTCAAGATTTGCAGCTACTGCGTCAGATTCTTCTCTTGTTGCGCAGAATACTACTGATATTCCCTGATGTTTTTTCAGGAAGTATAATAGCAATGAGAATTTCTCCTCAGGCTTTACGTTGTAGTAAACTTGCTTCAATAATTTTGTATCTACTTGAGCCTGTCCCTTGATAGGAACTGGATTATTGAAATATCTTTGTATGATTGCTCGAATTTGGCTAGGCATTGTTGCGCTAAACATTAATGACTGCCGATCTTTTGGCGTATGCTTTAAGATAGTAACTACATCGTCGACAAATCCCATTTCAAGCATCCTGTCTGCTTCATCAAGAACGAAATATTTTACATTTGTTAGATTCATTGATCTTCTATCTAAGTGATCTATTACTCTTCCTGGAGTTCCTATTACGATGTCTGCTCTTCTAAGAGCATCTGTCTGAGGCTCTAAACTTACTCCGCCGTAAACACATGCCATCTTTAGGCCAGTATATTTTCCCATGCTTCTGATATTGTCAAAAACCTGTACTGCAAGTTCTCTTGTAGGAGTCAGTACAATTGCCTGGATTCCTTTTCCTGGCGTCAAAACATTAAGCATCGGCACTCCGAATGCTGCAGTCTTTCCTGATCCTGTCTGTGATTGTCCGACAATATCTTTGCCGCTTAATACAATAGGGATGCATTTAGACTGTATTTCAGTTGCTTCTGAATATCCTAACTCTACTAAAGCTTTTAATATTTCAGGCTTTAGACTTAATTCTTCAAATTTCATTTTATTCTCCTAAAGAATCACTAAACATGATGCTGTAAAGCATCAAAATATCACAACAATTTTTGTATGATATAAGTAAACATCGAATGATTCGCACGAGACGAATCCTGATCGACGATGCCACATTTGTGAGCAAGCGTCATTAAGTTTTTTTAGAATGACTTATGCTCTCCTAGCAATTCTTTATTATATTACTAGGAGTGATAGGTTGTTTATAAAGGTTTGTAAATGTATTGTTATTACTATAAAATGACGTCATATAGAAAGATTTATAATACTGCAATATATACTAATATTATGAAGATACGCGTTCGTGATGTGTATGCCCTAAGCTCTGGCTTTGCTGCAGGATATTTAGAAGGGAAAGGTTTTGATCTAAGCTTGGGTGTAGATTATCTGCTCAAATACAATCCGTTAGTACTAAGCTTTATCCATCCAATGCTATATCATGAAATCGCATTCCCTATAATGCAGAATAAGAAGCGGAAACAATTGGAACAATTCTATAACGATAAATTTCCTGTTCCTACGATGAAATCAGAAGGCAAAACTTATTCTCAAATGGATGAGGATGAAAAGGAGGCTATGGAAATTATTCTCAGAAGATCCAATGAATTTGCATCTAGATCAAAACAAAGTTATATTAGTGCTTCATTTAAGCAGGGGGGC
>DASPMU010000081.1:0-11238 GCA_035626895.1 Alphaproteobacteria bacterium
GAGAAGGCTATAAATGAAGCCATCGAGAGAGACCAGGCAATTCTCAATAAGATAAAATTCAACAAGTAATCTTATTGATAGGCCAATATTTTGAAGTTCAAGCATCTGTTCAAAGAACGGCATAATTAGTTTGGACTTCAAGGAATAATAAAAACAACAAAAATGAATTCAGAAAAAAGAAAAGCGTGGAAAAAGAAGACATTCACTGAGAATGTTGTACTAGTGCTTGCATTAGTTTCTGCTATATTCTTATTGTCTGTATCATTTGTATCCGGAGCCGTATCAATTGACAGCATCAGCATTCCAAGCAGCGTCGATGAAATGGAAGATATTTACATGAACTTCATTGCGTCAAGCGATTCCCCGAACCCAATATCTTACTCAATATATAGGAACGGGATTTTAGTTTCTTCTAATGAGGAATACGCTGAATCAACTAATTACACTAGCAGCGGAACTTATACTTATTTATTTGTAGCAAGCGATATTGATACTAACTATACAGAAACAAGGCAGCTTGATATAGTCGATATTCCACTTCTTATACTTTCATCAAGCCCGACGAACAAGACATACAACAACAGGACTATCCCGATAAATATGTCCTTAAGCCTTGAGGTGGATACATGCGTCTATTCTACAAATAACTCAATGAGCGGAATGCTTGCAGGCTCAGGCCAATTCTTTTATTCAGGAGTAACTTTCAGCAGCGACGGTTCATATACTATGGATATAAACTGCTCAAATGAATATGAATCAAAAACAAAGAGGGCATTATTCCATATAGACACTCAAAGCCCTGCAATAGTTTCAAAGAACTATGTCATCAATACTGACAATACTGTAACATTTAGCCTGACGACTGATACTGTCGCGATGTGCAAATACGATCTTTCAGATAAGAGCTTTGATTCAATGCTATATACATTTGCCAACACTAATAATATACAGCATCATACAACTCTTAGCGGACTGCTTGAAGGCTCTCATAATTATTATATTAAGTGCAGGAATGTAAACAATAATGTAGGACCTGCTGAGACAATATCTTTCAGCCTGATAATAAAACCTACTGCTGTAATAAGCCTAAGCAAGGACTCTCCGCTAAAGGCAGGAACTTACGAGGTCAGATTAACGACGAGCGAAAATGTACTGAGCGCGCCTTCGCTATATTATACTTTCAGCGGCGATTCAACACAAAGATTTGTGACTCTTACAGGCTCGGGATCGAATTGGGAAGGCTATATGATAATAGATGCGAACACTGCAAATATGGTCGGAACATTTGTTTATTCCGGCGTTGATATGAACAACAACGTAGGAAACGTAATAACTTCCGGACAATTGTTCCTTGTCGATACCACTGCTCCTGCAGCCCCAATAAGCATCGAAGCAGAGCCTCAATCAGATGGCCGTATTAAAGTAAAATGGTATTACGATGGCGAAGAAGCAGACAGATACAATATTTACAGAACAATTGGCGGGGATCCTGAATATGTGGACTATCATGATAGCACGACTTCAAGACAATATGTAGATGAAGAAGTAGTCGATGGAATAACTTATTATTACAGGATTGCCGCAATTGATGCAGCGGATAATGATGGATATTTATCTGATGTCGTTTCTGCAACTGCAGCTTACAGGCCATCAAGCAATAACTACAATGATAATTCAGGAAACATTGATGTAGAGACTCCGGAAGAAGAATTCTTAGATGAAGAATTAATCCCTAAAGTAGATCAGCTTATCGAGGAATTAAATACCTATATAGCAGATATTGAAATAATAAAATCCGATATTGATTCTATAAATGATCCGGTAAAACTAAAGATCATCAACTTGCTTGGAATATCAGAAACTATTTCTACATCAAAGGCAAACATTGAAGCTTCAATAAATGAAGCAAATGACTTTAAAGTAAAGCAGATGACGAGAGCTGAACTCGATATTGCATTAAACAAGATAAAAATGGACGCAATAAAGCAGAAATCCTTGATTGCCGAAGATATACTTGTCAATGAACAATCATCTTATGAGCAGATAACCCAGTCCTCTGACGTAGATTTTGCAATATCTGAATCCGTGACGGTAAACCTGACTAAAAGCGTCCTGACTGATTATGCGACTGCCAACAAAAAAATCCAGGATAGCATATCTGTAGATACAGAAATCATCATTTTCAAAATAAAATATTTCGGCAAGGATGATTATGACAAATACACCCTCGTAATAAAGAATGTTGACTCAAGCCTTGAACTTAGCGGAGTTTCTGTAATAGAGCTAATACCTAAGAGCTTTGAGCGCGACGTCAAAGATATCTCTTTTGAATTCAAGGATCAGACTGCGCCAATTGTCGTCAAGAGCGACCCAGTTGTAAGATGGGACTTTGACAGCTTCAATAAAATGTCTATATATTATATGATAAATAATCATGCTGAAATGTCTGCAGCAAAAGAGACAAAGACTATCGTCTTGCTAAAGCCCGATTTCAAAGTAACCGACACTACAAGCGGAATTGAAGAAGAACAATCAAATATTCTTACTGGACTTGTAGGCCTTGACATTGCAGGCTTTGAATTAACTCCAATGCACTGGATGATACTTGCAGGAATTGGAATGATCCTAGGGCTTTCAGCATATTATGTTTCTCTTGATAAAAAAGAGAAGAATGCATTCGAGAAAGAATCAAGTAGATCTAATGGGTCTTCAGGCAATGGAAGTTCTAAATCCGGTTCAGGAATATTCAAAGGATTGAAAGCAAATTTAGCAAAACAAATCAGCAGGCTTGATTCTAAAACTAATTCAAGCAGCTTAAACAAATCACATTTGAGTAGCACAGATGCAAATATAAATTCAAATGTACTCTTGAAAGTAGAATCTCAAACCAGCCATAATCATATCCATCAATCCTCTCATCAGAAAGATGCAGGGCATCAAGACATTAATTCAAATAAAGTGCATCATGCTACAGTTCAGATAAAATCGCATGAAACGCCTGCGGAAAAACAACAAGCATACAACGCTAAATTCAACTCTAAGCATACTTATGATTATATGTCACGGCAGCTTGATGTCGCAAACATTTTGATAAATTCATTTGAATACGAGAAATGCAGGACTATTTACAATCATTGCGTCGATTATTACAAGATGCATAAATTCCACAGCGCAAAGGAAAAACAGAACTTCAAGACAATGATTGATCATCTCTACATGAAATTGTTTGCCTATAGATTAATACATGTCTCAAGAAAAGCAACAAAAGCAGAAATAAAGAAGAATGTCGAAGCATTAGGAAAAATATCAGGCAAGCTTTCTTCGACACTTGATGATATAGCAGAAGAATACAGGGATGATGAGAAGAAATTCATAGACTATATATCTCATTCAAGAAACCACTTGCATAAGCATTCTTCTTAAGAATTATGTTCTTTTATATTCTTGCCAGATTCACTTTAGGCAGCATTGCCACCTGGCGAGCCCTAGTCACACAAACTTTTTCGTCTAGACTCGTAGGCGGGAATCGAATAACACATAAGATGCGAGCGCTGGCAATGTGCTTAATCTTATTTCTCCTATTAATTCAATTAATTAGAAACAAATAAAAAATAAACTTACTGATGATGATCATGATGGACTACGTGTTCATTCATGTTTCGGCCACACTTCTTGCAAGTCTTTCTTAGTCTTGAATTCTTATAGCCGCAATGCTTGCATTTCTTTCTGCCGAAGAGTATTAGTAGTATTAATATTATTATAAGTAGTATCAATGCATATGTTGCATAATCCGCTGTTTGGAATTTGAATGCATATTCTCCATAAACTGTCTTGATCAGGCTGTTTTCACGCTCTCCATAATATCCTTTGATCTTTACAACAGGATTATTTTCAATATCTGCGTCGCTTAATTCAACTTCTAATGGGATCTTTGCAGTTTTCCCGACTTTCAATAAGATTGCTTCAGGTGATGATACTGTTATGTATTCCCCGTTGATGAACAGGTCTAATGCTTCAATGCTTACGTAAGTATCAACTGTTCCTATATTTTCTACTGTGATTATAAATTTAGAGTCTCCCTTATCGTATGAAACATCTGTGATATTGATTAACGCTTCATCAAGGATTTCTATGCTTTCAACTTCCATTCTTGCTTCAAGGACATTTTCAAGGGATCTTCTTCCTTCTCCGAATAATGTATATAATGCTGCTGTGATATTTTCTCCTTCAAGCGATACATCATAAGTTATTGTCTTGTATTGATTCTTATCAATGAATAGCGGGTCTTCATCTCCTACTACTTTACGCTCTCCAGCGTCATCGATTGTGATTGTTCCTTTGAAGTATGTTCCTATATTTGCGTTGTTCTTGTAAGTTACCCATAATGATCCTGTTGCCTTGTTGTAGACTATTGAATATACTCCAAGATTTACATTATATCTTGGCATTGGGAATTTATCCAGGTCTTCAACTGTTGCAACTGGTCCTGTTGGAGTTCTTGACCCCTGGGCGAACTTTACGAAGACGCTTAATCCAAGCTGCCTTCTTATTTCTGTTGCAGAATTTATCAGCTCATTTCCTATCAGGACAGCAACTTGGAAATCTGTTGTCTTTATATAATCCTGGACTTGAGCAGGAACTGTTCCTCGTCCGATGAATATTACAGGATCGTCTCCTGACATGATGCTTGCTTCAATGAATTCTCCGTTGCTCATAAGAACTTGGGCTGTAGGATTTATCTCAAGATATTTCTTGACCATTGCTATATTGTTATCGAACCTGTCTCCTTCGTTTATTGTTTCCGGGGAATATTTTGCAAGCCTTGTTTTTACTGTTTCATCTACTTGGCCAAAGATTATTATCTTTTCAGGGCCCACGCTTGTCAGGAAAGTATCGACAGCGCCTATGTTTCTCTCTGTTGCAAATAATACATAGAAATCATCAGCTACTGCGTACGATGCAGCAGATAATGCGTTATATCCATAAGCGTCATCAACTATTATGAATTTGTCAATGTCTATTTCAGAATTTAATCTTCTTGCAAGATCAAGGTTTGCTGTGTTTGTTACTATTTCCTCTACTTGGCTATATCCTTGTGATTCCATATATGAATCATAGTTCAATGTATAAGGCTGCGACCTTGATGAAACAACTAATGTTCCGTTCGTATCCTTTGGGATTGCGTATAACAGGATTGTCCCATGTTTTGTACTTGTCAGAAACATTCCCGGCTCTTTGTCAATGAGGCTTGCGTAAAGCATGGTTGAATATACGTCCCTCCAATCTGCAGAATTGGACACTACTTTGTCAACTGCCAAAGCAGAGCCTGAACTTAAAAGTATTCCTACTATTAGAAGCATTACCATTATGCTGAACTTGAGATTTGCGCTAAATTTTATACTATTCAACCTGCTTTTGAAGCTAAAATTAACTTCTAAATCACCCACGAATAGTAATTTGGCTAATTACTATATAAATTTTTGCGTTTGCGGCTTGTTCTTAATATTGGCCATTTTAAGCACAAATCAAGTATACTAAAACAAAACCTTTATATATAAGTATACACATTTGTATATTAATGTAGTATTTTGTACAAATAAGAATTCCGACCAAAAGTACGCGTACCTATTGTAAATAGTTCGAGATAGCTTGAAGTAGCTAAAAAAATAAAAATTAGGCAAAATGAATCATCACACCAAAATAAAGATTGGGATTCTAGCGATAGCTATTGCAATATTTCTAATACTAGTTCTAACTCCGCCTAAAGCAATCGCTCCAAATGTTGTCGGACCAAACTACAAAAATGTTACAGTACAAACGAATCTTACTATTACTAGTTCTAAACCTGACATGATGAATGTAACTGTCTACGATGCAACTAACAGTTCGTTAATTAATGTGACTCTAAATGCTGGAGGATCAAAACAGATATATTGCAATGGTTCTGTAAGGAACTGGCAAGGAACAAATGATATAACTTTAGTTCGAGCAGTTTTATGGCATAATGCTACTTCAAATTATACTGCTGCGAATAATACAAATAATCATTACTCTAATTCGTCATGTTTTTTAAATTCGACAACAGGTGCTTTTACTGCTTGGTATGCCTGTTCCTTTAATGTTTCCTATCATGCAAACAATGGAACTTGGGTATGCAATATGACTGTTGAAAACAGCTATACTGCAAACAATTCAAATTTCACAGGCTCTGCTTTGAATTATACTCAATTCTATCCTGTCTACGCCCTGAACGTTACGGATGGAATTGACTATGGCGGCGTAGCTGTTGAAGACTTCTCATCTGACAGGCAGGCAAATATCACAAATCTTGGAAACATGCATATTGGTGTATCGGTTGAAGGATATGGTGCAACTAGGGGAGATGGTTTTGCAATGATCTGCAACTTGACGGGAAACATCACAGTAGATAACGAAAGATTTTCAAATCAGTCAGGAACTCTTTTTGCTGCGAAAACACCTTTGACAAGCAATCTTGGCGGTGTGAATATTTCAGGCTTAAATATCACTAAGACAACTAATGCATCCGCTCCAACTATGAGTACTACTTACTGGCAAATCTATGTTCCGCCAAATCCTGCAGGTAATTGTACTGGCTATATTATATTCACAGCAGTTGCAACACCGTAAAGCTGCTTGAGAACAGTCTTTAAAAACGCTTCCGCCTAGCTATCTATATTATATAGTATTGCGCTAGACTCGTAGGTGGGCGTAGTTAATTGCTTAGATTGTGCTTATTTCTCCCATTTAAATAAAAACATATAAAAAGGGATGGTCATAAAATACTAGTTATTAGTATTTGATCGTAAAAGGTGGGGAATGCTAGATAATTTTACAAGGGTGGTAGTTAGAAATAGGTTGCATTGTATCTTGCTTCTAATACTATTAGTGTCTATCATCCCAGAATTTGCGCAAGCCTCCAATGGCGCGTATGTTGCGTATCGTTCTACGAATGGTTCAGGAGTGGATTATCCTAAAATAAGGTTCTGGAATAGTACTGGTATTGGGACATTTAGTACTGAAGTTGAGCTTCCTACAACTGGATCAAACATCCGTCAAGCAGTGCTGAAGACTTCGCCAATATCTTCAAAAATGGTTTTGATAACCAGCTCCAACGATAGCTTCCTTGACGCTTATATCTGCTACTTGAATTGTACTAATGCCAATAATTGGCATGTATCAAATGATTTTGCTAATTCTACTTTTGCTCCGCAGAGACATTATGATTTTGATTTTGAGACTGCAACTGACGATGTTGTAGTTGTATATTCCCCGAACACTACTAATGTAAGCAGGGATCTTGCATATAAAGTTCTTGATTCAAATAGCTTAAATTTTAGCGCAGCTCCGGAATTGTATATCAATGATGCAGGACAAATTGCGGATGTTGTTTATACATGGATCTCTATCGATAGAAATCCTCTTAATAGCAGCCAGGAACTTGCAGTGACTGGTTTTGATGCGACAAATAGTGACATAAACGCATGGATCTGGAATGGAAGCGAGTGGGGAAACGAATTAGCAATATCAAATACATCAACTGCGACAACATCTTTTGAAGCGCTTTCAATTAAATATACTAGTAATGGATCATTTGTCATGGCAATTGGAGCGCAAGGCATTAATGGAAATTTGACTTATGCAAGATGGAATGGCTCTTTATGGAGCGGCCTTGGCCACTTCGATGTTGACTTATCTGATGCTAATGATGTAAGGTTTGTGAGCCTAAAATCAAATCCAGTGTATAGTTATTTTCAAGGAGTATTTGTGGACTCGGGAAGCGACCTTGCAACGGCATTCTGGAATGACACTATTGCAAATTGGACAATTACAACAAATATAGATACAGGTATTGACGTTGCTACAACAAGGCCTACTGATTTTGCCTGGGTCCCAAACGGCACTTCAGGAGTATTATTGTGGGATACTGATGCCGCAGCCGCAACTATGAGCCAGCGTATATGCAATCCATTTTGCAACACTTCAACAACAACAGTAACAAACTTTCCAGGAACTGGAGCCTGGATTACATTATTTAGGAATCTAAATGGTTCTGATACTGCAAAGATTCTTGGAGTAAGACTCAATTCCGCATTTGCTTTAAACGGATTTTTTTTCAATGGAAGCAACACTACAAACTATACAAGCAACACTCTTTCTGCAAATACAGATATTAATCTTTACGAATCATATTCCCTTGATTTCGTAAAGAATACATTTATTCCTATAATAATTCAATTTATTCCGCCTACAGATGACGATGCATCCTCTATTAATAGGGACTGGTCGTATGTCAACATTACTGTTGCAAATTTCGCATCAACCTGCACTTTGAATTGGTCTGGGACACTATATAATATGGCAGGAAGCGGGGATTTAAGATCTTATAATGTTACTGGCCTATCTTCTGGAACTTACAATTATTATGTAACATGCAATGTTTCGACTAATTACAAGAATTCCAGCTTCCGCTCAATAACTGTCGATACTCTTGTGATCAATGTTAGTTTTGTCGATCCAACTCCCGCTGATGATCTTGTAATAGAAGATTTGACATTGAGGGTCAATATATCAACAAACAAGAACGTGACTTTCTGCACGCTAAATCTTACAAACAGCACCGATAATGTTCATTATAATTTGACTGGAGGAGGAAATACTACGTGGTATGAAGAACTCGCCCCGCTCTTTAACGATGTGTATACATATAATGTATTTTGTGAAGATGCAACTACTACGAGGGCATTTTCACCGACTAGGCAGCTCAATATTTCAATTCCACGATCTGAGGCATTTGTCGCTTACAGGTCAAGCAGCGGAACAGGAAATACTTTTCCTAAGATCAGGCTTTGGGATGGATCTAGAAACGGATCTTACGGCTCGCAGATAGAACTCCCAAGCGCAGGATCAGCAATCAGGAATATGGTGATTAAAACTTCCCCGATAACTTCCAAAGTAATTCTCGTCACAAGTTCAGACGATACTTTCCTTGATGCTTATGTATGTTTCTATAATTGCACTGTTGCTTCAAACTGGATTGTTTCAAATAATTTTGCAAATTCAAGTATTAGCGTGCAGAGAAAATTTGATTTCGATTTCGAATCATCAACTGGAGACGCAATAATAGTCTACGCTCCTAACACAACAAACAATTCCCGAGATCTCGCGTACAGGGTCCTTGACGATGTAAATGGGAACTTTACTGACACAACAGAAAGATTCATCAATGACTCAGGCCATGCAGGTATTGCAGTCTATTCATGGGTAGCAATTGACAGAAATCCGATAAATACGAGCAGGGACTTGACTATTGTCGCTTTTGATCAGACAAATTCTGATGTAAATGCATGGATATGGAATGGATCTGTATGGGGTAATTTCCTTGCGCTGTCAAACGGCTCTACTTCAACAGCTAATTTTGAGGCTCTTGCCGTAAGATATGCTGCAAATGGTTCGAAGATAATGATAATGGCGGGAACAAATGTAAACGGGGAAGTTGCATATTCAGAATGGAACGGCTCATTATGGCCTAACATAAGTATATTCGATAGTGACGGCGCGGCAGTTGATGACGTCAGGTTTATTTCCTTAAAATCTAATCCCATCACAAATGATATGCAAGCAGTTTTAATAGATTCAGGTGCTGATCTTGCTACTTCATTTTGGAACAGTACGACTAGAAATTGGACTTTGACGACAAATATTGATACTGGAGTTGATGTCATCACGACAAGACTTGCTGACTTTGCATGGCTGCCTAATGGCACTTCAGGCGGATTAGTCTGGGATACTGACGCTGCAGCGACTACATTAAGCCATAGGATTTGTAGTCCCAATTGCAATACTGCAACAATAACTGTTTCATCTTATGCAGGAAGCGGCGGATGGCTTACATTATTTAGAAACAGGGTTGCAGGATCTCTGACTAAATTTTTAGGAATAAGATTGAATTCTACATTCAGCACAGGATCATTCTCTTTTAACGGAACTAATTATACTAATTACGGCGATGCTGCGCTTTCTGCTGCCGATACATTGAACACTTACGAATTTTATTCCATGAATTTCATTCAGGATTTCGATGAGGGAGTCATGATAAACTTCATCAGGCCGACCGATGGAAATGGCGCAAACATTACAAGGACATGGTCTTTTGTAAATGTCAGCATCTATCCAACTGACGCCACATGTACTCTTGATTGGGAAGGAGTCTTATATGACATGAGCGGCACTGGCGATTTCAGGTTCTTTAACAAGACAGGATTATTCGATGGAGTAAATACTTACAGCGTAACTTGCAACAACTCGCAAATAACAGGAACTACTGCGCTTCGAACAGTTATTGCAAATACTTCCACTCAGATGATAATAGGCTTGATTTCTCCTGCAAACAACACGGAGCATAATTCCACTATCATATTCACATTCAATGTTACGACAAGCCCTGTGACCAATGTATTGAACTGTTCTCTGATTGCAAATGGCTTGACTATAAATACAACTTCTGTCTCGCCAGTTCCTCAGGATGTTGATGTTAACATAAGCGGTTCTTTGGTTTCAGGCCCTTACAATTGGAGCATTATTTGCATTGATGAAAATTTTGGAGCTGCAATCTCTGAAGAATGGAATATAAGCGTACGGATTCCTCCAATAATCTATGAAGTTAATGTAACTGATTTTTCTGATCCTGATAATTCGCTAATATTATCTGCCGGATCGACCCAGACAATCTATTGCAGGGCAGTAGTATCTGATCCTTTTGGCCCAAGCAATGTATATAACGCTAGCGCTACATTCTATTATTTCCTCAATTTAAGCAATAATGACGACGATCCTGTTGTGCATTATACAAATTTCTCATGCCTCTTAAATGAAACTACTGTAAATAACAAAACATTCAGCTGCGGGTTTGACGTGCAGTATTATGCAAACAATGGAACATGGAACTGCAACATAACGATAAATAACAATCAATCAATTCCTCAAAGCGGCATTGCTGCAAATACTATTGCTCCATTGTACGCGATCAATTTGACTGACGGACTGGATTTTGGCAATGTAAACTCCGAAGTTCCTTCGGCAAATGTGAGCGTGAACATTACTAATTTTGGAAACATGCTAATTAATGTATCCCTTCAGGGATATGCTGTCGTCATAGGCGATAATTTGGGAATGAACTGCAGCGATGGCACAAACGTCAGCATCTCAAATATAAGATTT
>DASPMU010000082.1:0-21426 GCA_035626895.1 Alphaproteobacteria bacterium
GAAATTATTCGATATCCCTGAAGAATACTATAAGAAAAATGCTTTCCTAAGAAACATTAAATCTCATTATCTAAAATATGGCTCATTATCCGAGCCTCAGGTTTCTGCATTCGAAAAAGTAGTAAACGCATTGAAAGAAAACGAAGAATAAAATACGCCGCGGGTGGGATATGCAACGCGACCCTTTTCAAAAAAGTGTCGCACTCCCAAAACAATACTTCGTAGAATATAAAATAACGCCGCGGGTGGGATTTGAACCCACAAATCCTTTCGGACACTGAATCATTGCGTGTAATACGTGGTAATCTTAAGCACGCATAGTGCTTAGCAATCCAGCGCAGTACCAGGTTGTGCCACCGCGGCATTGGCATAACAATTTTTTAGAACGGACATTCTTTTATAAATTTTTTCTAAAACTATATAAATAAGGCAATTATAGATATATAATGAGATTTGCGTGGTATTCTGTGCTTTTATTAGTATTATTGAGTATATCTATTGTATCTGCAGAAGTTGATTACGGCGATAAGAATACTGTCAAAAGCACTGTGACAATAAGCAATACTTTTGAAATTGAACCTACATCAGGATCATACAATCTAAAATATGTGAATGCGACGTTAGAGTCATATCCTAAAAGCGACTATCGGCAGGCAGTTTCTAATCTGGTAACAACGCCAGAAGCCTATGCAGGAGACAGCATCTCATTTTATTACGATGAATATCTGGATTCTTACAGCCTGAAAGTTGAGGCTGACGTTACAACGGTAAATGGATTTGTGGAGATAGATGATAAGATACTTTTCCCGATAGGAAACCTTGACAGTTCATTATATGAATATACAAAGCCGACAGAGATAATTGATGTAAATAACGACATAAAAAATCTAGCTTCTGAATTGATAGGAGATAATACAGATCTTTATGAGATAGAATATATATTTGCAGAATATGTAAGAAAAAATATTGCTTATGACTTGAGTACTATAACAAGTGAAGCAGATCAGAAATCATCATGGGTTCTTGCAAACAGGAAAGGTGTCTGCGATGAATTAACTAATTTGTTCATCTCTCTAAACAGGGCAGCAGGGATTCCTGCTAGATTTGTCTCTGGAGTTGCTTACACTAATCTTGATGAAGTTTTCGGAGAATCGTGGGTTCCTCACGCTTGGGCTGAAGTATATTATCCAGGCGTCGGGTGGGTTCCGTATGATGTGACTTACGGCCAATATGGATTTGTAGACACAGGACACATTAAATTATCCGATAATTCAGATTCCACAAGTTCAAATATAAATTATAATTATCTTGGCTCCAACATAAAATTAGTTCCAGGAAGCATAGATATTGATGTTGATGTTACTGATTTTGGAGAGGATGTAAGATCGAGGTATGAATTTGAGGCGAAAACACATACAAGGGATGTAGGCTTTGGATCATATGACTTGATTAGTGTATTTGTAGAAAATGAAATGCCTTACTATCAAGTTGCGGATTTATACCTTGCCCAGACCGAGGGAATTGAAATAATTGAAGAATCAAAAGAAACTGTACTTAATAAGACTGTATATAGAAAACAAGTTTTCCTAAAACCGAAAAGTTCTCAAACGATATACTGGCTTGTAAAAATTGATGATTCATTAAGCAAAGATTTCATCTATACATTCCCTATTACAGTATATAATACGTACAATGAGACAAGCACTACTTTCATCTATTCAAGGAAAGATTATGACTCAATAGACTATGATTATTTTGAAAATATCCTTTCATCATTAGAGGATTCGCAGCCAAGCGGAGTTTCAAAAAATATCCATCTTGAATGCCCGCCTGACAAGAATGAAATATATCTTGAAGACTCTGTAAACATTAATTGCATCCTGGATAATCGGGGAGATAAAGTTTTCAACAATGTCAATATTTGCATTGACAAAGAATGCGAAACACGAAATTTGAACGTCGAAAAAATAAATTTAAAGTTTTCAAAATCATTCACAACTGAAGGTCTTAAGAGCATTGTAATAAAAGCATCTGTTGGAAACCCACAGACAACTGGCTTTCTAAAAACTAGTTTTGTCAGCATAAATGTCAAGGATAAGCCGGTAGTTTCAATATCTGATATTAAATATGAAGAAATTGTAGATTATGATGAATCTTTTGATATATCTTTTAAAATCTCGAAAGATTCAAAATCCCAACCTAAAAACATCAAATTAACTTTGATAAGCGAGACAAATAATGCAGAATGGACATTTGAAGATTTCAATGAGGACAAAGTTTTCAACATTAAATCAAACGGTGCGTCTCTTGCCCCAAACGATAATAATTACGAGATAATCGTCACATACGAAGACGACAAAGGAAATAACTATGCAACTAAAGAGACTTTCATCATAAAGTCGAATGCATCAGGGCTCAAAAAGATATTGCTGCATCTGAACGTCCTAGCAAACAAGATAGGAAGGGCATTTTCATAAGCTATATATTCAATAAAGGCTATAAGGTATTTTATATATAAATAAGATAATCAACGGGGTAAAAAATGATAGATAAATTAGTTCCAGACACTAGCGCATTAATAGAGGGAATTCTCTCTAAGAAAATAGAATCAGAAGATATCCTTCCAAGAGAGATAATAATACATGAAGCCTCTCTTTCAGAACTTGAAGCCCAGGCAAATGTCGGGAGAGAAATAGGCTATATGGGTCTTGAGGAAATAAAAAAACTTCTTGCATTGTCCAAGACAAAAAAATTTGCAATCAAATTCTCAGGCGAGAGACCATCAGAAGACGACATTGCAAGAGCAAGAAAGGGCGGGATTGATTCCTTAATTCGAAATTTAGCATTTGAACAAAAGGCAACCCTTGTAACTATTGATAAAGTCCAGGCGCTTACAGCGGAAGCGAAAGGAATTGATGTCATTTTAATCAAGCTTGAAATAACTCCAAAGCCGCTTATTCTTGAGAAATATTTTGACTCAACCACGATGAGTGTTCATTTGAAGGAGAATTGCAAACCTAGGGCAAAGAAAGGAATGCCTGGAAACTGGGAATATGTTGATTTGTCTGAAGAGGTTCTGGACAAAGAATCTATAAAAAATATTGGCAAAAATATAATCGAAGAAACAGGCATGAGAAGCGATGCATTCATCGAAATAGAAAGAGATCATTCAAGCGTCGTGCAGCTTGGACGATACAGGATAGTTATAGTCAGGCCTCCATTATCTGATGGATATGAAATAACCATAGTTAGGCCAGTAAAAAAATTAACATTCAACGATTATCCATTAAGCGAAAAGCTTAGGAGCAGAATTGAATCGCAGGCTGAAGGAGTTCTAGTTTCAGGAGCCCCTGGACAAGGAAAAAGCACATTCGCCCAGGCACTTGGAGAATTCTACCTATCTAAAAACAGAGTTGTAAAGACTGTTGAAGCTCCAAGAGACTTAGTTTTGGCAGATGACGTTACTCAATACGCAATCGGGCACAGCACGTATCAGGAGATCCATGATATTTTATTATTATCAAGGCCTGATTATACTTTATTTGATGAGATGAGAAATACCGAGGACTTTGAGCTGTTTGCAGACTTGAGGCTTGCAGGAGTTGGAATGATCGGGATAGTGCATGCGACAAACCCGATTGATGCAATCCAAAGATTCATCGGAAGAATTGAACTTGGAGTCATTCCTCACGTCATGGATACTGTTATATTCATCAAGAATGGAGCAGTACAAAAAGTATTCAGCGTAAGCCTTATGGTAAAAGTTCCAAGCGGAATGACTGAAGAGGATCTTGCAAGACCGATTGTTGTAATCAACGATTTCGAGACAGGAAAATTAGAATATGAAATATATAGCTACGGTGACCAGACAATAGTTGTTCCGGTTTCAAAGCAGAATTCGCAAGTGAGCGCTGCTGCAGAACATTATGCAAAAGTTGTAAGACAGGAATTTCAAAGATTCACAGATCTTGTAAAAGTTGAAATGATATCAAACGATAAATGCGTCGTTTATGTTCCGGAATCAAAAAAAGCACAAATAATCGGAAAAGGTGGGACAACAATTGATCAGATAGAGAAAAAACTCGGACTCAAAATTGATATTCGCGAATTAGAAGATCATAAGAATAAAGGCGGAAGCAATAATATCGGCAAGGGAGAAAAAGAAGAAAGAAACGACACAGTACATTATGAAGTTCGAGTCGACAAGAAAAATATAACTTTCATGCTTGGCCATAGGGATTCAGATAAAGATACTGATATATATGTTGATGGTGAATATCTGTTGACTGCAAAAAGCAGCAAGAGTGCCATGATAAAGATCAGCAAGCAAAGCCCTCAAGGCAGGCAGCTTTCGCAGGCATTTAATGAAGAACAAGATGTAGAATTGAGGCAGTGATTTTTGTAGAATTATTTATTTTTCTTCTTTATAATTTTTTATACCAGTTGTTATCTTTTGATCTATTATATCCCATAGATTTAGGAACATCATCGTAAGTTTTTATGGCTTCTTCCATTTCTAGATGTATTCTCTTATCTTCTCTTTCTTTTGACCAAGGGTTATTTATTGCGCTAATTACGCAAGCATCAAGACCTACATTTTTTGCAAGTTCTTCATTTATCGTTATCATTATTTTTTTCCAATCCAGATTAAATAATCCTTTCGTCCGGTATTCTTTGACAATTTTGTAATCTCTTCCAGTATTATTCTCGACAAGTTTTTCTTTGATTCCTTGTATCTGGTATATTGCAAGACTGTTATTTTTATATGGTATAAATGATATTACTGCAGCTGGCTTATTATCGTAATTTAGGAATGCTCCTGTAAAAACATCTTGATAAATAATGAAATATTTTCCGCTTTTTGACTTCCATTCGAGTTTGTCATATCGAGGGTCCCATCCTCCTCCTTTATCCGTTAAGTCCGGAGCGATTCCTGCATCAAGAGAATATCTTCCAAGAATTTTTTTGTTGAATCCTTCTAGAGAATTTTTAATTATTATTTTTTCAATATCTATTTTTTCTAATAATGTATTAAGACTTGATGCTAGTTCATAGTATTTCTTTATGCTAGCAGTGCTTTCATTACCCAGATATCTTCTCCACATTGCAACTCTGCAGTTTTCAAGAAGATCTTCATCCTTGCCTGTCTCTTTCGCATAATGTTTGAATATTTCCTTTCTGTTTTCTGTATCTATGCAGTATGTGTGCCATGTCCAGAGAAGGGAATTTTCTCCAAAATAATCGAGCAGATCTCTGGGAGGAACACGGGCCAAAACATATGACAATGGATTCTTTTTACTGTCTTTATCTAATTTTATCATGACTTCATCTTCAAAATATTTAAACTCGACTCCATTTAATGGTCTTAGAGATTTTACTAATTCCTTTTTCCCTATATTCTCTCGGAATTCTTTGCTTTCAGAGTAAATTTTTAATATTTTATCTCTTAGTTTCATGAGGCAGTATGCATAATTAGAATTATAGGATATTCATCATCCTCTTCGTATGATTCATATGCTGCATTGTTGTACTTATTTATCAGGTTCCTGAACGTTATTTTTGTCTCTGGCTTATTCATGCTAATATCAATAATGGTATTTCTATGCTATTTATATTATTTATTGTTGTGAGGACTGCATTGTGACTACGTGGATAACTTTATAAAAAAATAATTTTTTGTAAGTTCTATGAAAGATTGTTTTTTCTGTAAAGTCTGGGAAGAAAATATCGGAATAATATTTGAAAATAAGCATTTCTATTCTCGATTTGACAGGTTTCCACTAACTCCTGGTCATGCTGAAGTTATTCCTAAGAGACATGCTGATTCTATTTTGGATTTGAAATCGGGTGAATGGCCTTATCTTTATGGCGCATTAGAGCAGACTATAAGAACAATAAACTCAACTGATCTTAGGAAAATGTATACTGAATTTTCAAAAATTAAAACCCCTGATGAACTTGACAAAAATTCCAAATGGTATAGCGAACTTTCAAAGAATCCTGCAGGAGATAAATCTGCAGAATACTGCAAGAGGATGCTAAATCACATCGGAATTGATCAGAAATTTGAGGATTATAATATTGGAATAAATAACGGTCCTCTCGCGGGCAGAACCGTTCATCATTTGCATATTCATATAATACCAAGATACAAAGACGATGTTGAAGATCCGACAGGCGGAATCAGGAATATGTTCCCAGGTCTTGGAAATTATAAGAAATAAATTTTAATAAAATTCATTTAAGAATTTCTTTATCTAATTATTAATTGCCAAAGTTTTTCAGCATATTCTTGAGCTGCAAGAGGGCCGTTTGCCGTGACGATATTTCCGTCTATTGTAACATCATCGCCAGTATAATTTCCGCCTTTGGAAGAAATATATTCATCAGTCTTCATCTTGTATTCCGGATCTGTTCCGATCCAGACTGTGAATGATTTGCCAGAAAGAATTCCCGCGTTTGCAAGTATTGTAGGACTCCAGCATATTGCGCCGACTATTTTTCCACTATCGTATGCATCTTTTGCAATCTTTACGGAATTAGGATAGGCCCTAAGTATTGGAGTTCCAGGCCCTCCAATAAATACTATAGCATCATATTGATTTATATTTAAATCTTTAAGAGAATGCTCTACTGCGAATGTGCTTCCAAATGATCCTGTTGCTGTTCCTTTCACAGTGCTATATACATCGACAGTCGCCCCTTTTTGCATGAAGAAATTTCTAGGGACGCTAAATTCTATATCCTGAAAGCCCTTGGGGGCAATTATCATTGCAATCTTTGCATCACTTGCAGCCATTGTATCCTCTTGCTATTTATGCTTTCTAGCCTCTTATGATATGTTTTTCATCTACTTTTCTGTTAATAATTACTACGCCTTCATCTTCCAGCATCTTAAGTTTCTTGTCAGAATCCCGAACTCCGGAATATCCTCCAATATCGCCATTTTCATGAATTACTCTATGGCATGGAACAACAGGAGCATTAGGATTTCTCTTCAAAGCCTGCCCGACTGCACGTGGAGCGCTCTCTAAAGCTCTTGCAATCCCGTTGTAAGTTACTACTTTTCCTTTAGGGACCTTAGATATAAAGTCATAAACTCTCTTTTGAAATTCAGTAATTGCCATAAAATCACCTTATTTTATAAAATAACCCACAATATAATATAGTAAAACGTCCCGGGTTTAAATAATTAACTTTAAATAGTCCAGTGCGTCTAGTGATTATATTATGGCTGAAATGAAGACTTTAGGACAATTATGGTCAGATTCTTGGGATTTGTTTAGTTCTAAATTTAAATCAATTTCAATTTTATCTTTGCTGCTTGCTATTCCGATAGTAATAATGTATATTTTATCTCCAAAGGAATTTTTAGAACCTGGACTTAAATTCGGAGTAGTTAATGGATGGTTCATATTGCTTTTCGTTGCACTGATGATATTTACTTCTTTATTATTGAATATTGCTGTAGTTTATATTGCTTCAAAAAACTCAAAGAAATCCGGCATTTCGCCAATATTGAAATATTCTTTATCAAAGTTCTGGATAGCATTCTTTACTTCCTTAGCCATGACTTTCATGCTCCTAGGACTTACACTATTATTGATAATTCCTGGAATAATATTTTTAGTATACTGGGCTTTTACAATGCCTTCATTAATAACTAAAGATTTGAAATTCAAAAAAGCAATGGATTATAGCAAATCTGTCGTGAAAGGAAGATGGTGGAAAGCATTAGGATATGGCATTGTTTTCGCGCTAATCCCTATACTGGTTCATATAGTAACATCAGTTATACTTCAAACAATTCTTCCAATGAACTTTGCTTCAGCAATAATGTATATAATTTCATCATTGATATGTTCTTATATGTATGTGTCTCAAGTAGTCGTTTTCTCAGAATGGGATAAACATAAAATTAAGAACTAATTCTACTAAATTTATCTAACTTAAGAATAAGATATAAATATAGAAATAAAATTAATAAAAAATAATGCAAGACTTTATCTTGCTGCGTCTGCCTGTCTTTCAAGCTCTAATTTCTTAGAGATTGCTGCGGATGTTGCCTGCAATGTGTATGCTGCAATTATTTCATCTGCTAAGGCTGCTGCTGATCCTTTCTTTGAATTGAAAGCCTTCTGGAAAGTTGATTGAGTCATTTGTCTTAATGCTAAATCTACTCTTCTTTGTGGAGCGCATTCGAGTGCCTTTGGATATCTTGCTCCTCCGTACTCGATTGCAATTACTTCTTCCCTAGGAGCTGCATTCTCAAGAGCCTTGACGAATACTTCAACTGGGTTTTTCTTTAACTTGTTTTCTATGATTGTGAATGCTTCTTCAACAAGCCTGTATGTAGTTGTTCCTTTTCCTGTTGCCTGCCTTGAAGTGATCTTGTGCTTCTTTGCTCTGTGGCCTGGAACCATTAGTTTATTGATTAATCTTTCAACAATGAATATCTTTGACTTGTAGAACTTGTTTCCTGCGTATCTAGCTCCAGTCTTGCTAACTATCATTGGGTTAGTATTTATGTATCCTGCTACACCTGGATCATCTACTTTAATATGGGAGCAATCCCACTTTCCGAATGCTAAAACCTTATCCATTTTTGTATAAACCTCGAATTTAATATTAACTATATTCAATAATGGTATGAGGAATAATAGGGGATTTATAAATGTTTTGTGCCCCACAAAACACCTTGAACGAAGCTTTCCCTAAAGCATGTTCTTTAGATAGGTTTCTAAGTTAAACTCCGGTGAGCGGATATATCTTATTTTCTCTAGCTGGACTTTGGCATCCTTTTCTATTGAAAGATCAGAAATCTCCAATATCTTGTCATGGATTTTAAGCATTCTTTTCGCATTAGAATCAGTATTGATGTATTCTATACTGAGCGATTCTGTGGTATTGTTTTTGCCTAATTGGAGATCGAATTTTACGTTTGCAGTGGAAAACGCTAGAAGGGCAAATCTTGGTTTGTATTCATGGCCGAATTTTATCCTGATTGAGTCTATTTCTCCTGTTTCTGTTTTCTTAAAACTCCTATATTCTGTCTCTATTACGTCCTCTATGGTTTTAAGGGAGGATTTTGCAAGTTCATTTACATCTCCTTCATCTATGTCTTTAGATTCTTTTGCACTTGAAAATACTTCGAAAGAATAATGCATCCTCTTAAAATTCCTATTTTCTATATTATATGTAAAATGTACTCGCGTCAGATTCATAGCAAGGTTATTGTTTCTACTGTTATAAATTTTCTTAAGGACAACTCAAAGATAACTCAAAATTTATATATTCGATCTGTTTAATTTCAAAATGTCCAATCATCCAAGATATGTGGAAGGATTTAATGGATCGCTTGATGATCTTGCAAAAGCAATAGGCAATATGACTTACGATCAGGCAGCATCTTTTTTAGAAAAATTATCTCAAGATTTCAAAAGGCAGGCAGACGGAGACTTTAAACTTGGAAGAACGCAGCTTTCGTCTTTAGGATATAAAATAGCAGACAAAACTCTTGAAGCCAGCCATTATGCAGCTAGGGCATGGAAAATTTCAAAGCCTTATATGAAATGCGGCTTGGAGCAAGAATATGAAGGAGATTATGGTTTAGATGGCTTTTGATATTGGCTTGCTCTAGATTCGTTCTTATTCGGAAACAACGGAATAATATTTATAAATAGCATATTTGATACCTTTATCTTAAGTAATTTTATAGGAGTTAGCATTGTAAAATGGCGGAATCTAAAAAGACTATGGAAGAAAATTCAAAACCTCAGCCTGCTGGCCATCCGAAGACTTTTTCTGAGGCTATCGCTGAAAATAGAAAGTCTCATCAGGCAGGAAAACCTGCAGACACCACTCCTGAATACAAGAAGAAATCTGACAGTGTAAATTATTCTGTTAAGGATGGTTTGTTTGTCGCAGTGAAGAATGGCTTTACTGAAAACTTTGTCATGCCTTTTGCAATTGCGCTTAATGCTACTAACGGTATGCTTGCAGCGCTTGGATCTGTTCCCCAGCTTGTCGCATCATTTTTGCAATTATTTGCCCAAAGTTCACTGAAGTTTTTCAAGACCAGAAGCAGGCTGATTGTCTGGACTGCATTAATACAGGCGTTCATGTGGATACCTTTAATATTTATTCCACTAATTGCAGGAGATAATATTGTTTTTGCATTCACCTTGCTCTTGATATTTTATACTCTTGAAGTAACCATTGGAAATTTCCAAGGACCGATATATAATAGCATTCTCGGAGATATTATTGATGAAGACAAGCGAGGAGAATTCTTTGGAAAAAGAAACAGAGTAGTAAACCTCATGGGTTTTGTAAGCACATTTGCTGCAGGACTTATTCTAAGCACTTTCAAGAAAATTGACGACGGTTCTACAGCGCATTATATTTTCATCGGATTTGGAATATTGTTTTTTTTAGCATTCATTTCAAGACTAATTTCATCATACTATAAATCCAAAATCTATGATCCTCCTTACAATCCTCCAAAAGATGATATAACATTCCTTGGATTCTTGAAGAATATGACTCATAATAATTACGGTATTTTTGTAATTTACATATTCTTATTCAGGCTTGTCGTTAATTTAACTGCGCCATTTTTTGCTTTATATCTGCTGCGCGACATGCAGATGCCATATCTTAAATTCACAGCAATTATCGGGATAGCAGTAATATCAAGTTTCCTCACCATGGGAATTTGGGGCAAAATGATTGACCGGTTCGGAAGCAAGAAAGTTTTGACCATTTCTGGATTTTTGATTCCATTCAGTCCGCTCCTTTTGATACTTGGAGTATACATTCAAGATCCTACTACAAGGTTCATATATCTGCTTGCAGAAGAAGCTTTCTCTGGGGCTGTATGGGCTGCATTTAACCTCAGCACTTCAAGCTTCTTATTTGACGCAACGTCAAAGAATGAAAGAGTAAAATATATTGCATATTATAATTTCATAAGCGGCATTGCAGTATTCATAGGAGCAATGCTTGGCGGCGTCCTTATAGGATTATATCCTCAATGGAAAGCCCCGGTTGTCGCATCTGTAATTCCTTTTGTATTCCTGACGACTGCAATTTTAAGATTCCTCGTAACAAGTATCTTCATAGGCAAAGTCCGCGAGGCAAGAATGGTCGAGATAGATGTTCCTGGAAGAGGATTCTTCCATACAATTGTCAGCATTAATCCGCGATCGAATCATCAGGTAGATATACTTGGCGTATACAATGACAGCGAGCATCATCACTTCCACTCAGTTCTTCCTAAAAAAAAGCCTATGCATAAAGATAATTTCAAGCCGATATTCAAAAACAAAGATGAAGAAAAGAAGTATTATGAGAAAAAATCTTTTGATTACTACAGGGAAAATGCCATGAAGACAATGAACCAGAAGGGCCGCCAGGTTACTTCAAAAGATGACAGCGAAACAATAGAGCAGGCAATAGAGAAAAACAAGGACAATATCTCAAAATTGACTTCAGATATACAAAAACAGCAAATCAAGAAGAAGTAGCAAAAAATCAACAAGATTTGATAGATGTATAATAAACATATACTCAATATTTATAAATAGAAAGAATTTTCTGATAGCAATGGAAAAACCTGATAAAAAGAAGAAAGTAAAGAACGAATTCGAAATAAAGAAAGAAAAAGAGGCAGCAGAGCTTAAAGAAAAAGTCAAGCTTCAAAGAAAAAAGGATTCTACTAAATCATCAGGCAAAGATTTTGATTCTAATACTCAAGCAAGCAGCGAGCCTGTCCAGCCGTCAGTAAATATAGGGCTTGTCGGACATGTAGATCATGGAAAGACAACTCTTACAGAGAAGATGACTGGAAAATGGACTGATACTCACAGCGAAGAAATCAAGAGAGGAATCACAATAAGATTAGGGTATGCTGATGTGACATTTAGAAAGTGCCCTGAATGCGAAGTTCCTGATTGCTATTCAACTAGCAAAACTTGTCCTATTCATAATGTCCCGACACAATTTGTAAGAAAAGTATCTTTTGTTGACGCGCCGGGACACGAATCACTGATGGCAACCATGCTTTCAGGAGCAGCAATTATTGATGGCGCAATACTTCTTGTTGCAGCAAACGAATTCTGTCCTCAGCCTCAGACAAGAGAACACTTGATGGCTCTTGAGATGTCAGGAATAAAAAATGTCGTCATAGTGCAGAATAAAATCGACCTTGTAGACAAAGAAAGACTAATGAAGAATCATTCTCAGATAAAAGATTTCCTAAAAGGGACAAGCTATGAGAACTCTCCAATAATTCCAATCAGTGCCCAGCATAATGTAAATTTAGATTTACTGATTGATACAATAGATAAAGTGATTGTAACTCCAAAGAGGGACTCGACAAAAGATCCTATGATGTTTGTTGCAAGAAGCTTTGACATCAATAAGCCAGGAACAGTTCCTGCAAAGATAAAAGGCGGAATCATCGGCGGCGCAATAATGCAAGGCATATTAAAAGCTGGCGACAGGATAGAAATCAGGCCTGGAAGAATTGTCGAAGAAGCAAACCAGATTGTTGCAAAACCCTTATTTGCAACAGTAACTTCAGCAATGACGGGAAGCACTCCAGTAAGCGAACTTCATCCAGGAGGAAGCGTAGCGCTCATGACTGATCTTGATCCAAGCGTTGTAAATTCAGATAAACTAACTGGAAACGTTGTCGGAATCCCGGGAAAACTTCCAAAGATCTGGTATAATTTCGACTTAGAAGTTCATCTGCTAGAAAGGGTTGTAGGATCCAAGGAAGACTTGAAAGTTGATCCAATCAAATTAAACGAAGTTCTGATGCTTAACGTAAACAGCGCAGCAACAGTTGGCTTTGTAAATAATATTGGAAAGAACCGTGTTAAATGCAAGCTAAAGCTTCCTGTATGCGCTGAAATCAACAGCAAAGTAACAATATCAAGAAGAGTCGGAACAAGATTCAGATTGATCGGCTACGGAATAATCAAGGGCGAGAAATAATTTTTTTATTCTAGAATTTCTTAATAGCTATTTTATATTTATGATTTTTTAACTATTTTTTCTTAAGCAAATTAATTGCATGTATGCATGTTTCTTCAAGGCTGTCTCTTACTGTAATGTCTGGAACATTAAATTTTATATCAAAATTAAAGACATTCCATTGGTTAAATCTTCCGTCGCTTCCTATTGCAAGCTTTATTGAATTATCCATCTGATGTCTTGCTGTCCAATAGCCAAATTCATTTGATGTTATTAAGCCGTAAGATTTGCCTGGAACTTCATGATCTTTTCCAGGAAACCAGAACATTATGACTCCATTTTTAGCTGCAATATTTTGATGATACCACTCCCATTCTCTTTGTTTCTGGTCTTCCATATTCACGCCACGCAATATTTGATTTTCAAGATATTTCTTGACTGCTGGCCTCGGGCTTGCGATGTAAATAATATTCCAACTTTTGCTGTATTGTGATATTATTTCGATAGCTTGGCTTTGCCAGTCGGGAGCTCCTTTTATTGGGCCTGCAAGAAATATTAATGGCTCAATTTTATCAGTTACATAGGTATTGGGTAGAATAATGTTTTTCATTTGTTTTATGCACTTACTTATTATATATTCTACATTTATTTATTGCATCAATTAATGTGTCTTCGAGTGTTTTTTCTATTTTGATGTTGGTTTTTCTAAATATTCTATCGTAATCTTCTTCATTCCACAATTTGAATGTTCCCTCTATTCCGACTGATATTCTTATTTTTTGATGCTGGATTGGTTGTCTTCTTATTTCATTTGTCCAATATTCTATTTCATCAGCAGTATTAATTCCGTATTCTCTGTATGTGTCTTCTTTTTTGTGTTCTTCAGGGATCCAAAATAATAATACTCCTGCCCTCGCGGCTGTTTCTTCATGATATTCTTTCCATGATCTATAATTTGGAAATTTATCTTCCGCGCCCGTAATTACATAATCTCTTAATTCTGGCTTTATGTACTCTATAGGATTGTTTTTCTGATCTTTTAGATTTATTCCTTCAAAATTAAATTCGTCTTCTCCTTTTTTTGTTGGAGTCGGAAATCCGATGTATATCTTCTTATCTACATCTATTTTTCTAATGAATTCTGCTGCGTAATTTCTCCAATCCGGAGCATTTCTTACTGGTCCACCTAGAAATATTAAAGGAATGGTGTCTTTTCGATAATTTGTTGGTATTATGATATTTTTCATTTTATTGCGTTTTGTATAGTTCTATTATATTGCAGTTTAGGATGCTTTGCATATACTTGAAATTTGATTCTTCAAGATTTTCCCAATCTACAAGCATTCCGTTATGATAATATTTTTGTTCAATATATTCTGGGTTGGTTCTAAGATTGATTTTTTTGTAAATTCCTGCTCCTTTAAAGACTGCATCTTCGAGCTCTTTTTTATCTGCCAGCTTTGTCGAATCTATTCTTACGTAGACAAATTCGTCACTTGGTGTTACGCCTGGAGCAAATCTATCAGGATATAATTTATTATAATGTTCTGTTATTGCTTGAAACAATATAATATCAAGCGAGTTCTCTTCTGACATGAAAACTATGATGAAGAACTAATATAAAAAGATTGTGATTATAGTTACTAATTAGTAGTACTTAGAAATTATATTTTCATTATACTTACTAAAATTGAGGCATTCCCATTGACTGCCCGCCTGGACCGCCCTGGCCTTTGCCGCCTGCAATCACATCGTCAATTCGAAGTATCATCGTGACAACTTCTGACGCCGAGCTTACTGCCTGCGTCTTTATTTTCAATGGCTCGATTATTCCTTCATCCCATGCATCAATTACTTTTCCGCTAAAGACGTCAATTCCTGCCCAGACTTGTTTTTTATCGTGCGCAGCTTTGAGTGCTACAATTATGTCTATAGGATCAAGACCTGCATTCTCTGCAAGGGTCTTTGGAATTATCTCGAATGTGTCTGCAAATGCTTTTACTGCAAGCTGCTCTCTTCCAGTCAAGCTTTCTGAATATTCTCTTAATTGTCTTGCAAGTTCCATTTCTGTCGAGCCTGCGCCGGCAACAATTCTTCCGACTGTGAGGGCGCTTATGACGTCTCCTATAGCATCATCTAATGCTCTTTCGATTTCTGCAACAACATGTTCAGTTCCGCCTTTTACTAGAATCGTGACTGACTTGGCATTCTTGCATTTTTTTACATAAGTCATTGATTCTCTGCCGTTATTTATTTCTTCGACAAAGCCTGCATATCCTAGATCTTTTGCTGATAGGTCCTTTATATCGGTTACTATATTTGCTCCAGTTGCCCTGGATAATTTTTCCATGTCGCTCTTTTTGACTCGTCTTACAGCGTAGATTCCTTTCTTTGATAAGAAGTGCTGCGCGAGATCATCAATTCCTTTCTGGCATATTACGACGTTTGCTCCTGCATTGACTAATTTGTCAACCATTCCGCGAAGCATTTTCTCTTCCATGTCCAAAAATGATTGCATCTTTTCAGGATCGGTTATCTGGATTTTTGCGTCCATTTCAGTATTTCGGACTTCAACAGGAGAATCGATCAGGGCAATCCTTGCCTCTTTTACTTGAGTCGGCATTGATGGATGGATTTTTTCTTTGTCAAGAACTATTCCTTCTATTAATTCTGAATCTTCAATGCTTCCGCCGACGCTCTTTTCTATCTTGATATCTTTTTTGTCGATTATAATAGCATGCTTTTTGCCTTCTGTCCTTTTTTCAAGAACTGATGTAACTGCCTGGACAATCAAATCTGAAAGTAGATCTTTTGCAGCTTCTGCTTCTTTTCCTGTTATTGCAGTGATTGAAATTTTTTTCAAAAGATCAGTGTCTGTATCTGCTATAGGCTTTGATAATTCATTTAATATTTCAAGAGATTTTGCAGCAGCAATCCTGTAACCTTTGACAATTACTGTAGGATGTATGTTCTGGTCAAGAAGAACTTCCGCGCTTTTCAAAAGCTCACCAGCAAGTATTACTGCAGTTGTTGTTCCATCGCCGACTTCAATTTCCTGGGTTTTTGCGATTTCAACAAGCATCTTTGCTGCAGGATGCTCAATATTCATTTCTTTAAGGATTGTTGCACCATCGTTTGTAATTATGACATCGCCAAGCCCGTCGACAATCATCTTGTCCATTCCTTTCGGGCCTAAAGTAGTTCGTACAATATCTGCGACAAGCTTTGCTGCAAGGATATTATTTCTCTGAGCATTTTTGCCAGTAGTTCTTTGCGTATTCTCTGGAAGTATAAATATAGGCTGTATATCTTTATTCATGAAAAATCCCCCTCAATCATCTATTATTCTACAAGATTGAGATAGAGCACTTTGTTTATAAATTTTGCTTCAGAACAAAACACTTATTGACTGTTTAGCGCAAAAGGCTTCTTTTGCCTTATTGCATCACTGAATTTTTTCCCTACATCATTTAATGCCGAACGCCTTAATCTTACATCTTGGCCTATTATGTCACAAAGTTTGTTATCTTTGTAAACTTCAATAACTGGCCTTGTGCCTGCTTTTCTTTTTATCCTGCTTATTTGCTGGCTCTCGTACACCTGGCCTTCAATATTATTAACAACAAATCCATAGACCTGCCCTCCATGAAGATTTATTATATCCTCGATCTTGTAAGCCTGGTCAACAGGGCTTCTTTGCGGCGTTGTTACTATAAAATATTGGGCAGATTTTAATGCTTGGACTGTATCTATTAATCTTTGAGTATAATGATGTATATTTTTTATATATTCACTATTTTCTAAAAACATCCTGATATCTGGAAATCTGCTTGAAAGAAGCCTCATGGTTCCAAGATTTGTATCGACAAGTTTTGATACGCCTTCTCCGACTGCCTGGGAATAATCAAGGAGTCTTTCTATTCCTGCAGTAGGCTCTACATCTATTATCAAATTGCTGATCTTTTTATCTTTTGCATCATTATATATTTTTATAAGTGAAGAAAATTTTCCCATGCCTGAATTTCCGATCCACGGGTTGAGGCTTTTCATAATATCGCAGTAAGGTATTATTCCGTAATCTCCTGAAAATTGGGCGAAATATTCTATTAAATTCCTGTTTTGATTTTGTGGTTTTCGAAACTCTGAAAAGGGCGTGAAATTATAATCTTCAATTATTGCAATATTTAGATTTTGATTATCTAATTCCATGCAGTGTATCCTGTTTGGCTCATATTCTTTAAGAGGCAATGCTACTGCCGGCTTATTATAATTGAAAGCCCCGCCTAATCTTTGCTCAACTTTAATATGATCTGCGACAGCACTTGTCAAAGAATGGCCTCCATCATAATCGACAATTAATGTATTGTTAGAAGTAGAAACTCCTTTGCGAGATTCGTATATTGCGCAAGCAGCCGATATTGTACTCTTACCAACTCCTCCCTTGCCAATAAAAATTTTCTTTTCCATAAATCCACTTCTGAGTGAACTTGTTGATTAAAGTTTATTTTTTAAAAATGTTCTGTTTAAGCATGAACCAATCCAGAAATAATATTATGAGTTATAAATTCGGCATAAAATTTTTATATGACCTGGCATCTCTTGAGTTTATGATAATTTCAATATCAGGCGTTGCAGGAGCAGGAAAAGGAACTGTGGGCAGGATGCTTGCTGAAAAATTGAATTACAAATATTATTCTATAGGTGATGTTAGGCGCGAGTTGGCACTTAAGAGAGGGATGACTATCGAAGAATTCAATGTTCTTGGGGAAACAGAGGATACTGACGGACAAGCAGATGAGTATCAAAAGGAATTAGGGCGTACAAAAGATAATTTTGTAATTGATGGAAGACTTTCATGGTATTTTATTCCGCAGTCACTCAAAGTGTTCTTGCATTGCGAAACAGAAGTTGCTTCAAAGAGAATATATAATGATGGAAGTCCTGCGAGGATAAACCAGAAGAAAGCAAACTCCCTTGAAGAGCAAATAGTCCTTACAACTGAAAGGGACCTCTCAGACAGGAGAAGATATGAACGGCATTATAAGATACACAATTTGATAGATCCAAAACATTTCGATGTATATATTGATGATACTTACATGACTCCAGAGCAGGTAGTTGATGAAATAATGGTTTATGTCGCAAAAAAAGAAAAGAAGGACAAAGGAATACTTGATTTTGATAAGGTTTGATTGATTTCTCTGCTGTTCTTTAAACAAACTTTTTAAATTAAATTCTAATCCTGATTTAAACTAAATTATGTTATTACGTTAATATTTACGTTAATACTCGAGGTATAAAATGAGCAAAGTAAACAAGGGAGATTTTGTGCAGATTGACTATACTGCAAAGATAAAAGATGGAGATATAGTTTTTGATACTACATTAGAATCTGACGCTAAAAAACACGGCATACATAACCCTAAAGTCACATACAAGCCATTAGTAATAAAGGCTGGCGAAGGCCAACTAGTAAAAGGGCTTGACGCATTCATCGTTGACAAAACTCCAGGAAATTATACTGTGGAACTTGATGCTGATAATGCATTCGGAAAGAAGAATGCAAAATTACTGCGATTAGTTTCCGTAAAGGAATTCCACAAGAACCAGATCAATCCGATGCCAGGACTTGAAGTTGACTTAGATGGCAACAGGGGCGTTGTAAGGACTGTAAATGGCGGACGAGTAATTGTAGATTTCAATCATCCATTAAGCTCAAGAGATATTACATACGAACTTCAGATCAAGGGTGTTGTTGAAGATCCAAAGTTAAAAGTTGAAGCAGCGCTTGGAATGTTTAGGATTCCATTCGAGTCAGTAAATTTCGAAAATGATACAGCAACAGTCGTCTTCAAGAACAAGATACCTGAAGAAGTTGCAAAGCCAATAACTGAAGAATTAAAGAAATTGACAAATGTCAAAAATATTGAGTTCAAGTAATTTTTCAAACTATTTTAATTTATTTTTATATTATATTTTTCTTTAGGAAGAGAAATTTCTGCAATAAGCCTGTCTCCATGCCCGGATTTTTTCTTTTCTATCGTAATATCAGGATAGTTTTTTGTAATGATTGCTGTAAAATCAAAGCACAAACCATTAATTAATCCTTTATTGTATTTTTCAGGAATCCTGTCGCGATACATTACTTGGACTTTATTGTAGAAATTTTCATCAATCTCATGATAATATGCATGGCCGACTCTAACTGACTTATCTTGAATAGCTATTGTCTGCTTGATTTTATCGATTATTAATTCTAACTTATCTGCCATCTATTAAATGTATATAGGGCATTTTAATAGTTAACTATTTGATGCTAGAAGTTAATTTCTTATCATCAATTCGTATTTTTCTTTAGGAATCAATATTTCTAAATGCGTCCTGTTTACTTCAGAATTCTTTTTTTGCGCTATTATTTCAGGATGCTGCGTTATTATTTTTTGAATTTTATCATACAACGTATTTATCAGGCCATTGCTGATTTCTTGCGGCATATTGTTGTTATTGCTATAAGTTACTTCTAGCTTATGATATCCTTTCCAATTAAGCTCTCTGTAATTTGGAAGACCTGTTCTTGTTATGATGTCTTGATTGATTCTTATCGTTTGGGCACGCTTGCTTATAATTAATTCTAATTTTCTTGTCATTTTATCCCTTACTCTTCTTTACTGCGGGAGTTTTGGAAACTTATTACTATTTTTAAAGCTTTACTCCGGCATCATGATAATTCTTAAAATTTTTAAATAGAGTAGTTTCTACTAATTCAATAGTAGTTATAGTTGAGTTGTGGGGGTTACGTTATGGATAAAATACATCAGCCGCTTAATCCTAAGCTAATGGCTAAGGAGAGCATAGATAAGAATTCTCTTGATGAAGAGCTTGAGGCAATGCTTCTGAAGCAGAAAGCATCCATAAAGGTAATCGGCTGCGGAGGAGCAGGCAACAACACAATCAACAGGATTGCAGAAGTTGGCGTTGTAGGCGCTGAAACTATTGCGATCAACACTGATGCTCAAGATTTATTATACACAACAGCAGATAAAAAAATTCTGATAGGAAAAGAACTAACTAAAGGGCTTGGAGCTGGCGGAATTCCAAAGATTGGAGAAGACGCAGCAAGAGAGCAGGAACATGAGATAAAAAATGCCCTTCAAGGAGCAGACATGGTCTTTTTGACATGCGGCCTTGGCGGCGGAACAGGAACAGGTTCAGTCGGGATAGTTTCTGAAATAGCAAAGAAGATGGGAGCACTTACAATTGCAATCGTAACAGTTCCATTCAGCATGGAAGGACACAGAAGATACGAAAATGCAATGTACGGCCTTGATCATTTAGAAAAGAATGTTGACACTTTAATAGTGATTCCAAACGATAAATTAGTTGAATTAGCGCCTGACCTGCCGCTTCACACAGCGTTCAAGGTTGCAGACGAAATTTTAACTAATGCAGTAAAAGGAATTGCAGAATTAATTACAAGAGCAGGCTTAGTAAATTTAGATTTCGCAGATGTTAAGGCAGTAATGGGAAACGGCGGAATTGCTTTGATTGGAATCGGCGAGTCCGATACTGAAAACAGGGCAATGGAAGCAGTTGACAAGGCAATACATAATCCTTTGCTTGACGTTGAAATAACTGGCGCAAACGGCGCATTAATTAACGTATGCGGCGGAACTGATCTTACATTAAATGAGGCAAAGAAGATTGTAGAGTCAATCTCAGTAAAGCTCGATGAAGATGCAAGAATGATCTGGGGAGCGCAAATCTCAGAAGATCTTGCAGGAACAATAAGAGTAATGCTTATTGTAACTGGAGTTAAAAGCTCTCAGATAACGGGGAAGAGCGAAGCTGGCGTTCAGGAAAAGAAAAGCTACGAAGACAATTTAGGAATTGAATTTATTTAATTTCATTTTTTTGTTTAATAATTAATTGGGTTGAGACTATGAAGGAATTAGCGGATAAATTGCAGGATCGATTTCTGGAAGAAGCGGAGTATCAAATTCCTGGAGCAACAATTAGTTCTAGGCAGCTAAAAGCCTTATTGACTGACATGGTCATTAATCTTCAACCGGTGCAAAAATTCAATGATCCATTATTAAAAAAAAATTATTCTGATTCAATGGAGGCAATAGTTGCTTTCGCTAAAAGATATAATATGGAATCAGTTGTAAATTTGGACTGCAAATATGGCCCCATAGAGCCTGAAAATACTAATGTTCTAGTTGATAAGGTGGACACTTTATATACTGCTTTTAATGTTCTTTCAAAACCTCATTCTCCTATAACTAAAGAGCTTAATTGGCTTGGAAGATCATTTTTATCAACAATAAAGGAATATAACAAAATAAATACCCAAAAGCTTTATAAATAAAATATTGTTTCCTGTATATATAATGGCGGTTTTCAAACCGCTTACAAAAGCCCAAACGAGGCTTTGATGCATTGGAC
>DASPMU010000083.1:0-8984 GCA_035626895.1 Alphaproteobacteria bacterium
CATTCCTGTTATATCCGATTGCTGCAAGTATTATTATCCCTATGAAGAATACTGCCTTATTTAGGAAATAAAATAGTCCGTAATTATACATATCTTGGTATGATTGGAACAATGATTGGACCATGCTGAAAATATTGTTGAAGAATAGTATCACGACAAATAAGAGGATTATCTCCGAAGATTCTATCTTAAGATAATTTTGCGACAATATTTTAGATAATGATAATACTATTATAGAGACTAGAAATGTCAGTGCAATATTAATGTTAAAGACGTATTTTATGAGATTATTCAAGGATTTTTTATCATTTGAGACTAAATACTCTGGAACATGCTTGACTAGCGCTTGGTTGTATCCCATGTCTGTAAATATTGCAACAAACATGAATATTGTAAAAACAGAATAGAATAAGCCAAATTCTTCAGGAGTTATTAGTCTTGCAAGAAATACTCTTGTGAGATAACCAAAGCCGACTGCAAGGACTGTGAAGATAGCTACAACAGCTGTTCCTTTAAGTCCACGGCTTAGATG
The DNA here is from genome assembly GCA_035626895.1 of Alphaproteobacteria bacterium. Taxonomy (GTDB): domain Archaea; phylum Nanobdellota; class Nanobdellia; order Woesearchaeales; family UBA9642; genus UBA9642. The sequence goes on from DASPMU010000083.1 coordinate 533, forward strand.
TTTGCTCATTTTGTTTATTTTAAGTAACTGTTTCTTAGTATTTCTAATCTAGATTATTATATTTCTTATACCATTCGACGAATTTTACAAGTCCAGTATTTAATGATGTATGCGCTTGCCATCCAAGAAGATCTTTTGCCTTGGAATTATCTGCAAAGGTCCTGCTTACATCTCCCTCTTGCATCGGCATGAATTCTTTGGTTGCTTTTTTTCCTGTAGCATGCTCTATTATCTCTATCATGTCAAGCAGCTTTACTGGACTACTGTTTCCAAGATTTATTATTTCAAAACCTAGCGGTTTTTCAAGCGCCTTGATTACACCATCTGTGATATCATCAATATAAGTATAATCCCTTTGCATATTTCCATTGTTGAAAACTTTAATTGGCTTATTTGCCAAAATATTCTCTGTAAATATCCATGGAGCCATGTCCGGCCTCCCGCCAGGGCCGTATACTGTGAAAAATCGCAAGCAAGTGATGTTTAAACTGTATAAATCGTGATATTTTTTTGCTTCAATTTCGTTGTCTCTTTTCGTTTCTGCGTAAAGAGATACTGGATTGCTTACATCATCAGTTTCCGTGAATGCTTTTCCATCAGAACTCCTGTCTCCATAAACGGAGCTGGAAGATGCTATAACAGTATTTTCTATATCGTATTTTTTTATGCATTCTAGAATATTATGCGTCCCTATTTTATTTGATTTGATATATGCATCCGGGTTTATCAAAGAATACCTAACTCCTGCTTGAGCGCCTAGGTGGCATACTCTATCAAATCTTTCTTTATCAAATATTTTATCTAATTCTTTTTCATCAGAAAGATCTGCGAAATAGGTGATTATGCCTTTTTTATCAAACTCTCTTATCCTATATTTCTTTAGATTAACATCATAATAATCATTCATATTATCAAGAATTACAACATCATGGCCTTTCTTTTTGAGCGTTTCTGCAACATGAGAGCCTATAAAACCTGCTCCGCCAGTGACCAAATACTTCATCATACCACCTATATTATATATTGCCTATGCTCCCCCTTTATTATAAGCAGTCAAGTTTTGTTTCTGTGCTTGAATTGTGCTTAAGAATACTGATTTCCAAAACCTTTATAAATATTATTAAAGTCCTCTTTATTGAACGGCCATAGCAGGTTGGTTACACCCGATCCCTTTTCGAACTCGGAAGTTAAGCAATCTCACGTTTCAAGGTATACTGCACTTACGTGTGGGAAACTTGATTCGCTGTTCATTTTATTCTTATCTAAGATCAAATGCACATTAGCTTTAGCTTCTTTTTGACGCGACTTTTTTAAAAAGGTGCACGCAATTCGCTGTTCATTTTTTTATTCTATCTAAGATCAATTTCATGATTAGCTTTAGCTGTGCTTATTTAGCTACGCTAAATACTACTGCGCTCGCATCGCTTCTTTAATCTGATTCCCGCCTACGAGTCTAGACGCAATGGTTTATTATAACTAAGGCTCGCTAGGCAGTAGCGTATTTAGCTTAGACAGAGTTGATGCCTCTTCCATAATCTTTATTAACGATTCATGTATCGCAAAATGAATGGTTAAAGTTGGAGTTGTAGGAACAGGATTTGCAGGCCTCACGCACGCAGCTGTTACAGCATTGTACGGGCATAACGTGATAGGCTATGATGTTGATTCGAGGAAAGTCGAAGCGTTTAATTCTGGCGAAAAATCAAATATTGAGAAGTATGTGTATGAAAAAGGATTGTCTGATATAATTAAAGAACAACTAGCTTCTGGCAGATTATCTTTCACAAGCGATGTTTCAAAACTCTCTGACAGGGAAGTATTGTTCATGTGCCTTCCAACACCGTGCCTTGCAAGCGGAGAAGCTGACACTAGCTATCTTCTAAATGCATCGCGAGCTATATGCAATATGCTCAATGAAAATCCTGATCATAATTTTATATTGTTTGTAAATAAAAGCACAGTCCCTATAGGAACAGCAAGCATGCTCAAGAATTTCTTGAATGAACATGGACTCAAGAATTTTGATGTCGCGTCAAATCCTGAATTCTTGCCGGAAGGAGACGCTGTAAATAGCGCTGTGCATTCAAAGAAAGTCGTTGTCGGATGCAATTCAAAGGAATCTTTTGATCTTTTGCGTAAAGTGTATTCTACTTTTACAGGCGGAGGATATATTGAGACAAATCCTGAGACCGCCGAAGCAATAAAATATGCATCAAACGCTTTACTCTACTCGCAGATTGTTGCATGGCAATCAATTCCAGGAAAGATATCTGAAGCTTTCCCTGAAGTCGATTTTGACTTGATGAAAAAAGGAATTGCAGCAGATGATAGGATTGCAAAATGGGGTTCATACATAAGCGCAGGTTCAGGGGGAAGCTGCTTTAAGAAAGATGCATTATCTCTTGCGCATCAGTTAATGACCCATAATACTGATTCCAGATTTGTTACTCTCATAAATGATATTAATGAATATAATAAGAATAATCTTCTTGACAGGGCAATGGTTTGCGGATATTCTTTTTCAGGCAAGAAAATTGCTCTTCTCGGAGTTGCATTCAAGCAGGAAACTAATGATATTAGGGAATCTAATGCCCTTGTTGTAATATCAAGGCTTCTTGAGCTTGGAGTTAGCGAGATAAGATTATACGATCCGCTCGCTCTTGAGAATGCAAGGCGAGAATTTGATGTCAATAAAAATCCTGCTTACTCGAAAATAACTTATCATAATTCTGCAAGTGACGCTTTGGCTGGAACTGACGCTTCATATATTGCAACAGACCACAGGGAATTTAATACTTTGGGCCAGACGATGCTTGAACATATCAAAAAGCCTCATTTAATACTTGATGGCAGAAGAAGGATACAAAAATCAGATGCAGCTCATCTTTTGAATAATGGAGTTTCTTATATTTCTGTCGGCGGAACTTATAAGAAATCTGTTCAGTCGACTTTGAATGTATAAAAATTGAGAAAATAAATAAATTATTTCTTGTAAGAAACTTTATCTGCGGTAATAGGATCTTCTGGCTTTATATCTTTAGATGCTACTCCATTTGAGATTAATTTATCCCATTCTCGTGGATGAAGTCCGCCTTCAGGCCTTAGGATGTCTATATTTTTATCTGTGAATTTCTCGCCTTTCTTAATCGGCCTAATGCACATGATGCTTTTTCTTATTCGTGGAGCAATTGTCTTTTCTGCTGCAGTAGGCTGTTTTATTCCATTGCCCATTACTAATTTTATTGTAGCATCTAGTCCTTTTTCCTTGAATTCTGGTGTCAGGTCTATTCCTATCTTCTTAAGGCCAGCAACAGCATCCTTGAAAGTCTTGTAATTATTACTTTCAATGTTTCTTATTCCAGCAACCATTTTTTTTAACTCATCAGGTTCAAGACTTGCAACATGATCAGGACTTTTTGGATTTTTGATTGATCTGCTTAATGTGTAATGCTTCTCGATTACTTTTGCGCCATTGAAAACTGCAAGCATTGGAACGAATAATCCTTCTGTATGATCCGAATATCCTGCGTAGCAATCAAATTTCTTGCTGATTGTATCCATTACTGCAAGATTTACTTGATCAAATGGTGTTGGATAATTTGTCGTGCAATGGAGGAATACGAATTTATCATTTCCTGTTTTTCTGATTGTATCAATTGCTTCCTTTACTTCATCCATGTTTCCCATTCCTGATGAAATAATGAATGGTTTTTGAGTTTCTGCTACTAATTTTATTAAAGGAATATTGATCAAATCTCCTGAAGCTATTTTGTGGCTTGATACTCCTAATTTTTCTAATAAATCTAAGCTCCATTTATTGCAATGGGCAGTTGATTGGAATATTATTCCTTTCTTTTCGCAATATTTCTTTAAATCAACATGATCTTTTTCTGTGATTTCAAGGCTTTTCAATAATTCATATTGTGTTTGCTTGCTTCCAAGATTTTTCTGTTGGTAATCGGCCATCTTTGTGCTCTTGATTATTATCTTGTCAGCACTGAACGTCTGGAATTTCACCATGTCTGAACCGGAATCTTTTGCGGCGTCGATAAGTTTTTTTGCCATAGGGATGCTGCCCTCATGATTGACTCCCGCTTCAGCTATTATGAATACATGTTTTTTTCCTACTTCTACATTTTCGATCTTGAATGGTTTCATTTTTATTATTGTTCCTCGTAATAATTCTTTAATATAGAATTGCTCTCTTGTTGATATTTAAATTTTATTAAACGGGATTGAAGAAGTATTTTTATACATTTTTAGCTACTTTTAGATAGTGAAATATGATAAGATTTATAAACACTTTTTCTCTCCTCTATATATGTCTGATAATAGATTAAAATATATTGAAATAATGTCTCAATCAGAAGTAATTAGATTCATAAATAAGCAATATCATATGGATATTTCTGAATTCTCGAGAGTCAGCAAATTATCTGATATTAGAAAGGATAGCTCTTATTTCTGGAGCTCAATACTTGTAATTGATGATGGTTCTTCTAAATATTTGCTTAAAGAAATATTAAATCCTAAGGTAAACATTGACAAACAAGGATATGCAGCAAAATTTGACGTATTGAAGCATCTTAATGAGAATGACGTTCCAGTTCTTCTTCCGGCCCGAGCAGCAAATGGAAATTATTATACTCAGTTATATGCTCCAGAAGGCTCAGTTTCTAAACAAAATCCTGGCGGATCGCATTTTGTTGAATTAAGCAAATTTTATGATGAAGATGATAAATGGTCTGGCGCAGAAAAAACAATTTCCCAGATAGGATCTGCTGTTGGAAAGATAACTTCAAAGCTTTCAACTCTTGATGCTTCCGTAAGAGATGCAGTTCTATCAAGGCCAAAAATATGGCAGGATTTCACAAACCCGGAAACTGGCGAAGATTTCTCTGATGAGCTTGAGAGATATCAATCATTCAAATCCGAAATTCCAAATAAAATTCCTGGAGAACTTGGAGAAATAATTGTAAAAATACTTGAGCCTACTCAAAGAGAATATCTAAGATTTAAGTCTTCAGGAAATGTCAATTCAGAAACGGGAATATCACACGGGGATATACAGCATTTCAATATGCTTGTAAATAAAAAAACAGATGATCTTCATTACATAATTGATTGGGATACTATGAGTAAAAACTTCAAAACTCATGATTTCGCCTACACTATTGACAGAGCTCAGCTTCCAAACAGCGAGAAGGATTCAGATTTCGATAAAGTTTACAATACAGTTCACCTTAAAAGAGCAGATATTTTCGCGTCACACTTCTACAAACAGTACAACTTGTCGCATGCTCAGGAAAAAGTTGCATTCACTGCTCTTATTGATTATACTCTAATGAATGTTTGTGGTATTCTTCGGGATACTTTCAAGAAAGATTCTTTCGTCCATCCTGATTATGCATTTTTCCTGAAACTACTTAATGTCAACAGGATGAGAAATTTAGAAAAAGAATTATTTGACATACCTTGATGGAAAATGGACTTATTATTAAAAGATAAAAAAATACTGGTAACAGGAGCAGATGATGATTATGCAGGTTCACAAGTAGTCAAAGACCTATTAAATGAAGGAAGCATCGTTTATGCATTAGGAGAAAAGCCGGTAGAAAAAACATCACTTAAAGATTCATCTGGAAATAAAAACTTAATATATAAAAATATTAATCATATTGAAAATCTTGTCGATTATTCTAAAGAATTTATGGATAGTTATTTTATTGGAAAGCTTGATGGCATAGCATTCTGCCATGAGAAGCGCGGAAGAGATAAAATAAAAGAAGGTAAAAATATAGTAACATATAATAGCCTTGATGATTTTTTCAAAACTAATGTTTATTCAACTATACTGATGATGGAGAATTTTAAAGATAAAATTTCTGGTGGTGGTAGTGTTGTAATGCTTGGAACTATTGAATCAAAGCTTGCAGCAGGATTTACTATTGGATATGCTTCCTCAAAATCAGCTCTTTTAGGAGTATTGAATAATTATGCAATGCAACTTGGAGAAAGACAGATAAGGGTAAATATGGTTAGCAAGGGAAACATCCTGACAAAGGAAAAATTAGCCTTGCTGGAAAAGAACCCTGCCACTATGGATCTTACTAATAGGTTTGGAGGAAGAGCTGCTCTTTCAAGAAATCTTGTTCCTGAAGAAGTATCTTTTCAGATAGTTAATTTATTATCTCCAAGAAACAGCGGGATAACTGGCCAGGATATATTAATTGATGCAGGCTTTAGCATAGCATTATATGATAAGGGAAGCTGGCCAATGGACGCTATAGAAGGATATAGGCGAAAAGATTCCTAATTCACAATATTTCTATTTAAGTATATTTTATCCAATCCTGTTCTATCTTCCATTAAATTTATTAACCGTTCCCGTATAACAAGATCATGAATGTTTTTATAGTAATAGCTGCTTATAACGAAGGCCGCGCAATCTCAAAAGTCATCAAAAGCCTCCAAAATTCAGGCTATCATAATATTGTTGTAGTTGATGATGGTTCAAAAGATAATACTTCTCAGGTAGCTTTAGATTCAGGAGCTGTAGTTCTAAAACACGTTGTCAATAGGGGCCAGGGCGCAGCTCTAAAAACCGGGATGGAATATGCCCTAAGAAATGGCGCAGACATAATCGTTCATTTCGATGCAGACGGACAGCACAGGGTTGAAGATTTGAAAGCAATGATTTCTCCAGTCGCTTCAGGAAAATATGATATAACTGTAGGAAGCAGATTTCTAACAAAAGCAAAAATTCCTTTCATGAGAAAATTAACTCTTAAGACTGCTGTACTTGTAGTTTGGCTTTTCTATGGAGTAAAAATGACTGACGCCCATAATGGATTTAGGGCAATGAATAGAAAAGCTGCGCAAAAAATAAACATAACATCAGACAGGATGGAACATGCCTCGCAGATTGTTGAAGAGATGTATAAGAAAAATTTAAGATACAAGGAAGTTCCTGTAATTATATTATATACTGATTATTCATTGAATCACGGGCATGGTGGAATAAAACAGGCCTTGAAAGTATTCATGAATATGATCCGGAGAAAAATTTTCAATTAATGGATTAGACTAATGGATTTTAGATTATGTTGATATGTAAAATGTGGGATGGAGTGATTAAAAATGGTCGAATTTAACATCGTTCAGATATTGATTATTGTCTTTGCATTATTTGCATGGAGCAGAGGAATTTTAAGGCTGAGAGATAAAGATATCTCTATAGGAGAATTTGCGTTCTGGAGCCTGATTTGGGCAGTCGTTATATTTGCTGCAGTATTCCCTTATATAATCGCATGGATATCAAGCAAAGTCGGAATTGGAAGAGGAGTTGACCTTGCAATATATGTCAGTATAATACTGCTATTCTATCTTGTCTTCAGGTTATATGTAAAGACAGATAATCAAGACAGGGAAATAACTAAGTTAGTCCGTGAAATTGCAATAAGAGATGCAAAGAAGAAAAAGAAGAAGTAAGAACACTTATGTAGAATAATTTTAATTGGAGATATTATGAAAATATTAGTCGTTGGGGGAGCAGGATACATCGGAAGCCATGTAGTTGAAGATCTAAATACTTCTGATAATAGTATTGTAGTATTTGACAATCTTAATACTGGATCGAAAGACAATCTCCCTGCAGGAATAGAACTTGTCCTGGGAGATATAACCAGCGTAGAAGATCTAAATAATGTATTTTCCAAAGGCTTTGACATTGTATTTCATTTTGCGGCATTAAAGAATGCTGGCGACTCTATGATAAATCCTGATATTTATTACAAAAATAATGTCATAGGAACATTAAACATACTGAATGCAATGGTAAAATACGGAGTCAAGCATATTGTATTTTCATCATCGGCTGCAGTATACGGAAATCCAAGGTATCTTCCGATGGACGAGAATCATCCTCTAAATCCGGAGAATTTCTATGGCTTTACAAAGCTTGAATGTGAAAGATTACTTGAATGGTATTCAAGATTAAACGGGATAAACTTTGCTTCCCTTAGATATTTCAACGCTGCAGGATATATCCCAAACAAACAGATGGAAAAAAATCCTGGCAATCTTCTTCCAATAATAATGGAAGTAGCATCTGCGCGAAGAGAATCACTTAACATTTATGGAGACACTTACGAAACTGAAGATGGCACTGGAATAAGGGATTACATCCATGTCAAAGATCTTTCAGACGCTCACATCAAGGCAATGAATTATATCATTTCACGCAGGAAAAATATTATTGTAAACTTATCGACTGAAAAAGGACATAGCGTCCTCGAAATTGTCAAAAGATGCGAGACCTTGCTTGACAAGAAAATTTCTTACAAAATAATCGACAGGAGAGCAGGAGATCCTGCTGTCGTTGTAGCATCTTCGAAACTTGCAAAAGAGCTTCTTGACTGGGAAACGAAGCATTCTGATATAGATAACATAA
>DASPMU010000084.1:0-13249 GCA_035626895.1 Alphaproteobacteria bacterium
TCTGCGCTTGTTCCTACTTTTTCTGCAACATCGTCCCATGCTTTGTTCATGTCTTCAACTTCATCAACATTTAGAAGAGTTGCATAAGGAGCAAACTTCTTGTACAAAGCCATGTCGAAATGAACTTGCGTCTGCGATTTCAAGTATTCAAGAACTGTTGGGAATACTGCGTCATATAATGTTACTGTTCCTTGGCTAAACCATGCAATTCTCTCCATTCCAAGGCCCATGTCAAGAACTTTGATCTTAAGTTCCCTGTCTCCTTCATCAGAATGCTCAAACATCATGTAAACTTGATTAAATAACTCAATGCCGTTGCTGAAAAATTCCATGCAAGGGCCATAGTTTCCGCCGCCAGCCCAAGCATCTTCATGCAAGACTAGTTCATCTTTGCTTAATCCGACTATTTTTGTAACATAATTGTAAACATCCATGAAGAATTTTTCTTGGTTCCATTCTGATGGATTTACAAATGCATGCTGGCCTATCATTACAAAGCCTGTGCAGTGCGATCCTGTGATTCCGACATTATCAATGTCCCCGAATCTTAAGCAGAACTGCGGGATTACGAGCGTCTTAGCCGGAGGCTCAACTTCTCCTGAGATAACGTAAGGCTGGAATGCAGCAATTGACGCCATCGTGAAATCAGTTGTAGGATTCCATTTAGCAACAACAGGATATCTTGCAATCGGCGTGTAGCCAAGATTAGAAAACATCTTCTTGAACTCATCCCAAACCTGGATGTATGTTAATTCGTTTCTCTTAGGATTATGACTGAAAAGCGTGAGTCCTTTGATACATTCAGAATCGCCGCAAACAGTTCTCTTATGCGTAGACCAATAGAATTTCTTGCAATGCTCGCACTGTCCTCTATGAAAGCCTTCCTTCTTCAAAGCTCCTGTAGCGTAATATTTATCAGGATTCTGGCTAGCTTCAAGCTTGAATGCCTTCTTTAACTCTTTGTCTGTTTTCATTACTCCTGATGAATTTATGAGAATTTAAAAAGGTTATGTGCTAACATAAACTTACGAACGAGAGTGAGTATATTAGGTGGTTTTGATAAATGGACTGGTCGGGATTTGAACCCGAAGCCTCACCCATGCCATGGGCGCGTTATACCAGGTTTAACTACCAGCCCTTAGCTTCGAAGAATTAATAAGAAGTATAAAAAGTAGTTGGTTTAGAAATTGAAAAGAAATATTAAAAAATTTAGAAAAGATTCCCGATCAAAGGAATGTATTGTTTCTTTCCGGATAATGAGTAAACAATTCCGAATACGAATAATATGAACCATCCTATTTTCAAGACTGCTTCAACTAGCCAGCCTACAAGCGGGACCCATCCTGTTGCCCAGGATGCAATTCCTACAATTACTGCTGCAATAAACAGGATCAAGCCTTGCTTTGCATAGTGCATTGCATAAGAATCTTTCTTGCGTGCTAAAAGAACTATTATCCATCCGATTAATGGAATCACGCCGATTAATGCGAATAATTTGCTATCGTTTTTGCTCATTAAATATCACCTATTGTTTATTTTATCGTCTATCTATATAAATTTGATTGAGAATCTCTTCTCTGAATCAATTCATTTATCGGAATGTTTCTTTCGACTGATTCTTTCATGAATACTCTGTTTACTAATGCGTTAGGATCCATCTGTGATTGTATGTCGTCAAGAATTGTTACTGGAATATCTGAGAGTCTGGTAACAGGGATGTTATCCAGTCTGGTCATTGGTATCTGGTTGAAGTCAATCACTTTCTTCTTCCTCGAGATCTTCGATTGATTTTAGATCTCTTATTGCAAATAAGTCGCTGTTCATTTTGTCGCCTCTATATTGGTTGTTACTTATAGTCACTAGTATACATTTTTGATTAGAAAGAAGCTGTAAGGCTTCCTACACGTTTTTTGGTGGGGTGGTTTTAAGAATTTAGATACACGTATAGGAAGCTGCTTCTTGATTGTAATACTAAAAATTGTGTCACAATTCTTAGCTGTAAAAGATTCTTTCGAATCTTATTTCTTGATGCTTATCGTATGCGCTGTTGCAGGCTTTCTCATTTCGTAAAGCCAAAGCATGCCGACTCTCATCATGTTTTTATTGAACTTGTCGCTGATCTTGTATGTCTTCTTGTACATATCGTAGTCGATTAAACCCATGCTCTTCATAGGCGTCAATATACGATCGTAAAATTGTCTCTTGTTGTAGCTTAATGTTACTCGTTTCTTCTGGCCGAACTGTGTTGTTTCTTCATCAATCAGTTTTCCTTCGTGTAATGCTGTTGCAAATACTGACATTTCTGTCTTTCCAATCTCTCCGCCATGCTGCTTCATCTCTTCAATGAGTAGCTTAGCAACTATTACTTGCTGCTCTGTTGCAAAGATTACTTCGTAGATATTCTCTGGCAGATTGAATTGGTCGAACAATATTGTCATACTACTAAGAATACTAAGTAATATATAAATGTTACGTTTTAGTATACTGGTTTACTTTGAGTGTATCGGTGTGCTTATTTAGTTGTGTTTTTTGTATCTAAGTATATATTATATATACAGTATTACTAATAAGTGATAACAAAATAGTAAACTTTATATATGAGATAACTTGTGCTTGATTATGAATGATTTAGCCATACTAATCATAGATATGCAAAAGGAATTTGTGAGCAAACTAGATCCTGTAAAACAGGCTGCCATGATTGCTTCACAGATGAATTTCATTAAATATAGCATGCAGAATAATCTTCCAATTATCAATGTCCGCTATGAAAGCTGCGGAAAGACATTAAATCCTATAAGAAGCCAGCTAGTAAAATATCGGGATGTTTTTCCCATAAAAAAATCAACATACAGCGTCTTTGAGGCATCAGATGTAGATAAATTGCTATGTGTGCTGGGTGCAGAAAAATTATTTATTATGGGTGTGAATGCAATGAGCTGTGTTTATGAATCGGCAGTTGACGCTTCAAGGCATTATGAAGTGCACGTAGCTGATGATTTGATTGGATCTCCAATGGCTAGCATTTTTGCAAAATCAGATCTTGAAGAAAGAAAAAAATACTTCAAGTCTTCATATAATGAGATGGATAAGAAGTATGCGGACAGGATATTTTATCATGATGATCATAAGAAATTCATAGAATATATTGAAAAGAAGAAATAAAATGAATCTGGAAGAATACCTCGAAGAACTGAAGAATTGTCCTGATAATGAATTAACTTCAAGGCTTGGAGTATATGATAATTATCCTGTTGTCTTAAGCCTTGATTATACTGCTGCTAAAAAGAAATTGCAGGAACTGGATAGGTTCACTATTATTAAAAGAACGAACTCAGCGAATGCCCAGACATTTAATTTCGATGACGGAATGCATACTTTGACTTTGCATAATCGAGAATATAATTTATATTATTTAGATAAAAAAACTGAAAAGAAAATACAAAAAATGAATTATCGGTCTTATTTTTTCCTTCATCCTTATCAGGCAGAACATCATCCTTTTGACGAGCAAAGAAAGATGGCTGAAATGATAATTTACTTGGGAAAAGAATTTTTAATGAAACAAAAAATTCCTGCACTCTTGCCAATCCAAGGAAGTGATGTGTCTGATGCGTCAAAATTTGTATTCTATTCTCCTGGGGAAAAATAAAATGAAAAATCTCGCGGCAATAATAATTGACATGCAGGAAGATTTCCTCAAGGATATTTCTGATGATAGAAAGACTCTTCTTATTGACTCACAGCTTATGATGATTGATTATTTTAATGAGAACAATGTTCCTGTATTTACCTGTGAATACGGCAGAAGCTGTACAATTGAAAAAATAAAAAAAAGACTGCCTGATTTTGAAAAAAATAATTTCAAGAAGAATGAATCCAGTTGTTTTTCTAGTCAATCTCTTGTAAAAAGATTGAATAAATTAAATACAAAAAATATATTTTTCCTTGGAATTTACGGAAATTTATGCATACCTTCATCAATGTCATATGCCTCTTCCCAATATGATGCTTATACTTCAGACGATGTAATTACATGCAAGGATATTGTTCATAAATATAATCCTACGACCAATGGAAGAAAATCTCTGTTAATGTATACTGCTTCTCTATACTCTAATGTATTTAATAAGGCTAGAATACATTATCTTGAAAATAGAAATCAGTTTATAGAATTGATGAATTCAGGGGATAAAGAAAAACCTGGCGCTGGTAATAATTGACATGCATAGTATTTAGGCTAATTGCTTCTCAAAGAAATTCTTTATTGCGTCCTTATACAGCAAACTAACTTTCATATTCCATGTCGAAGGGAAGCATCTAAAATAATTGTTCCATGAATATCTTTCATCTAAAAATATTATTACTCCCTTGTCGGTTTCTGTCCTTATGCATCGTCCTGCCGCCTGTATTGTTTTTGTGAATGCAGGATATAAGTATCCATAGTCCCATCCTTTTTTGAATTTCAAGTCGTAGTAATCAATTAATGCTTTTGTTTCAAGATCGGGCTTTTGCAATGGGAGACCTACAACGACAACTGCTTTCAAAACGCCGGGCATATCAATTCCTTCGGCAAAGCTTCCGGTTATTACTGCATTCAAAAGTGCCCCACGATTTTTATATGACGCGAAATTATTCATGAACTCTTGCTTATCTGCCTTGTTCATCCCGGGATTTTCTGTAAATACTGGCTTACTTATCTTGGTGTCAAGAAATTTTGCAATCTCGCCCATTAAATAATAACTAGGATAGTATACTGCAATGCATCCATCTACATTTTCACTTATTTCGATGAGAGTTCTTGCAATTTCCTTATACTGATCCTGACTTCTAGATTCATATTTAGTGCTAGTCTTAGGAATTACCAGATTCAATCTGTTTTCTGGCGGGAAAGGGCTCTTTAATGTAAGTTCTTCTGCTTCTATGCCGAATAGTTCTTTATACATCGAAGTTGGCGTGAAAGTTCCAGACATCATGACTGTTGAATACGCGCTGCTCACGACAGGAGCGACAATTATGCTGGGGTCAAGGCACCTATAGCTTAAAGTAATTATTTCAGTATTATCTTTTAATTTAGTGCTTGTCAAAATTCTTGTGAATCCAGTATCTTCATTGAGCCAAGTCTGCAAGAATGTCCCGACAGAACCGATATATGACATATGCTGATCTTCTCTTATCGAATCAGCAATGAATAATAATTCAGAGATTAGCTCTGTATAATCTTTTATTGATTCAACTTTGTCGATAAATTCATTTTTAGTTATGTATTTTTCCGTCGGAGCAGATTCAAATTTATTTGCGCTTTCTGAGCTTACTTCATTTGCGCTGCTAAAACTATTTAATGTAATCGTCTGCGGAGTTGTATCAGGGCTATTTCTTGCATATTTGCTGATTTGCTCTTTTGCAAGCGGCCTTCCGTATGATTCGAGTATATTTCCTATTTCTTCAAGTGCGCTGATTATCTGCACATGATTGAATTTTCTTGCCTCGCTTATTGCACGCTTAATAGTGATACTTGATAGGTATTCTGACATTAAATCTTTCACTCTTGACGGGAGATTGTGGGCTTCATCAATAATTATTATTGCATCTTTCAATTCCTTGTTGACTTTCCTGAAAAAATTGTCCCTGATGTTAGGATTGAAGATGTAGCTGTAGTCGGTGATCACTACCTTTGCCTGCTTTGCAGTCAGCAGTGATATTTCATAGGGGCAAAGTTTTTTCTGCGAGCTTTCGCTTATTATGCTCTCTGTGGTTATTACTCCTCTTGATATCTTTTTTAATTCTCCTACGGTATATTCTGCTGCAGGCATGAGCTTATTTCCTGATTTTACATTAGAATAGTACTCGCATTTCCCATTCTCGACGAGAAGCTTGCAGAATTCTGAAAATTCTTTTCCGGGCAAGCCTTCTACATTCGGCTGAAGGCAAAGATTTTTTTTCCCGATAATGCTGGAGCCGACGATGTTAAGATTGAATTTTTCATTTATTTTTTTCAATGTTTCAATTACTATTTTATGCTGCGTATGTCTTGAAGTCAAAAAATATATTGTCAAATTCCTATTTTCTTTTTTCATCACGTGAGTAAGAGCTGCGCTAAGCGATGCAGCAGTCTTTCCAAGACCCGTCGGGGCATGAACAAGCAAATTTCCTTTTTTACTTATTGCATTTCTAATGTTTTGAATTAAATTATCCTGCGCTTCCCTGATTTGCGAATGCGGAAAAAGAAGGGTTTCAATGTCGTCAAGATTTACGTTGGAATCTTTGTATTGCGAATTGTCTATTGGCGCCTGTGCCAAAAAATTATCATTATATTCTTCAATTCGTCTTTCCATTATTTTTAGAAAAATTTCGTTTTTATAAATTTGCTTTGTCTAAATGCGAAAAGATCTGGCATTTTTAAATTTATAGTCGATATTTGCACATGATACATATAATTAATATTTAATAAAATTTATAAACATCGTCTCAATCTGTATACCTATGGTTCTAGATTTTTTAGAGGGATTGTTTAGATCTGAAGAACAAATTCAATATCGTAAAGCACTAGATAGTACTTTGAAAGGTAAAATAGTCATAGGAAATACTTTATATGATTTAGATTATCTTGAAAAGGCCGGACTGAACGCAGGAATGAAATCTCCTTATAAAAAAATACGAAAAGAATATTATAATCTTTTCAAGGATTTATCTGATAAAAATACTCTCTCTTATCAAATATTTGATGTAGATATAGCTAATAAGATCTTTTCTCCGAAAATATCATTTTCGGGCCACAATTCTAATGTAGGATTTTGCCTGGAATATACGAAAGATCGCTCATCATTGACTATGAATTTCAGTCCCAGGACAGATTATTCTCTGCTGAAATTGGATAAGGAAAAAAAAGAAAATTTGCTTTCTGATGATCATGGCGGAAAAGGATATATGAATGTTATAACTCTCTTCACACAACTGGAGGCTGACAGGATAGATTTGATTGTTCCAAAGACCTTCATTCATCCAGGCGATTACTTTACTGCAAATATTGCTGCAAAGCCTGTTGATGATGCAGTAGCTCATTTATTTAATGCTGCCCGAAAAAGAAAGTATATTCCTACTCCTGATGATAGCGAGATGCAAAAAGTGCCTCACCCGGAAAGATATTTCCTTCATTTGCTTGATGACTGATTCTAAAAGATGCTTTATTTAGAGGAAACCTTTATAAACCACTGATTTTTCCTCTTATAGTTTCGAGGGTAGGTAATACTTTGAGTTGCAATCGAGTATTATTTAACACAAATCGAGGTTAAACAAAATGGGATTACAAGATAGTGATGCAGGAGTTTTAGTACATAATCTTGCTAAAGACTTAAAACAAATAATTAAACAACCAGAATGGACGCCTTTCGTCAAGACTGGAAACCATAAGCAAAGACCACCACAAGATAAGGATTGGTTTTTTGTAAGAGCAGCAGCAGTAATGCGAACAGTTGCTTTAAATGGTCCAATAGGCGTTTCAAAGCTTAGAACCAAGTACGGCGGACGAAAGAATAGAGGCTACAAGCCAGAAAAATTCGTCAAGGGTTCTGGTAATATCTTAAGAAAAGCTCTTCAGGAGCTTGACAAGGCAGGCCTTACTGTGCAGGCAGAAAAAGGCGTACATAAGGGAAGAGTAATAACTCCTAAGGGCGCAAAATTACTTGCAAAGGCAGGATTTGTAGATCACAAGAAAGCTGAAAAAGTTGATACTAAGAAGGGTGAATAAATATGGCAAAGACTAAACACCCAAGCAAAAAACAAAGACTTGCAAAAGCAGGCAGCCAGACTAGATGGGCACCATTTTGGTCAGTTCCAAAGAAATACGGAAAGACTAGAAGAGTTCATCCAGGAAGACACACAGCAAAGAAGAGAAGCTGGAGAAGGACTAAGTTAAAGATCTAAAGGTGCAAAATGACAATTGAACGAGTTTACACAGTACCATTAAGAAAAGGATTCCATGAGACTGCAGAATACAAAAAGACAAAGAAAGCAGTAATAACACTTAAGGAATTCCTTGCAAGACACATGAAGACTCCTTTAGATAAAGTCCATATTGGATTAAATCTAAATAAGGAACTTTGGAAGCACGGCATAAAAAATCCGCCAGCAAGAATCAAGGTTGTAGTTATAAAAGAAGACAACGGAGATGTAAAGGCTGAATTATTCGGACACAAGTATGCTCATAAGAAAAAATCTGAAAAGACTGAAGAAGCACCAAAGAAGTCTACAAAGGCAGCAAAGGAGAAGAGCACAGGAACTGAGGACAAGACGCCGCATACACACGCGCATGAATCAAAGGACGTACACTCCCACGATGAAAAGCACGAGCACGCACACGGCCACAGCCACGAGCAGCAACCTGAAAAGGCAACTCCAAAGAAGTCTTCAAAGAAAAAGGCTGAGTGAAGTCTTTAATATTTTTTTCTTAATTTATTTTTCTGATTAAATTCTTTTACTGATTTTTTCTATTAAGTGTTCTAAGGTATCTTCAAAGAATAAAAAAACAAATTTAGCATCGATAGCATTTAATAGTTCGTATTTATCTCTGTGATGAGAAGGTATTTGAGATAAATAATTATCAATAAAACTAGCTAAAATGTTTTTTACCATTTCAAACATTCTGTCATCTAAATATTTGTTTTTCCTTAATATATCTAAGTTTTCTTTAATTTTAGTCTGTGTTTCTGGACTTTGGCCAATTTTTTCCACTAATTTGACTGTGATTTTTTCTAATACTGTTCTTAAATCACTCAATCCGTCTTCTATTTGACCATTTTCTATTTTTGAGTGCCCTCTATCTAGCAAAGCTGAAAGTTCCGAATGACCTATATTTTCTAGCTTTTCACTAAGCCTGAATCTTTTTTTGAACGATCTTGCTTGTGGTGCTTTTATTTCTTTGGCATGCAGTGTTGTAGCTATATATTTAATAAAATCTAAATTATTACTTTCTATTGTGCTATACTGGAATGAATTGATGGCATCTATTGTTATTGTTCCTTTAGCTAAATGTATTAATGCATAAGGTCTGGATATAATTTGTACAATTATTTCTGTTGCGTCTAATTTTAATCGTATTTCTATTTCTTGAGGTAAATCATGTCTGATTTGATTGAATTGTTCTAAAAGTTGTTCTTCGAATGATTTTGGTGTTTTGAATAGATTTTTTACTTTGTTTGCTTTTTTATTTATTAAGGCAAAATCGTGATGATATTTTGTAGATAAAAATAATCTTTCTCCTTTGATTAAGTCAGCATTTATCTGATTAGTGCTGTAGTAATGCTCTCTGCTTAGAAACGTATTTAACATCTTACAAACATCTTTAAAAGTTTGAGTTACTTCGCTGTTTTTTACATCTACACTATATTCTCCTTCAAATATGAGATTATCTGCTGTAATCATATTTCAAAAAAATATGTTACAAATATAAATGTTATTAGAAAATTCTTAAAAAATAAAAAAATAAGGAACGCAAATTAGTTTGCGTGTCCGCCAGCTGCCTTGTTGGATGGTCTTGATCTTTCGTAACCAAAGCCCTTTCCTCGCAGGCCTCTAGACTTTCTTGCTGCGGATGTTATTCCTCTGTAGACTCTTCCTGTCTGAGTGATGATGCTATGATATACTTCATCCTTCTGTATGACTGGGGAAGTTCTGTCGAGTAAAATAACTTCATACCAATAATATAATCCGTCCTTGCCTACGAAATAGCTGTTTAAGACTTCACAATTTGTGAACTTCTCGTTTGCTCTCTCTTCAGCGATTAATTGATAATTTTTAGCTAGATTCTTGTGCTGATAGTTGTGCGCAGTTCTTCTACCTGATCTGATTGCAGGTCTCATTCTGCCTCCTCTATCAACTCTTTGCCTAACAACGATTACTCCTTGCTTTGCCCTGTATCCTACAGCTCTTGCTTTGTCAATTCTTGTAGGTTTAGAAATTCTAACTGTTGTATCTTCTGCTCTCCACTCAGTTAATCTCTTTCTGTGGAATTCCTTGAACTCTGGTGTAGAAACTTTCCAGACATTCTTTACTTTTGCATATAGTGCCATTTTTTGTAGCCTCCGTTGTTTTATGTGTGTTTTCTAGCTTCATCCTTAAGATTTAGCTTCTCAGATTCAGGCAAGCTGTCGCCCACATTTCTGATATAGAATAGGATAAAAGGGTGATTTATAAAGGTAATGCTCCTTTTTGATTTCTTATTTCTCCCTTGAGTGTTATTCCCAGTGTTAACGGGCCATCGATTTCTATATTAACATTTCCTCTTTTGTCATATGTTCCTTTTATGTTCCAATCAAAATTCAAGTCAGGTCTAAGGTATTCTCCTTTGATTTTTCCATCGGCCATTTTTATTTTCAATTCTGTATCTAATTTTAATCCAAATCTTCCTATGTGATATGTACTATCGTTTATTTGCTTTATTTCCCAATCAAATTCTGATTTGTCTACTTTTCCTTCGAGTAATCCTTGAGAGTTTACTTCCGCGTCGAATTTGGAACTAGTGAATGTTAAATTGTTATATGTATGGATTTGATTATTTGTTGTCTCTCCAATTATTCTCGAGTCAGGCCAAAATGATTTTTCTACATTCACATCAATAGTTGAGCTATTGTATAATTTTTTACCTACTATTCCTGAAACTAATGCCGCTATGCTATTTTTCGTTCTGCCTGCGCTTGGTCCTTTTGTTAAGGCTGGCAGATCGCTATATTCCATTAGGGGTGTTAATGCGCAAGCTATAGCTCCTGCTGCTAATACTAATTTGAGTTTTTTATTCATAATACTACTTAAGAGTAGTTATTTATAAATGTTTGTAATTTGAGAATTAAATTAACAAAATTATACATAATAAATCTTATCTGTGATTCTTCCTTCAAGAATCATTATGCCGCTTGTCCTTCCTGTTAGCTCTATTTTAACATGTTCCCGATCATATGTTCCATTAATATTTATGATTTTATCTGGTCTTTTATAATCTCCGCTGATTATTCCTCTAGTAAGATCTATAGAAAGTACGGACTCGGGGTCATTATTTGGAGGATATATTTCGTAGATTCCATGATCTTGTTCAATAACAGTTAGATCATCACTCATGTCATTAACTTTGCCTTTCCAGAGTGTGGTGTCTTCTATGTTTTTTCTTTCTAATTTGAAATAATTGCTGCTGTTAGAATCAGAATAAGTATAGATATTATTTTCGGATGTTTCTCCATAAATTGCAGAATTAGGCCAGAGAAATCTTTTAACTTGCAGATTTATGCGCGTGTTGTTATTGCCATACATTTCACGGGCAACTATCCCTGAAACAATAAGAGCGAGATTATTCTTTAATCTTCCTTCCTCAAAAAGCTTCCATCTGGGGGAATGGGCGTATTCTTTTGCAACAGCAAACCCTGCAAGTCCTCCAAACCCGACTACTCCAACACCTAGATTGACCAGGAACTTTCTTCTGTTCACTTTGCTACTCTTTAAGAGTCACTATTTAAATTTTCTTATTTGGTTTTTATTAAAATTTATTAACCAAAATGTTTTTATATAACCTCTTTAAAGTGATTATTTATAGAAATATATAGAATAGAAATAAGGTGATTTTAATGGATGCAGAAGCAAATAATGCAGAAAAAATAAACGAATCTGTAAGTTTAGGCGGAAATATTGAGCTTGTAGGCTTCAAGCAAGTAAGCCTTGCTGATGTTGTTGTAGTAAAGAAATTAGTCGGACACTACACTAGAAAAATACAGGAGCATGCGCAAAACTTTGAAAAAGTTCATATTTCTCTAAAAGAAATACATAAAGTAGAAAATAGTTCTAAGCATGAAATCCATGTTAAGGTACTGGATAATGGAAAGTCATTTCATTCAGAAATTGTTGACAAGAACTTGTTTATCGCGCTTGACAATGCTTTAAAGAAAGTCTTAGCAGAAGTTACGCATCACAGCGGCAAACATCACAATTAATTTTAATTATTTTTTCTAAATTTATTTCTTAGAATTACTTATTCTTCTTTCTTCGAAGCTCTTCGCCATATTTCTCGACATCTTCAGGAGTCAATATCTTGCTGATAGTTGGCTTATAGGATGGTATAAGATAGTACAACAGCAAGGCTATAGCATTTGCTGCAAGGAATAATATAGCACATGCAAAAATTGTCGTCCAATCTAATGGGATGTCTTTGCTATAGACAACTATGATTCCAAGAAGCCCGACCATGTTTATATACGCAGGACTTGAAATTATATATGCTAATTTCTTCGGCATGAAGTGGAAGAAATTTATGAACAATAATATTATTGCAAGCAGCATTATCCAAAGCGGGACTATTATCTTGATATCGGTTCCTGTAGCTATAAATTCTGTAACTCCAAGGCCTGTCGGCTCGTATAGTCTTCTGAAAAGATCTATTGCAATGAAAACCAAAACTATCGCGTTGCTAAATGCAGTGTTCCATCCCATCTCTTCATCTTTGTATCTTCCGAAGTAAAATTCCATTAAGAACAGGGTTGCAAGAAGAGGCAAAAGCATCCAAAGCATTGCTGGAGTATTGACAGGGGCAAACACTATATCAACCCCTCTTGTATACAGATCATTGCTTAAATAATCCGATACAGAACTTGCAAGTGTTTCATTCATAATGTAAATTCGTAAGAGTGGTTTATATATTTTCCTATATGTTTTTTAGTAAACTTTTTAATAATGTGATTAGAAAATCAATGATGGCTGAGGTTCAGATATTTCTAGTACTATCAATAATGCTTCTTGCAGCAATAGTTGGCTATTTGATATCTAAAAAACTTAAGCTGCCGGCAACAGTCATAATAATTGCTCTAGGAATATTAATAGGAGAGAGCGTCCTTGGGGTCGCGCATTATGATAATATAATGTCTATAATTGCTCAGCTTGGCAGTATTGTTCTATTATTTATTGCAGGCTTAAACTCCAACATTAAAGATGTGTTCAACAGGAAAAACTTCTATGTTGCTCTCTTTGGAGCGCTTTTGCCGCTTGTTGGAGGATTTTTTGTATCAAGGATATTTGGCTATCCGCTATATGAATCATTATTTGTAGGAGCAACGATTACTGCTACATGCCTTGGAATCACAACTGCTGTCTTAAAGGAAATAGGAAAAATAAAAACAGAAAGCGCTAAAGTCATGATCGGGGCTGCAGTTATTGATGATATTATCGGATTAACTATTCTTTCCATCATAATTAGCGTTCCTGGAGATATTGGAGT